>CAYJGC010000001.1:0-324 GCA_964369725.1 uncultured Eggerthella sp.
TATCCCAAGCAACTTGAACCGTTGCAAATCCGCCCATTCCTGCCTCAGCAATGGGACGGTATCTATTGAGTATGAGGTTATCTGCATTTGCCATGCACCCATTATACCCTGCAATCTTTCGAAGTAGGTCTTGGCTTGATCTTCTGTCAGTCTAGGTCAATTCTTCGAGGCGATTCACAGGAAGCCCTATAGGAGCAAGAGGGTTCTATGGTAAACCACTGCGACTCAGGATGAACTGTCTGATTCAATGTTCAGTGTCTTTGGAAACTGCCACCTTATAACAAGCTGTGGCGTGCCTCTGCAATTCGGGATAGACCGTCTAGC
>CAYJGC010000001.1:424-53830 GCA_964369725.1 uncultured Eggerthella sp.
ATGGAACATGGAACATGGAACATGGAACATGGAACATGGAACATGGAACATGGAACATGGAAGTTTAGCAATTTTTCGGGGGTACGGAGAGATAATCCGTAACTCACAATTTCTTCAAAACATCTACGGGCGATTCACCTGCGGTTTCTAACTATTACTAAATTGGTTTTAGAAATATCCGGCGCAAATTCTCTCCGTACCCCCGAAAAATTGCTAAAAGATTCAAGTTCTACCTCAACAAGATTTTTTGAGCAGTCTGGTGTGCATGCAGGCTGGCTTGCGTGCAGGCTGGTGTGCATGCAGGCTGGTTTGATTTACCGTTTCAGAAAGTAATTCAGTGTCGATTCGTTTTAGCATTTCGCTTAAGATCAACTTTGCTGCAAGCAAGTTGCTGCCACGCAATCATGCTCTCACGTGCGAGGATTGGTGGGTTAAACTTGTTAGCGGGTGTTCTGACAATTACGTCCTCACACGCCCGCCCACGCCCGTGGGTCCTACACGCCCGCGACCGCGCCTTACTCAATCGCGCGACCACGGGTCCACACGCCACGTGCACTAGTATCCACGCACCCGCCCACACACAAGCACGCGACTGCGGCAAACACGTCGCACACAGCACGCGCCCGCGGGGCAAAACACCACGCGATCACGCGTCCTAAAACGCTGCGTCAAACGGGGCGCTCACGGCAACAACTTCCTTGCCGCGTTCTAGTTCTGTTATTTTTTTCAAAAGCGGCTCTTGGGTGCCATCAAGCATACGCAGCTTAAGAGTCACCGCGTCTTCAAATACGGTATCTATCACTTTCGCTTTGCAATCCTGAGCAAGACGCACAAGCTGTTCATACTTGGAATAAGCCACTTTAATTTCAATATCCACACATCGAGACACGACAACAATCTGAGCTGCCTGTATACCTGCTTGCGTTGCCTGAGTATAGGCACGCACAAGTCCGCCTGTTCCCAAAAGAGTCCCACCGAAATAGCGCGTAACAACCACCGCAACATCGCTCAATCCTGCATGTTGGATAGCCTCAAGCGTGGGCAAACCGGCTGTTTTTTGTGGCTCTCCATCATCAGAATAGCGGACGCGACCCGCTGCACCTGCTCCACCAGATCGAATAATATACGCATATACATTATGACGCGCCATACGATGTTCTGTACGAATTTCCTCCAAAAAGGCCAGCGCTTCTTCTTCACTTTGAACAGGAGAGATGGTAGCTATGAAACGGCTTTTTTTCTCTTCAATTTCAGCAGAAGCTCTCTGAGCAATGGTGGTATAAAAAGTCACAGTATTTATCCGTTTCGCACTAGCATCACTGAATATAACGCACAGGAGGTCGCGGGGGTGCCTGCAGACCAGGTAACAAATTGGGTAGCTGCGCAACCACTACCCCTGTCAAAATAATTACCACACCTACAAACTGAAAGACGTCCACTGTTTCACCCAATACAACCACCGAAATAATTACTCCGCACGGCAATTCGGACGCTGCCATAATAGTTGCCAAACCCGTGGAAAGATGCGGTGTTGCAATTCCCAGCAAGATAACAGGAATAAACAATGCTCCCGCGCCCATCATAAGGCCATATAGCCAAATACCTTCTTGAATTGCTCCGCTTATAAGAAAATCAGGACAAACAAAAAAAGCCATACACAGCGAACCCAAACAAATGATGCTACCTCGTTGAATGGATGGCAAACCCGCGCCAACTTTGCCCGAAAGAAAAACAAACGTCGCAAAAGAAACGCCCGACCCTAGGCCGCATACAACACCAAGCGGATTAAGCGCGGTGATGTCCGCGGAAAAAAGCCCACTCACCAGCAGAGTACCCGCAATGATCACCACACCAGCGCCCACCTCGAAAACACTAGGGGCGCGTCTTGTTGCAATTACTTGAATCACGATTCCTATCCAGGTAAATTGAAAAAGCAGCGTTACCGCAATAGGAACGGGCAACATGCTTAATGAAATGTTATACAAAACACCCGTAGTTCCCGAAACAAACCCTACGCCCAAAAGCATAAGAATAAGCTTTGGCGACAGCGATACAATTTTCTTTCCTCGCACTATTTGAACAAGTAATGCAGCCAAAAACAAAACAACCCCAAAGACCGCCTGCGAAGCCACTGATTGTTGCCAGGTAAAACCTGCGGCAAGCGTAAGCTTTACCACGGTTCCTTGAACACCATAACTAGCACCTGCAAGAAACACCAATGCAGAATTTTTTAAAATATTTTTCTTCATGTCCGTATTCTAGCGCACTTAAACAAATCTAGGGAAGTACAATGAAAACATGATTACAAAACATCTAACACTCAACAATATTGACGAACTTCGCCAGACTGCCGAAGAAGAGCTTGCCGCCTTTCAAAAACAGGGACATATTCCTGTTTTGATTGTGCCTTCATTTTCGGCACAAGTACAAACTTGTCAGGCGCTTGCTCAAAGCTCTTGCGCTTTAGGCGTGCGCGTCACAACACTTGCAGATTGGATAGCCGACCAATGGGAGCTTTTTGGCTCGGGCACAACTCTAATAGACTCCACACAGCGCACTCTTTTGATGCAACAGGCCTGCCAATCGTATGCAAAAACCCACACTACTCTTAACCCCACCACGGGCGCCACTGCACTGTTAACCCAGCTTGCTCATCAGGCACTACCTCTGTTATTAAACGTTCAAGCAAGCACATCAAGCAAGCAATATGACGCACTAAACATCACGGAACATGCCATGATAGAAGTGCTTGCAATCTACGCTCAACTGCTTGACCAACATGCACTACTTGAGCCTTCGCAGGCGGCAGAACATCTTGCCTCTTCTCTTAACTCTATCCCGCCCTTCGTTGTTACCGAATTCAATCGACTAGCCGCCTTTGAACAGCACTTTGTTAAAGCTATCGCCAAACACACCTCGGTCACGCTTTTAGATGACAGCTGCACCGCTCCTTCAAACAACAACATCCGAGAACCAGAACTTCAACAGCTGCTAACACAACTATACAAACCTACAGCAGGCAAAGAAATCAATCCACAAGGAGCAGTAGAAATTCTCTTACCTGCCGGTCGCTACGCAACGCCTCATCTTGTAGGCACCTGTGCCGTGAAAGCAGTTCTCCAAGAAAAAGCATTTGCGGAAAAACACGGCACTTCGGCACTTCCTGTGGTCATCTGCGCACGCAATCCGCGCAAATCGTACGACAAACTAGCCTTGCCGCTTGCAAGAAAAGGCATCTCTTGTGCTCTAAGTACACGGCGAACCTTTCCAGAAACGTCCTTTGGACAAGCCTTTCTTGCCTTAACCTCTTTACTCCGCAGCACCACTTTACACACGTCACACGCATCCGATTTTGCCTCAAACATTTTTTCCGGGCTGTCACAACAGCGAGCTCAAACTCTTGATTCAAAATGGCAAGGCTGGCGCGCAATCACAAATGCCAACATCCTTGAAGACTTATCAAGCAGCACCGATTTTCTTGCTGCGGTAATTGATGCTCTGAGGCAGCGCAACTATGCAACTGTTTTTACTCTTTTCGAACAGCACATCCATCGTCTCGCCGCACTTGACGAATCTTTCCGCGCCGAACAGCTTCTCGCAATTACAACCGCACGAAGTTTTTTCGAAGCATGCGACCATTTAAGCATCGACCCGCTCACAGCAAACGACCTCCTACAGCGCATCTCTATCAAAAGCACGGTACACACGCTTGAATATCAGGCACCTACTATATTGTTTCTGTCGCTAGAAGAAACCTCTGAGCTTTCTTCTAACTCATGCTCAACCCTTATCATGTGCGACATGGAATCTTCGTCATATCCAGTTCTTTTAACCGAAAACAATGCAACATTACTGCTTGAGAAGCTTGAACTCTACACACCCATAGACGCTCTTTCTTACGCGCGTCAGCAATTTTTCCGCGCTCTCTCAAGCGCTCGATCCCATGTTGTTATGCAACGCGTTCTTAACGATGAAGACGCAGGAGAATCGTACCCTGCTGTCATGTTTGAAGAACTTATAGACTGCTATCGTGACTCATCCGACCTCGATGAAGCGATCGACCCACAAACCAAACTCCCTCTTTCCCTTGCCAGCTTTGCTCAAACTGCAAGTGAAGCAAATCTTGAGGAAAATGCACTTTTAAGTCTTGAGGAAGACGCTGAAAAATCCGCATCATCGCCTTTGTGTAACAACAATCTCTCCCGCCTTCTTGCAAAAACAGGAGAACTCTCAGAGCAACTGCGCGGCCTCGTTGCCCCCGAGCAACAAATCATTCGCGATGACGCCACCTCTCCCTCAGGAGTACTTCTTTCGGCTTCAGCCATTGAACGTTATCTTGAATGTCCTTATAAATGGTTTGCTGAGCGTCGTTTGCGGCTAGCAGAACTCGGAGCCAGCTTTGGTCCACTTGAAAAAGGCAGCTTTGCCCATCTGGTGCTCAAAGAGTTTTATGAAACCTTTAGTCAAACAGACTTCAGTAAGGTTTCCTCCGAAAATCTTACTGAAGCGAGAAACCTTATGCGCAAAACCGCAGCAAAACTTGCAGAACAGCAAACAAGTCTTGACGCAAATCAAAATCCGCTTATAGCTCTTACCAAACTTGAAGAAATAGAATTATCCCAGCTTGAAAACTCACTGGTAAACTATCTTGACTATGAAGCTCAATTGTTGCAAGACTACATACCAACTCATTTTGAACTAAGCTTTGGCCATGATAAACCTGTTGGATATGCGGGATGTTACCTCCGCGGCTGCATTGACCGCATTGATATCAACAGCAAAGGCCAGGCAGTGATCATAGACTACAAAGGCTCCCTTAAGAAAAGCAACTTTAAGCTTGACACCATTTTGCCAACAGCGCAAGCAAACAACGCCCTTCTTCCCCCCAACGTCCAAACGCTTATCTATGCGCAGATTGTCCAAAAAATCCTGGGTGTTAAAGTTGTTGGTGCACTCTATATATCATACAAACCAACCTCCGCTACCGGCGTACGCATCGCTGGATTTTACGACCGCAACGTTTTGAGCCCTATCCAATTACCAAATATAGAAGTAGACGCTAGCGGACTCCCTGGCCCTGCTGCCGTAGCCTTAGAAGCTTCCAACTTTGAGGAACTCCTTGATGAAACAGAGCTGCGCATTGCCCAAGCAATAGCCCAGCTCAAGCAAGGATACATAAATCCCCTTCCCCGCAGCGAGCAGGCATGCACTTATTGCCCCGTGCTCTCGTGCGAAAAGAGGTTATAGATGAATCTAGAAAAATGCACCCCTCACCAACGCCTAAGCGTAGAACACGTACATGGGCCACTGCTTGTTTCCGCAGGAGCTGGTTCAGGAAAAACATTTATGCTTACGCAGCGCATTGCTTATGCCTTGCTTCCCGCAAGCGGGCCTGCAGTAAACAGCATTGATGAAGTACTTGCTATCACCTTTACCAAAAAAGCTGCCGCCGAAATAAAAGAGCGCGTAAAACGAACACTGCGCGACGAAGGCCTTACCCAAGAAGCACTTAAAGTTGATGGAGCTTGGATTTCCACCATCCACAGCATGTGTGCACGCATCTTACGCACGCATGCACTTGAGCTGGGAATTGACCCTGCCTTTGAGGTTTTAAGCGAAACAGAACGCAAAGAACTACTTCACCTTTGTCTTGATGACGTTTTAACTCAAAACAGTGCCTCATCAGAAGAAAGCCTTTACGCAAGCCTGTTTAGAGAATTCGACCCCACATCAACAAGTTCTTATAGCACTTCGGTTTCATCTTTGCTTAGCTACTTGCTTGATAAGGCAGACGGCCTTCGTGGAGGACTAGATTCCATTAGCCCCGGCCCAGCACCTCTGCAAGCCAGCACGCTTGCACGTACGCTTCTTCTTGCCTACGAAGAAGCACTACCCTGGATGCAAAAAGCAAAACAAAGTGTCTCTTCCGAAAAGGCACTCCTTGAAACGACTACCTCTATTGAGCTTCTGCAGGCTTTTTTGGAAACACACGGTTCCCGAACAAGTGCACCTTGTCTTGAGGAGGAACAAAAGCTAGAAGGAGAGCGTCTTGCAAGCTTCCTCACTCTTTGCGAAAAGATTGCCCGCCCACCTGCAAACTTCGGCAGCAAGGACATAAAGGCAGCTTGTCGAGATTGTCAAAATTCCTACGATCAAGTTATCAAAAATGCCCTGCTCGGCCTGGGACATTCTCTTCTGAGTAGTCTCATTTCTTTAGCACGTCAGGTATTTGACCGCTTTACTGCCACAAAAAACTCTTTAGGTAAACTAGACAACAACGATCTTCTTTCACGCACGCTTGCCGCCTTTGAACAACATCCCCTTATTGCTCAGCGCTATGAAAACCGCTTTTCGCTTGTCATGGTAGATGAATTTCAAGATACCAGCCAGTTACAAATTGACATGATTACACGCCTTGCTGGTAAGCAGTTTTCGCAGCTTTGCACGGTAGGAGATGCTCAACAGTCTATCTATCGCTTTCGCGGGGCAGACGTTAATGTCTACGAAAAGCATAAGACCATTATGCGCTCATCTGAAGTCAACGCTTGCTATGTCGAACTTTCAAAGAACTTTCGCAGCCATCAAGACATTCTTTCTTTTGTTGATCGCATTTTTGAACAACCGCAGGTATTTGGCGATAAATTCATGTCTCTTAAACCAAATCTTTCACGCGCTTCAACGTACCAAGGAAGCAGTCCCCGTATTGACCTTATCCTTACCTCTTACCCTTCAACATCGGGCACTGGCGTAGGCGTGCAGGACGCTCGCAAAGCAAACGCACAAGAAATTGCAAAACGCTTTTCACAGCTTCATAAAGATGGTCATAGTCTTGGTGAAATGGTGATACTGCTCGGCGTCATGAGCAATGCAGATTTGTATGCAGAAGCACTTCGTGCAGAAGGACTTGCTTGTGTTGTCTCTGGAGGTTCGCAGTTTGCTTCATTTCCCGAAGTTAAGCTTATAGCAAGCCTTTTGCAAACGCTGGCAAACCCGTTGAACACCAAAGCGCTTTTTGAAGTTTTAACAAGCGACATGTTTTCCTTTGACACCGAAGATATCCTCAGAATAACAACCGAGATTGACCAAAACACCAACCGCATTCACAAAAAAGGGCTTGATAACGCCTTTTCACCTATCTCCCACGAAACATTGCCTCTTCCTGATCACGTATCATACGGCCTTCAAATTCTCAACGATGCGCGCGCAAGCCTTCAGACTCAATCAACAACACGAGCGCTCAATTACCTTCTACTCCACAGTGGCTGGCTCAGCAGACTTGAACAGGAACAAACACAAGGCACAGCAAAAGCAGCTAACATTTTCAAAGCCCTTCGCATTATTGAGTCACTTGAAGAAAATCGCAATCTCGGGCCTTCTTCTTTGGCGAGCGCTTTTAAGGAAGAGCTTGATGGCGGCTTGCGAGAATCCCCTGGTGCACTTTCAGGCGCTGGTGGCAATGTTGTTCGCATCATGACAATACACGCCTCTAAGGGACTTGAATTTCCCTTGGTTGCAGTGGCCGAATTTGACACCAGCTCCAGGGCTCAAACCCTCTATGCAGAGACCCTGGGACAAACATCTTTTGCCTCTCTTATTCCAGGCGAATCGCTCAAAAGAATCAAAGAGCAGAAACAGAATAAAAGCTTTTCTTTCAAACCGGCTGACAAGCTTGAAGGCAGCGCAGAGATTATTCACGCAAAACAGGCTTTTTACAAAGAAGACCCTCAAGCCATTCTGACGTGCGACCCTGCAGCGTACAGAGCAGTCCTCACACAACGATCGTGCGACGAAGAGCTGGCAGAAGCGCGCCGTAAGCTCTATGTAGGACTCACGCGCGCAAGTGAAGCATTGATTGTTGCCATGGATATAAAAGGAATCTCCTGCGGAACTCTTACGAGCGACATCTGCAGTGCGCTTTTTGGAGACGAATTTTTTCCAATAGGCACTACGGAAGTGTGCTACCAAGGAACTGAATCTGCACGTCTTAGCCATGTGCAGCTTGAACCTACGGAGACTGCTGCCACGCAGTCCGCTGTAGAAGAGGAGTCTTTACACTGGGAAATAGCCTCGGGAGAAACTAAAGAAAAACCAGTTCAGACAGAATTATTTACCCCTTGCTTCATCAAAACACCTCTTACCCAGCATCCCTGGAAAAACATACGTCGCGAAGTGTTCTCTTACTCATCAATTGCGCATAGTGACCCTTTGCCCGCGCCTCATAAAACTGCTGCACCTTTTAAAGACTCACCAGAAGATGCTACCGCTCTTGGAAGTGCTTTTCACCGAGCAGCGCAATACGCCATAGAAACCAAGACAACCCCTGATACACACCGTCTTGAAGCATTAGCAAAAACTTATCGTGTATCACCTGCGCAGAAAGAGCGCCTTCTTTACGCGTGCTCTCATTGGTTCGAAAGCAAAACTTACAAAGAAGCTTTATCTTGGCCTCAGGTACAAGCAGAAATCCCTTTCTTCGTTCAACTGGGCAACGCTTTCATGGAGGGCGAGATTGATCTTTTATGCTCAAAGCGATTAGAAAACCAAAAGCTCCATGCTTTTGTGGTTGACTACAAAACAGGTGGGAGCGCCGACGAAACCCTTCCTCAAATCTTGGAAAAGCATAAACTTCAGGCACAATGCTATGCCTACGCACTCCTATCCCAAGGATACAACCAAGTAGAATTGCGTTTTATTCGCATTGAACACCCCACCGATGTAGGGGATTTTCAAATGGCACAATATAGCTTTACTCAAGCAGACAAGGATAACCTTGCTTTAGTTATTCTCGAAGCACGGAATCATTAATTCCGCGGAGCAGTTGGGGCATCTCTCTAACTGCTCTTTTATTCTAGAGTAGTTAGACTTATTAACATTAAACTCCTAGGCACGCTTGCCTCACCAAGGCTGAGGTTCAGCTGAAAGCTGCTTGCGTGCCTTTTAGCCCTAAATCCCCGGCACGCTTGCAGCATTATCTCAACCGCCAAAACTCCTCTAGTCTTTACAAATTGAACAGCGCGGTTTCGCGTGATATCGTATACTCTTACCTAATTTTATTAAACTCTACTCGGCAGACAAGCACGGAAAATCCTGTTCGAAAAACTGCCTAGTTATAAAAGAGATTATTCTGGGATATTTATCCTCAATTGTGTATATACGATAAAAAAGTCACTTTTTATCGTATTGGCAAGCCATTGCTCATCAATTTCTTGTATCCTCTTCGCAACAGTGTCAAGATTCGGGAAGATGCCGCTTCTTGAACAGATGGGGAACGTTTTTCTTCACAACTGTATTATTTGCAAACGAAGCAAAGGAGAGCTATGCAAAAAATACTCGGCATGCTTTTTGCGTCATTGTTTATTGCAGTGGCCGGAGCAAGCCTTCCGACCGCAGGGACGTCGATTGCTGAAGCAGCAACTTTTGACAAACCCACCGTGGTGGAGGCAGCAGGTCTTGAGAGTACAAAAATCTATGCAAACGGTCTAGAAATAAAGATCACTGCGGGAACTGCCGCTAACTCTACCCATGTACAATATCGTGATAATACGGGAGGTTGGCATGATGTAGACCTAACGCCAACCTCTTCACCCACGTCTATTGACAGCGAGGGAGATTTAACTACAGCCACCATTTATGGCGGCGCGCTTAACGAAACTGTCAATTCTACCAACATTATTATGCAAAGTGGCTATATCAACACCATCTACGGCGGAGGACATAACGGGGACGTCACCGGGGACACGTCCGTTAACGTAGCTACCTCCGCTACAGAAGGATTCTACTATGTAAATAATATTTATGGCGGAGGTCGTGCGGATGTTGATGCAGAATCTGCCAGCGTAGGAGGCAATACCAATATCACCATCACAGGTTCTCTTGTGCCTGACGAATGGGGAGGCCAATATATTAATTTATATATTGAAACCGTCTTCGGTGGAGGACATGCAACCCAAAATTGTGAGGCAGCCGTAAATGCAACAACAAAAGTTACCGTCAACACGTGTGAGACAGGAACCATATTTGGCGGCGGCTATGGCTTCAGTTACTATGGCGAAACCTTATCGGTTGAAGCTAAGGCACCGGTTCTTGGCAGCACAAGCGTTATCCTCAAAGAATCCGAAGTATATGGAGATGTCCACGGTGGTGGCAAATCCGAAGCAAATACAGGTGGTTACAGCGACAAGCCTCGCGCAGATGTTGGGCAAGCAGGACAGGATAGCACGAGCATTGTCGTAGAAAACACCACCGTTAGAGGTTCAGTGTTTGGTGGCGGCCATGGCGAAGCTGCAGACAACACGGTATACGGCAACACTCAGGTAAATATAAAAGGCACGAGTAACGTAGGGGTAGTGTTTGGAGGATCTCACTTAGGTAATAGCGGTCTTTCCCTTGTTGACGGCAATACCAATGTCACCATTTTGGACACGGTAGAAATTGGACGAAACGTCTATGGTGGTGGTGGCGTCTACAATGTCCCATCCCGCTCTTCAGATACGTCAACGTCCTATACTCCAGAAGACTTCTTCGTAAGTTATGGCACTGGCGTCTCAGGCAATACCACAATTACGATAACAGGCACCAGCGAGACAGAACGTGTATCCGTCAATAGAAGAATTTATGGTGGTGCTGAATCTGGTTATGTTACCGGAAATACTTCTATCACTACCAAAAATGTAAAGACTATAGACCTAATTGGTGGATCATCATATAAAGCGAATGGTGGAGAAGGAGAACTTGGCGGTTACGTTGGAGGAGACACTGCCATTACAGCAACCTCCACCACCGTAGAAAATATCTACGGTGGTGGCCTTTCCTACTATGTTGGAGGAAACACAAACGTTACCATTGGTACAGGTACCCAAGTTTCAGACAACGTCTACGGCGGCGGCAGACTATCACCCGTAGGCAAAGACACCTTTGTTACCGTAGATGGTGGAACCGTTGGAGGAATGCTTTTTGGAGGCGGACTCTCAGGAGATGTCGGCTATGCTTTAGACAACACCGCTCTTCAATCTGGCAAAATAGCTTATATCGAAAATGCGGGTTTTGGCAACGCAACTATCTCAATTCTCTCAGGAACGGTTGGGCAGGTGTATGGCAGTGGATTCATTTATGATGAAGGTGCAGCGCCAAAAACGACCTTACCAGATACCACATCTGAATCAGGGTCAAGCTTCGACGATTTCTTTCCTAAAAATTTAGGCGATGTATACATCTTTGTAGATGACGATGCAACCCTCTTAGGCAACGTATACAAAACCATCATAGGAGAATTCTCTAAGACGGAAACGCAGACTCTTATCCAGATGATGATCGCGGAAGGATTAGTCGAAGAGGAAGCATTGGCGAGGGCCAGTATTTATGCAAACTGGTTTAAGTTTGTTGAAGGCTCCGCAACAGTTGTCCTTGAGCAAGGTATAGCCTATTCACCCACAGCCACCACAGGTGGAATAGGAAACGCTTTCTACAGTGGATTCCAATTCTTAATACTACTTATTACAGGAGAAGGAGACTTCACCCCTTATGAGGTTGGCACTGGTTTTGGATACAACGGCGAGGGTCTTAATATTCTCAGAATTGAACAAAGACCTGACACGTCAGTGTATGCAAGTGAGCAGCCCCAAACCCCAGAAAACCTCTTGGTAGAGGCAGGTGAACAGGGAGCTTGGCAAGATCCTCATTGGACTATTCAGGGAAATGTTGTTCTTTCAAAAGTAGCGGCAGATAACATTGAAATTGTCGTTGGACAAGAGCTCTACATTCCAAATGATGCTACCTTAAAAATCACCGCCGATAACACTACCCTTATTAACAATGGATACATTGTTACCGCTCACGGCGACCTTGGAAAAGGAATCGAGACAGGGTTTGTTAACGCGCAAACATCTAATGCTACTTCTCGAATTTACCGTGGAGATGCGAACAGCCTTATCGCTCTCACTCCGGCATCAAGCACCTATGCTGTAGGAGCGATTGCCAATCCTATTATTTCAGCAATCTCCCCAAATTATAGCTTCCTCCTAGAAACGCTCCCATCAGGAGCAAGCAAACTTGCACATGGAGAAATCACCTGGACACAAGATGGTCAATCAATATCAGTAACCGGCTCTCAAGTAACTCCGCTTACTGACAAAGAAGGTCAGACAACCTACAGCGCGGCAACTGCCTACACTCACAACTTTGAGTCAGTGCCGTCAAATGCCCCTACTGCAGTAAGCGGTAAAACCAGCTTGGTTGAAAACGGAACCGCGCTTGCTAATGCCATTGTGCAGGTAGGGGATTTTGCACCCACCCCGACTCCAAGCCCAGACCCAACTAACCCAGATGGAAACAACTCCTCATCACGCATTCCAAACACGGGCGATACAGGCATCATTTGGCTGTTCCTCACCCTAGCAGTCTTGTCACTTGGCGGCATTAGCTATGCAGCATTTAACACTAAGATGAAAAGATAAGACGCTATTTAGAAACTATCTGATTCTCATCAAACAAGTGCCCTGCGGGGCACTTGTTCTTTTTACTGCATCAACTAAAACCCCCGCAACCCTTTCACCAGAAACGAGCGCTACAACTGCTGTCAACTACGCCAAAGTGAGCACACTCCCTTACTTCAGCAACCCCTTCGCTAAAAACAACCGCCACGATCCACTCTCTCACTATAAAAGACTAAGCACTAAGACGGTTGCATCTCGTTTCGTTTTTACCTAGAATGTGCAGCTATACTTTGAAGCTGCGTGAGCTTCAGCAGTGATGGTACTCATTTTGCTTACAACATTACGCACAACAGAAATCCACCATGAAGGAGATGAGAATTGTAATGAAAAAAACGATAACTGGAGAACCCTTTGCTTTTCCAACACCAATTTTTATTATCGGCACCTATGACCAAGATGGCACCCCAAATGCAATGAACGCTGCCTGGGCAGGAGTAAGCGTTTCTGCACCTCCTTGCGTCACCGTATCAGTCCGCAAGGAAAGAAAAACCTACGAGAATATACAAGAACTAAAAGAGTTTACGGTAAATATTCCTAACAAGAGCGTTCTCAAAGAAGCTGACTATTTTGGCATGATCAGCGGGCATAAAGCTCAAAAATTTGAGGCTGTCGGACTCACTGCCGTAAAAGCAGAACACGTTAATGCTCCCTATATTGAAGAGTTTCCGGTTAATTTTGAGTGCAAAGTTGTTGAAACAACGGAAATAGGCTCGCATATTATCATTATCGGTGAAATTCTAAACGCGATGGCAGATGAAGGGTGCTTTAACGAAAACGGTAAAGTGACCCTCCATGGCTCAGGTGCTGTTGCCTTTGATCCTACAACCAGAAATTATCATGAAATTGGTGAAGTAGCAGCTCGGGCTTTTTCTTATGGAAAAGACCTTCTTAAGAAGTAAAGCGCTCACGGCACAGGAGGCACAAGGGAAGACAGGTCAAAGACCTTGCGTAAGTAACTTTTAGTAGCTCTCATATTTGACGAGCCTCTCACCTATGCAAGGTTCACCTGCAAGCTTGCTTCTCTCAAGAGAGATAAACTTAAGGCTTGACAATACCCGCATCCAACAATGCACTAAGCGCCTATTAAATTCCTTTT
The DNA here is from genome assembly GCA_964369725.1 of uncultured Eggerthella sp. Lineage (GTDB taxonomy): Bacteria > Actinomycetota > Coriobacteriia > Coriobacteriales > Eggerthellaceae > Paraeggerthella. Next base: position 14,012 of record CAYJGC010000001.1, read on the forward strand.
TCTTTGCAGCGATAAGTCATCCCGTATTTCACAAACACAAGCAACCCCTGCGCCCCACTTAACCCTGTGGAAAACATCGAGACCCTTTTCATATATGGGTCTCGATTTGGCTTGTTGTAGCGATACCACCAGTAGTAACTAAGGCAAAGTCTGAATCTTGTACACCAACGTTAACACTACTCGTAGCAAAGAGATGCAATCATGGGAAAGTGCTGGCATAAGATACTCTCAGAATCTTGTACTCTTTTTATTCATAGGCACAAGATGCGCCCCGTTGTGGACTAATGCGTTACGATTTTCTTCTTCTCACTGTTCGCGGCTACCATCATGAAACAGTCGAGATGCGTCCCAGTATAAACTATTGCGCCACAGATGCGCTCTGTGGCACTGTGTCACCAAGTGGTTGTTTGGTTTTGACCAAACCAAACATAAGGCGAACAAACGGACCACAGTAACAAAGCTGCCACAACAGTGCAACAGGCAAATTAAGCGCCGTTGTCTGAATCCAAGCTGCAAAGCTAATATTCCCAAATAAAAGCACAGCACACAAGCTCATTATTGGGCACATGATTATGCAAATTACGCTAGAGATAGCTAGCGTAATGCAAAAGGGACGATCCGTAGGCTTTACAATTTTGAAAGCAATCTTTTTCGCAATTTTACCTACGATAAAAAATTCCAAGACAAAAGCAATGGCTAACATTATGGGAAGCTCGTTGAGCGCGAAGATAAAGGTTGCATTGGTAAGCCCTCCCGCGAGCAACGCTTCGTTATACACAATCATGCCATATACCATAAAAGTTGCCATGATAAGAGTAAAAAAGACTTGTCTAATAGTGCTTGTTTGCATAAAAAATCCTCCTACGGCTATGAATGTGTGTTGTTCATAATCTTAGGAGGATTAAGTTTCCAATATAACCACGAATAAGGATTCTATCTCAATTATCAAAGGAGTCAAAGTTCTCCATAAATCAAACTTTTTTAAGCTGGTACTGCTTCGCTTTTTGCAGCTTGCTCTTCGGTCTTCTCCTCTAAACCCCAGAGATTTTTAATTTCTTCGTGCTTGCGTTTGCGCACCAAGAACAATCCTATGCCCGTCATAATCAAAGGTGAAAGAAGGGTTAAAATAGAAACCGCAAAGCTAAATACAGCTGCGATATCAAGAGTATTCACGTCAATAATGCCTCGTGCATAATCAAAGAGAAGCGTGCCATCTCCAAGAGGTACATTAATAATAAATACTGCTGCATTCCAAATTACATGATTAACAATGACCAGCCACAAGTTTTTGGTGCGCAAATATATAGCGGCTACAAATATTCCAAATGTTATAGCATTGACGGTTTGCATCAATCCGCCCTCTAAGTGCATAAGCCCAAAAAACAGTGCGGTAATAATAGTTGCTTTACCGATAGGATTCTTTTTTGCCGTTTTTAATAACGACTGACAAAACAGGCCTCTAAATGCCACCTCTTCATAAAAACCAACACAGAGTGCATGAAATATTGCCGCGCCAATAACTGTCACGGGAATAATTAATTCTGAACTACCCTCTGCTTTAACGGTAAAAACCACACCAAAGGTTACTATCAGTAGCAGTATCGACGGAATAAGGGTAGGCAACCATTTAACAAAATTTTCCTTGTTGAATTGATAATTATATTTTTTGTCCAATAAAAAATATGTTGCACCAAAAACTAATACTGCCGCTAAGATTCGAGGGAAAGCATCTATAAATTGCTTTGCCACGGGTGTCTCTAAAGGTATACCTAATATGGCAACCACCGCAACGGCAGGCACAAGCCCTATATACAAAAACAGATACGATATAACTATTACTACTGACGAAAATGCTACGGGATGCCTCTTGATTGCCGATTTTTTACTCAAAACCCTCTCTCTACTTTTCACTTACTTAGATGTTTCTCGACAAAATCGCGCAATTCAAGCACTTCCGAACCTAAAAAAGTAGTATTCAAATTACGTGATTTTGGTGCGGGCGAAAGGACTTGAACCTTCATGGGGTAACCCCCATACGGATCTGAACCGTACGCGTCTGCCAATTCCGCCACGCCCGCACAACTCGAACTTCTTCCGAAGCGATTGTTCATGTTATCGCAGTTCAATCTTCCTTGCAAGAAAAATGATGTGAGAACTACTGCTCGTTTTCGACATTTGGTCGCGCGCTGCAGCTAAGGCTTTTTAAACTACGAGCAGCAACAGTAATCGGCACTATGAGGATAGCTGTTGTTGCAATCAGTATTACCAGATCAACGAAGTCTCCCGTTACATGGCTGTTTTGAGATCCTGTCACCAACATAAGAGGCCCTAGATAGAGCAAGTTAAAAGCCGCATGAAAACCAGCAATAAGCCAAATATTGCGCGTTTGAACAAATACAACCGCAATGAAAAAGCCAAACAAAGCCGACTGAAGTGGTTTGAAAAACGCTTGCCCCCACGCAACACTTCCTCCAATTGCAATCGCTTCACTTGTTGACGCATGCATTAAGCCGAAGATTACTGCAGAAACAATCACCGCCTTTGTAAGCGACATATATGGAGAGAGAGCCCCAATAGCAAGAACCCGAAATAAGCCCTCTTCGAACACACCTGTAAATCCGCATAGTAAAACAATTAAAGCAATCCGCCAGAGCATATCCTCTAACGATATTCCCGACAACCCCTCAAGCCCCAAACCTGAGAGCCACCATCCTGCAATACCCGCAAAAAAAGCCATTGCCAATAAAAAATATATCCATCGAACCAGAGGGATGCTGCTCATGCGCGGTGGCCTGATGAGGCTTTTGTCTGCAAAAACAATTCCTATGACCACAACGCCAGCAAGAACTAGCGCTTGGATTACCGAACTAAGCAAGGTGTTTCCTGGAAGCACCTGGAAACACAGCATAGACGCCAGAAAGAAACTTAAAAAGATGGCCAACGCACGGGAGTGTTCCCTCCTTTGAAGTTTGTCCACTTCGTCATTTTTTTTGAACTTAAACGATGTCACGCGTTTTTCCTTTACTCTTTTTTGGCGACGCCTATTGAAGTATACTTGGCAAACATGAACAACTCATCAGATACAGCCCCTCAAAAAAGCTTCATTTCCCTTTCGGCTTTTTCTCTTAAGATTATTGCTATTGTGGGAATGAGCTTAAATCATGCTGGCTACTTGTTTTTTAATTACCTTCCTATAGAGATCCTTTGCCTATTCATAGGAGCCGGAGGACTAACGTTTCCCATCATGGCTTTTCTATTAGTTGAAGGATATCGTCACACTTCAAATATGAGAAATTATGCTATAAGGCTGTTACTCTTTGCTATCGTTTCTCAAGTTCCCTATTTTCTATTTCTTGCTCATAATCTTAATATCTTTTTTACTTTATTATTAGGGCTCGCACTACTTTACCTCCATGATACTTTAAAATCACGGACAGCCTTTTGGGTAGTAAGTCTTTGTCTCATTGCTGCAAGCGCTTTGAGCGACTGGGGTATCATTGGGCCTATCATGGTTCTCGTTCTTTATCTTGTGCCTCACAAGCGTCAAAGTATTCTGACAGCGTCACTGCTCTCTGTGCTCGGCTTAGGAATTCCTGCCTTATCGGAAACCATCACTACTTCAAACATTGCCATGCTACCGTTTGTCTTCTATCCTATTGCAGGATGCAGCACAACCATCCCCCTTCTTCTTGCGTACAGTGGTCAACGCGGAAAATCTCTCAAATGGTTTTTTTACGCATACTATCCCCTTCATATTATTACTTTAGGGCTCTTGAAAGGGGTTTTGCTTAACGATTGGTCAATCCCAAACATCGCTCTGTAATAAGCATTCGCTTAGGTAGTGTTTTCTGCTGTCCAATCCGCTCCGAGCACCACCAAAAAATCAGTTTCGAACAAAAAGGTACCGTCGTCGAGATATATTGCTCCTGCACCTAAAGCTTCTACGATTTCTTGAGCAGCCGCAGACTGACTATTTTCCTTAAATACTACCATGGTAGTTGTGTAATTAAAGTTGTCAGCATTGGCAGAATCTGTGGTGTAACCCAACGCTTCAATCTGTTCACTCGCCTCAATACCTGCACCCGCAGTGCCATTTCCATTACGTACAGCGACCGTACCGGTTCTTGAGTCATCAGCCTCGGAACCAATACCACCCGTTGTTGCCAACACCGTGCCTGTGCCAGAGTCTACAAGGTCTGATTCAGTTGGAGGCAAGCCTTGGTCTATGCGATCCATCATTAACGCCCACTCATCTTGATTGGTAATTTCATACCAGACGCCATCAATGTAGTCAGACGTTGTTGGCTCCATAGCAGTATACATATCGGTAGCAGGATTAAGACCCTGCATTGTTTGAGCAAGTCCTATGATATCCATTACTGCCAAGTCCGTTGTAACCGATTGCGAAAGCGCCTGAACAGTAGACGCCATAGTTACCACATCCGCCGCGAGAATCTTTTCAACAATGGCGCTAAGGACTAGGCGCTGATTTGCCGCACGGTATGAGTCCGGATCAGCATAGTCGGCATACGTATAGCGCGAACGACATAAAATAAGAGCCTCTTCGCCGGTAAGAACCTGCTGTCCCGCCGCCACATAACCTCCCGCATCAGCGTCATTAATTTCAACCGGGACATCAACCTCAATACCACCTAAGGCGTTAACAATATCTTCAAGTCCATCAAAATTAACTTCTGCATAATGAGAAATAGGAACCCCCGCCATCTCTGAAACCGTCTCGACAGCAAGAGCGGCACCTCCATAGACATAGGCTGCATTAAGTTTTTGGGTGCCGTACCCCTCTAATTCAACCATTGTGTCACGGTGGAGCGACACGATGGTTACCTTGTTTTCGACAGGGTCGATACGCGCAAGCATAATAGTGTCACACCTGGTAGGGTCGTTTGCATATTCCGCAGAAGCTTGTCGCTCCTCAGAGCCATCAGTGCCCATAAGTAACATGTAAAAAGGCTCATTGTCTAAATCAGTCTCAACCAGCGCGTCTTTTAAATCCTGATCAATACCTGCTGATAGATTTCCTGCTAAAACTTGATAATAAGCAAAAGCGGATCCAGCACAAATTATAACTATTGCCCCCAGCACAGAAAGGGCGATTTTTAATGTGCGCTGTTTTTTGCGTCTTGCCTGCAAAGCCTGATTTTCACGCGTATATTCAGAGCGCGAAAGACGGCGGCGCGCGCCTTCATCCATATGAGTTTCATTGTTGAAAGATTCATCCGAATTTCTTCGAGATTGCCTTCGTGGCGAATCATGCTGTACAGAATCCTGACGCGACGACCGTCGCGATCTACCTGAACCGCTTGTTGAGTATCGTTCATTGTTGCGTTTATAGTCCATGCTGATGATTGTGGCGAGTTTCTTTCATCCATGCAAGTCAAAGGTTCAGTTTTTTGGAAAAACTCATAGGAATGCCGTCAAAACTACAACAAACCTACAAGCCAACATTCAATCGGTTGCGAAGATACTTGCTTGCCTCAATTTCCGCCTTGTCATCTAATACTTCGAGTGTAGGAAGCTTGCAGCCCGTTCGCGCTGCATAGCGCTCCAATGCACACTCAAGCAAAGCATCTGCAATCTGAGGGTTTTTAGACAAAATAGGTCCATGTAAATAAGTTCCTATCACATTGCGATACTGTACGCCGTCTTTCTTGTCTTCGCCATTGTTTCCGCCCCCCGAAGAAGAGACTACTTTGCCAAAAGGCAAAACATCCTTTCCTAAATACGTTCGCCCAGCATGGTTTTCGTAACCAACTACCGGCATATCTGAAAGAGTTGAGTCGAGAACAATATTGCCCACTAAACGATCAGCCGACGTGCCCGGACGGCTTGTTATCATGTCAACTATGCCCAGTCCTTCAACTGTCTCTTCCCCGATATACCACTCACGACCAAGAATTTGGTATCCGCCGCATATCGACAACAAAGCTCCATTGTCTTCAACATAGGCATGTAGTTTTTTGCCCATACGCATAAGCTCATGAGACGCAAGTTTTTGCTCACGGTCGGGACCTCCGCCTAAAAAGACGAAATCCACGTTCGTAAAGTCAACTTCATCACCGTAGTTCACGCGTTTTATTTCTACAGGAATACCCCGCCTACGCAAGCGATTCTCAAGAATAGTGACATTCCCTCCGTCTCCGTACAGGTTGAGCAAGTCGGGAAACAGATGAGCAAGAACAACCGGGGATGAATTGTTTTCGCCAGATGAGGCAAGGGGAAAAACTGAAGCAGACTCCTGCTTATTTACCTCTTTTCTTGGTTTGCCATCACACGGCTCTTTGCAGGCAAAAGATTCTATATCAGCTTTAACGCCTGGGAGCGCCGTGTAGTTTGCAATAAAATACGCGCCTTCGCTTAATGGTGTTTTTCCTAAGGCCGCAAGCACATCTTCTGCGCTATCCACAAGACAAGCATCAATTCCTGCATACTTTAAACGTACCTGCAAGTCGTTGCGTCTAATTCCACCAGCAAAGACCTTGAGGTTCTTTTGCTGGGCAAGCTCTTGGAAGTCAACATCCCAAATCCAAGATATATCACGTCCGTCAGCCTCTTTATCATTAATAAAAAAAGCGACTGCCTTTGGATGAGGATCCTGTAAAACAATGCGTATGTTTTGGTTGAATCCCGTAGGATTTTTCGCAAGGTTCAGCAGTACTGAGCGACCGTTGATATCATACGACTGAAGGCGCCCATTTTGAGGGTTAAAGTTGTCAATCGCTCCCTGTATTACCTCTTGCGTACACCCCATAAGACTTGCGGCGACTCCTACCGCCATTAAGTTATATACCATGTACGAGCCACTCAATGAAGCGCGCAATTCGATTGAAATATCTGGCGCGTCATTTTTGTCCATTGTTTCACGTGCAACATGTTCGTCCGACTTTTTACCTTGCAAGGCAAAACTCAACCCCCGAGCAGCCAATTCTACCTGCTGTGCTGAAAAATCTAACTGAGGGCGTGCAAACCCACAGTGCGGGCAGCGATAGTCTCCAAGCTGGTCATACTGGCGAAAAGAATATTCAAACATAGAAGAACACTTTTGACACATAGTCGCATCGGTTACCGTATTGAGCTGGAGCCCCATGCTTTCTGCAACGCCAAACGCAACCGTGGAGTTCTTAATGCGACAAGCAATCATCCTACACAAAGGATCGTCTGCATTGTAAATAAGTGTGGTCTGAGGTGATGAGCTCAAAGCCTTTACGATGCTATCTTGAATGCGATCTATTTCCCCAACGCGATCCAACTGGTCGCGGAACAAATTAAGCAGCAACACATAGTTTGGCTGGAGCTGAGGCAAAACTCGTGCCAACCACAACTCATCACTTTCAAGCACTCCCCAATCACTTTTTTTTGCATGGAGAAGTGCGGTTGCAATACCGGAATCTAGGTTCGCCCCCGTACGATTACACACAACCCGATGTCCTGCTCGCTCAAGCACATCAGCCAAAAGATTACTCACGGTGGTTTTCCCGTTAGTCCCCACAACAGCAATTGACCCTTTTTCTAGCTTGTTGGTAAGATTTGCTATAAGGCGTGGGTCAACGTAAAGCGCTATCTTGCCAGGAAAATTAGCTGCTGGACGGTGAAACACATGCTTAAGACCCCAAGTAGAAATCGAACTTACCGCACGAGCGGCACCAAAAAGCAAACCCATAAAGCATCCTTTTATTTCAAGTTGAGCAAGATCAATGCAATCAGTATACCCGTTTCACCCCCCACGCGTAAAACCCTTCAAAGCCTTCACACGTTGCTCTTCTGCCTGCGCTGCTGCAAAAAAGAGTCCGGCACGCTTGCTCCTCTTTGTGTCAATTAACAATTCGCGAGCAATCTACTTGAAACATTAAGACCTTCTGCTTTTGAAAACATCAAACGAGGCAAAAGGCTACCTAAAAAAATTGAGTGTTGTCCCCTTAGAGTCAACACTCAATAAAATCAACCAGTCATTTTGCTTGTTGCTGTTCTTACGATATCGTTCTCAATAGCAAAGCAAACACAATAAGCAAGACACAGGCGAGCAATGACACGACGTCACTCGCCGCGAAAGGATACTTCTTATACCCACTCTGAGCGGTTCTCAAATTAAAACCACGCACTTCTGCCGCAATAGCAGCACTATTTGTTTTGCGAACCGATGAAACGAGCAAAGGAACACACAGCGGCACCATAAGGCGCATCTTTTTGACAAAACTACCTGAATCAAATTCAATGCCACGCGCCGTCTGAGCTTCCATAATGCTTTTCATATCGTTCATAAAAACGGGAATAAAGTGCACAGCAGAAGTAAAAGTAAAGGCATAGCGATAAGGTATATGCAGTATTTTTACCATGGCGTTTGAGAGGTCGGTCAATTTAGTCACATACAATACCAAAAATAGAGGAATGGCAGCAGCAATTAAGCGCAACACAGTCGAAAGCGCCGCAAAGATACTGCCTACCCCGATATAGCCCCAAGGTAACTCTATCAACATTGCTCCTGTAGGAGTTGTTAAAAGCTGAATCACTGCCAGTATGATAGAAAAGACGAATACAACCTTTGCCAACCCAAGAGCTTGCTTAAGCATACCGCACGATTGAGCGAGCACAAAACCCAAGGCGAGCAAAGCAAGCAAGAGAGCTATTTCTGACGTACAAAAGCAAGCAATTGAGATAAACAGTGCGCACACAAGCTTTGCCACCGGATTCATCTTATGCAAGAAACTAGTACCGGGCACATAATCGAGAAACTTACTCATAATGACCTCTTTCTGCTGTCGAATACTTTACCTGTTCAACAATTGCGGCTTCTAACTGATTCAAGGTGTTTGACTGCAGAATTTCGGTGCGCCGTGTCTCCGTTTGCAGCTCTTCAAGTTTTTGTGTGATAGCGACAATTTGGGGAGCCATCATCGAAGCACGATGTAGGGTTTCGTGATTTCTCAAGACCGTAAAAGTTTCCCCATCATCAATCACTTGGCCGTCATTCATTACGATAATCCGTTGTGCATAGTCAGCTACCACTTCCATGTCGTGGCAAACCATGACAACCGTTGTTCCTCCTTGATGAAGGCGCGCAACAATCTCCATAACCTTGCAGCATTCGCGATAGTCAAGTCCGGTTGTTGGCTCATCTAGAATAATTACCGGCGGCTCAAGAACAACAATTGATGCAAGCGCCAATAGCTGCCTTGATCCTCTATTAAGCAAAAACGGGTCGCTTTCAGCATTGAATCCAAACTCGGCTATGATTTTTTCTACTTTCTGGCGAGCTTCTACTTCATCAACATTTAGTGCGCGAAAGCCAAACATAAGTTCATCAAAAACGGTATTTGAACAAATTTGTCTGTCGGGATTTTGAAAAAGAAATCCCACCTCACGAGCAATTTCACTCGTTTTAAGGTCTTGGGTAGAAACTCCCTTGATTAACACTTCACCCGATTTTGGCTTCATAAGTCCGTTTATGAGGCGCATGGTGGTGGACTTGCCCGCACCATTAGTGCCTGCAACAGCAACAAATTCACCTGCAGTAATAGTAAAGTTCACACCCTTTAAGACCGGCACATCCTCACTATAAGAGGCAAAAACATTTTTGAATTCAATCATAATACTACCCCTTCAGATTTACCTTTTGGGTTGGACAAGATGTCTTGAACTGCCAAAGCTGCCTGCTCAACATTGCAACAAACAGAACCGGTATAGAGACCCTGTTTAGACAAGCGATTCGTCAGCGATGTTGACCTTGGGCAGTTAATTCCCATCTCTAAAAGCTCTTCGCTATGAGCAAGCACTGCCGAAGGATGATCGGCATAACGAATTTGACCCCGATCAACAATTACCAGTAAATCTGCATATTCAGAAAGTAACGCAATCTTTTGCTCCACCACAATTACTGTCGTGTCGTTTTGCTTTGCATATGCTTTCAACAGGTCAAACACTGCCACCGAACTAGCGGGATCCAACTCTGCCGTAGGCTCATCAAGCACCAAAATGCGAGGTCGGAGTGCTAAAATTGAAGCAATTGCAACTTTTTGCTTTTGTCCTCCAGACAGTGATTCGATAAGGCGTTCGCGCAGATCCAAAATACCCATTGCATCTAATGCTTCTATCATGCGACACTCTACCTGGTCATGCGGTACGCCAAAATTTTCCAATCCGTACAAAATCTCATCCTCAACAACCGAGGAGACAATTTGACTATCAATGTCTTGACAAACACTGCCCACGACGCGAGAGATTGTGGTGAGGTCGGTTTCAACGGTATCCATTCCCTCGACAACAACCTCTCCGTAAAAATCTCCCGGATAACAGTGCGGAATAATTCCGTTGAGCGTATAGGTTAGTGTTGATTTTCCTGAACCCGCCGCTCCGGTAATTCCCACAAAAGTTGCATCAGGAATCGTAAGATTAATATTACCTATCGTTAGATGCTCACTTTCATGATAGCGAAAGCTTACGTTCTTTATTTCAATCACCCTTGTCTCCTTTGGTTTTTTTGAAAATAACTTTGATGAATATACATAAATCTACCTCTTGAGGACTTTTCGCATAGGAATAAGTAAGAGAGAAACCAGCGCCGCATTAAACACCGCCGTACCGAAGACCATAACCGCGTAAGAAACAAGCGCAACCGGAATTGCAATCCCGTTTAACAGAGCAAGCAAAAGGACAAAGGTATAACCAGAAACAACAGTTGAGAAAAATGCGGCAACCATGGGTACTGCATTAAATTTGCCTTTTTTGAACGGCAAAAGAACAAGAAGGCTCATCGCAAAAGCACCCAGTGCTTCTGCGGGAATATTCAACCAAGGGGTAGCATTCATGAGCGGTATCTGACAGAGAAGCCCTGCTAAGATACCAATAGTTAAAGCCTGTAGAGGCTTTGGCCTTACCAACAAAATGGCAAGACAATACATGGCAATGATAAAGTTTGGCTTCATTCCGGCAAATGTTAAAACGCTGCCTAAAGTAAGCTTAAGCACAGCACCTGCAGCAAGCAATACCGCAATAAGAATAAGATCTTGTATGGTGAGGCCATCTTTGCGAGCAGTTGCTTTTTCTGTGTCGCGAAGCCTTCCCTGCGGGATCAACTGCTCGATAGGTGTTGTTGGAGAAGCCAGGGCAGTATCGCTCCCCTGCAAACCTCCCGTACTCAATCCTGTTTCTTGTAAAACTCCTTGCATGACTTTCGACCCTTTCTCTTTTTCTTTGCTTTACAACGGTTCAATTTCTCACCTTTGATAGCCTGAAATGAGAGATTGGAATTAAGACTCCAAGACAAAGGAAACAAAACTCTTGCCGCAAAATAAAAAAACCTGTCCTTTAAACATAAAGGACAGGTTATAACCTGCGGTGCCACCTTTACTGGCTCTAGAAAACTAGAACCCTCTCACGAACATGCCATCACATGCCCTGCCCTTAACGCAGGCTCACGGTCCAGATACTCAGAAGCTTGCTCGTTAGGCAAAACACGAAACCCAACCCACAAACAACCTTTCCCCTTTCCCTCGGCGATCCATTTACCATTTGGCTTACTACGGGAATCCCAGCTACGCCCGCTCTCTGTGAGTGCCCTTTATGGCTTGATCTTCGCCTCATAGGTTTAAGGTATTAAATTGTGTGCCCACTTTAACACATCCTTTCTACCTTTTGTCAAGTAAAAATTCTGCCGGTTATGCTTTTTTGTCAGATTTAGCACATCTTTCTTTTGACACCAAGCCGCATCCACACGAATGCCTTTATACAACAAGGAGCCCTATTGCGAGGCTCCTTGTTTGCTGCCAATATGAAGTTTTGATTAGCTCTACAGGCTGGCTCTTCAAGCTGGCTCTACAGGTTGACTACCCATACCTTCGAACATGTTCTTCAGTAAATGATACTCTCCGGTTGCCAGCATTAGTATATTGCCTCTACAAGTTGGCTTGAGGGGTTCTCTACCCACGCTTGCAAGCGGTTGTTGATTACGAATAGGTGAAATCCTTTTCGTGATTTTTCTCCTTAGTTATCTACCCATGCCTGCGAGCAGTTCTTGCTACCACCAGCGAAGCAAGTACGCTGAGAGCCATGAGAGCTACTACTGAAAAAAGTGAGTCTCCGGTACTGGGAAGTGTCTTACCAGCGCTTGGCTCTTGTGGTGTTGGTTCAGGTGCACCTACGATAGTAAACGTTGCACTTCTCTCCCCCGTACAAGTCCAAAGGCCTGTAATGGTTACCGTGGGAGCTGCACTTGCCGTTGACTGTGCAGGGTTAATGTTATTAGCATAGGTTACTTCGTAGTGGGTCCCTCAATAAGCGTGGTGTTAGTAGCGGTGTTTATCACGGTTACGGTAGGTTTAATTTCTGCACCTGTGTACGCAGTCTCGGTTGGAGCAATCTCAAAGCTTACGGTAGCTGAAGTGAGATCTAGGCGAGTTGCCGCGTCTACCTCTACCTTGTACGTACCGGCTGGAGCGCTTGCAAGTGAGTCATATGACGTATTTTCATTGTTGACCCAGTTTCCTGAACTCGTAGCCCCCGTTGCAGGATCTATAACGGTAGTAGTAGAGGGATTTGGCATTGCGCCCTTAACTACTGCATCAGTGTTTTCTCCAAGAATAACAGACGAGAGAGCTGTATTTGCAAACATGTCGAGCACATCACGGGAGGTGCTCGCATAAAACCCTGTGAGGTCGAGGGTTGTGAGTTTTGAGCAGTTGTAGAACATGCTAATCATATTCGTCACGTTTGAGGTGTTGAAGTTTGATACGTCTAGTGAGGTGAGGTTTTCGCAGCCATAGAACATATTACTCATATCCGTCACGTTTGAGGTGTCGAAGTTTGATAGGTCGAGGGTTGTGAGGTTTGTGCAGCGAGCGAACATCTGCACCACACTTTCCCCACCCTACACCGTTGTGTCTTCAGCTATTTTAAAAGATTTGATTGAAGTACGATGGGCATTCCAAGGAACAAGGGATGAGCTCTCAAAAGACGCTAGAGTTCCTTCAGTTCCGCTCGTTGGCGTGAGGGTGAGCAAACCGTCTGCATCAATTACCCAATTGACCGTACCGCTAGTTTCCTCTGCAATATTAGCTCCATAGGCAGTATCTTTTCCTACGAAGCCTAGTAATAGAGGTATGGCAAGTAATCATATAAACATGATGCTACATACGGTGAGAAGTGAAAGCGGAGAAGATGCCTGTGTTTTCGTAACCACTGCTTTCTTGCTTGCTTATCTTATGTTGTCGAGCATTTTGCTGTCTTTGTAACTAACTAGGTAATTTTAGCGTAAATCTGTCGTGAGTGTGCTGACGTTAAAAAGTTAATCCTTAGAGTGTGTACTTTCCAGTACTCTTGATTGCAGAATATAAGGCTTGCCCATGACGATAGATCTATCTGAAAAGCTGGTCCATTTTTTTATTAATGCGCTCTCTTCGTTGTGCTTCTTCCTTTTCATCCATAACCCAGCGATTGTCATCAAAAACAAGTACAGCGCCTTCGTGTACGCCGGCTGGGAGTTCAGCAAGAGGCATATCTCGCATCCTTAACTCTTGGTCTTCGCATCGGGCAATGTCGCCTTCGATTCTGTCAATTATTAGCTTGGTGGGTTGCATGTTTTGCATGGTTCATAACCTCCGTTTTTAGCATCGGTAAGTGATACAGGGATTTTACTTTTTGACAGGTGCCTGCAGCCATTAAGATGATATTTTGCACCTGTTTCAGTTATATAAACCTCCATCGCTCCAGAACCGGATATTTCTGCAGGAGCAGGAGCCGGCTCAGGTTCGGGAGTTTGATCCGGTGTTACAACGCTTGCTCGAGGCGCAGTTATACCTGTTTCCCATGTAATATTTACACCATCCAACGACGCAGCAACGGTTCCGTCGACATCTGTTCTCAACACCGTCGTTGCAGACAGTGCAGACAAAACGATGTCTGTAGGGTGTCCATACGAATTGCCGGCACCGCACGATATTACAGAATAAGTTGGAGCGAGCAAGGCAATGAGTTGAGCGTTAGTAGAAGTATCGCTGCCGTGATGTCCAACTTTCAAAATATCAACTTCACCAGGGTTTGAGGCGGTGATAACGCTTGAACCGGCGTCTCCCGTGAGCAAAACCTCATTATCGCCAAATACCGCTTTAATAATCACCGACCAATCATTTAAGTCAGCATACGAAGAGGCCTTAGGTGAAAGAATGTCGAGAGTGCATCCATTAGCAGAATAAATATTTGAACCTGCAAATGCTGTATTAATAGTGAGACCCTCTGCCGCCACAGAATCCAAGAATGCTTCATATGTTGCTGTTGTGTGCGAGACCCTGGGAGCCCAAACTTCATTGACTTGAAACGATGAAAAAACGCCGGGTAATCCACCTATATGATCTGCGTGTGGGTGTGTTGCAACAACATAGTCAATACTTGAATAGCCCAGCGATTGTATATAACCAACAACCACCCCAGCTTCACTAGACTCTCCCGCATCAACGAGCATTGTTTTACCGTCCGGAAGCTCTAGAAACGTACTATCTCCTTGCCCAACATCCAAGAAGTGCACTTTTAAGATGCCGCTTGCAGACACTATAGCAGCATCTTCAACCGGCTCTATCTCAGGCGGTTCTTTATCAGGCGCCTCTTGTTCAAGAGATTCTGTAGAGTCGACCTCTTCAATAATCTGATTCGAATCAACAGATGTCGAATCTATATCCTCCTGGCTGCATCCAGCAAAAACCGCCACCATTGTCATTCCTGCTACCAATAGTGCAAGAATCTTCTTCATGGGTTCCTCCATTTTCACACACTCTGCCTCTTTGCTGATTGAAACTAGAAAGGGTGTTATTGTCACCATTGTACAAGCATATGGCGGCAATGACACCGCTACTCAACGCTCAACTACTAATAATTGTCAAATTTAACTGAAATTAGCGAAAACTATCGAAAAAGAAAAGGTGCGTTGACCTGTGTGTATAGTCAAAGCACCTGTAAATTCAATGGTGGTCGGAGGGGGACTTGAACCCTCGGCACGCGGATTTTCAGTCCGCTGCTCTACCAACTGAGCTACCCGACCACAACAACGTTCTTGTTGAACGCGAAAAAATATATTACGCGTTAATCTTTACAAAGTCAAGAAAAAACAACTACTTTCTTACTCTTCTTTATAATTTAGCAAATAACAACTTCCCGAAACTTTCCATACTAACCACAACACTTGGGGCTATGGTAAGCTTGAGAAGTTGCACAACGGCACCCAACCTAACCCAAAGGCTGCAAAATTGATATTCTCTCACAGTAACATGCAATGAGTTTTTACAGCGTCCACCCCTCACGCAGCACTACTTCTTCTGCGGACACTCTCCCCCGCCAAAAATTAGCTCGCGCTCTTCGCCAGTGAGTGCAGCACGTGCTTGATCGCGCAAGTTATTAACTCCCGTAAAGAATTCACGCATCATAACCACCATCAAGTAGCGGCCTTTTTTTGTAAGCGTAAGCTCTTCAGGCGTATTCCGATCAA
Source organism: uncultured Eggerthella sp. (assembly GCA_964369725.1). Taxonomy (GTDB): domain Bacteria; phylum Actinomycetota; class Coriobacteriia; order Coriobacteriales; family Eggerthellaceae; genus Paraeggerthella. The sequence goes on from CAYJGC010000001.1 coordinate 29,496, forward strand.
AAGCACCTGAAGCAGTCATAAATGCCATCTCTATTGGCAGCCCTCGCTCCACCGTACACCCAAAATCTTTTTCAAACTGGCGTTTATCAAGGCGTAGACCGAATAATTGCATCATAAAGCGATAGCGCATACGATCATGTTTAGAGAATTCCGTTTTTCCCATTAGCGACATACGACCGGCGTTGATAGCTTCGTTGTATTCATTGACCGAAAAGGTATTAACCGTGAGGGTTTTCCCTAAATAAGTGATCCCTCCACTACCAATAGCAGGATATTCTTCGTAATCAACTACATATTCATCAATCATGACATCTTCGCCACTTGCGCCTGTTCCCCGCTTGTTGAAGGTCCATGCGCTACCTAATTGAAACAAGGGGTTTTCACCTTCGGCAAGCAGCTCACAAATAATTTCATAAAACAGCTGCTCGCGTGAATAGGAAACTTTCCCCACCGTGCGAGCCAAAGAGCGCGCAACGCTTGGCGATGTCATGAGGGGGTAAAAAGTAGTTTGGCTTGTATTGCTTTCCACCACACGCTCAATGTCTTTGATAAGAATATCTTCGGTTTGCGAAGGGAAGTTAAAAATCATGTCAACATTAAGAGATGTGAAATAAGGGCTTGCCGCGCCAATTTTTTCAAGAATCTCGGCTCCAGACCCATATTTATCATAGCGATCCATCTGCTTAAGCAGGTCATCATCAAAACTTTGTACACCCACACTGAGTCTCTGAACACGTCCTTCTAGTTTTTCGAGATAGGCGGGAATAAGATGATTAGGGTTGGTTTCACTTGATACCTCTTTTATTGAAAAGGTATCTCTTGCTAAGTCAATCGTTTCACACAGTTCGTCTATCATAATGGTGGGAGTGCCGCCACCAATATATACACTATCGAAATCGTAGCCTAAATCTTTAAGCATTAACATTTCTTTACGCATATTTTCAAAATAAGGTTTTGCACGATGAGCTTCAAAGGGGAATCTATTGAACGAACAGTAGGGGCACAGGCGTTCACAAAACGGAACATGCATGTAGAGCATGTAATTTTTACCTGCCTCTGGACTGGGCATAAAGGCATCTTGTGTAGGGGCAAGCTTCAAATACTGCTTGGTGGTTTGCCTCATTACCTTAGTTAGTAAGCGCTCAGACAACATTGTTCGCAACTCCTTCATAGCAAAGCGGGCCAACCTTCCGGCCGCCCGCTTCTTTTATCACTAATTCGCAACTCTTTTACCAAGCATCGCGACCCTGCGCCGCGCGTTTTCCTATGTCGCTGCGCAGTTGTTTTCCTTCAAAATTAATAAGGGCGCACGCTTCATAAGCTTTTTCTCGCGCCTCATCAAACGTATCACCCAAAGCAACCACATTGAGAACACGGCCGCCTGAAGTCAACAATTCACCATCAGCGTTTTTTGTAGTTCCTGCATGAAACACTGTTACGCCGTCAAGCATTTCTGCTTCGGCTACACCCAAAATCACTTTGCCTTTTTCGTAAGATCCTGGGTATCCCTCGCTTGCAAGCACCACACATACCGCCCACTGCTCACACCAACGAAGCTCAATATCTTCTGGTCTCCCTTGCGCAACAGCCATAATGATATCAACAAGATCGGTTTCTAAACGGGGCAAAATAGCCTGAGTCTCTGGGTCTCCGAAACGTGCATTAAATTCAATGACTTTAGGCCCTTCGGGTGTCAACATAAAGCCGCCATACAAAACGCCTCTATAGTCATGAGCAAATGGATCTTTTGCGGTTGCGGCGGCGGATTTTTCCATTATTTGACGCATAGCTGCAAGTTCTTCAGCTTCAACAATAGGAACAGGCGAATAAACGCCCATGCCGCCCGTATTTGGACCACGATCCCCTTCGAGCGCGCGCTTATGATCTTGTGCAGTGGTCATACAGTGAGCTTTTCCGTTTGAAACAAAAGCCAAGAGCGAACACTCAGGACCCGTCAAACACTCCTCTATAACCACCGAAGATCCGGCATCGCCAAAAGCGCCATCAAAACATGACTGTACTGCCTGTTCTGCAGCTTCCAAAGTCTCCGCGACAACCACTCCCTTGCCTGCGGCAAGCCCGTCAGCTTTTACCACAATGGGAGCACCCAGTTCGCGCACGTACGACAATGCAGGCTCAAGCTGAGAAAAAGATTCATAACGCGCAGTGGGAATTCCGTTGGCATCCATAAACTCTTTGCTGTAGCTCTTACTTCCTTCTAGCTGGGCACCTTGAGCATCAGGGCCAAAAACGGCTATATTTGCTTCACGCAAAACATCTGCGACACCAGCAACCAAGGGTGCCTCCGGGCCAATAACAACAAGATCAATCTCATGTTCACGAACAAACGCTAAAACAGCTTGTCCGTTTTCTGTGTCCAAATCAGTAATATTCTTGGCGAGTGAATCAGTTCCCCCGTTTCCGGGTGCCACATACAGCATATCTACACGGGGGGATTTTGCAAGAGCCCACGTAATTGCATGTTCGCGACCTCCGCCACCTAATACCAAAATATTCATAGGATTCCTTTCAGGCAACAATACATCTACCAGCCACGAATAATGGTTTGATCGCGGTCAGGACCAACGGCAATAATCGTAATCGGTACGCCTACAATTCTCTCAAGGTATTCCACGTAACGCTGTGCATTTTCAGGCAACTCCTCGAATGCACGACAATTGGTGATATCTTGACCCTTCCAACCAGGAAGTTCTTCATAAATAGGCTTAGCATGGAACAACACGCTTTGCTGCATGGGGAAATAGTTATACTCTTTCCCTTCGCACTCATAAGCAACGCATACTTTGATCGACTCAAACTCAGAAAGAACGTCAAGCTTAGTCAAAGCAATATCTGTAAGGCCATTAACCTCAGCGGCATAGCGTCCGATTACTGCATCAAACCAACCGCAACGACGCTTGCGCCCTGTAGTTGTTCCGTATTCATGACCGATTTGACAAAGGAGCTCACCAACCTCTGCGTCTTCTCCTTCACCTCCGTCTTCCGTAAACAAAAGCTCTGTGGGGAACGGACCACTTCCAACACGAGTAATGTAGGCTTTTTGAATACCTAAAACTCGTTCGATAGCAGTAGGCCCTACCCCTGTTCCTGTTGCTGCACCACCCGCACAGCATGATGAAGAGGTAACAAATGGGTACGTTCCATGATCTATGTCAAGCAAAGTACCTTGTGCACCCTCAAATAGAATTGATTTTCCTTCACGCACTGCTTCATTCAAAAGTTGAGCTGTTTCCGCCATATATGGTTTCAGAATGCGTGCATAGGGAAGATACTCTTCGCAGATTTCTTCAACGGTATACGTGTGTAAGCCGTAAATCTTTTCCAAAACAGGATTTTTCTGTGCGAGAATTGCTTCAAGCTTAAGACGAAAAATCTTCTCGTCTAATAAATCTTGAACGCGAATACCTTTGCGAGCAACTTTATCTTGATAACAAGGACCAATGCCTCGTTTTGTAGTACCAATCTTGTTGTCGCCGAGGCTTTTTTCATCAGCGCCATCAAAATCTTTGTGGTAGGGCATAATGATATGAGCATCACAAGAGATTTTCAGATTCTTACAAGAGATGCCCTCTGTTTCTAACATGGCCATTTCTTTTATAAGAACACCGGGATCTATTACAACGCCATTGCCGATTACCGGTATGGCATTTTCATACATAACCCCAGATGGCATGAGATGAAGAGCGAGCTTTCTATCACCATGAATTACGGTATGTCCTGCGTTGTTTCCTCCTTGATAGCGCACTACGTAATCGTAGTCACGTGCAATGAGGTCGGTTATCTTACCTTTGCCTTCGTCTCCCCACTGGGCGCCAATCAGAACTGTGCTGGGCATATGTATATATCCTTTCTTGAATCCAAGCGAGTGCTACGGATTAATACTGCAAAAAGCATCACTATTATAATATAGAACCGTCCAATGCTTATGCTGATTACTCTTGCACGCCCATTCCATCATCATAGCTGCACAGTATGCGCACTCGGAACGGCATTTTTCAAATCCTTAACCACTTCCTTATGGCAGGTGAGAATAATTACTTGTCGTGTTTTTGCGAGCTCTCTTAATGCTTGCGCAGCTCCACTTCGTCTTTTTGCATCAAAGTTTACTAAAATATCGTCGGCAAAAACTGGTATAGCTTGGCCAACATTATCTGCGGATACCAACAATGCAATGCGCAGAGCCAAATATAGTTGCTGGCAAGTCCCCAACGATAAATGTTTGGGGCCACGCGCTGTCTTTACCTCATCAAACACCTGCAAGGTACCTTTGTCGGTCATAGCTATCTGAACCCATTTTCCTTGAGTCATGATACTTAACAATCGCGAAGCCATACGATAAACTTCTGGCTGACTTTCATGTTCCCAAGACTTTATTGCTTCTACAAGCATTTTTTTCGCAAGCAGCAAACGCGCGTAGTCGTTTGCACTCTCATTAATGCGTGTTTTTACCTGCTCTTTTTCCAACTTAAGTACATCGAAATCATCTCTTGTTAGAGCGTGAGAAAGCTCTTGCTTCAACTCTCCGTAGCGACTATTTGTTTTTTCGCTTTCGCTCAACAATTCTTCTCTATCTTTAGCTTTTTGAGAAATCTCTACATCTACTTCTTCAAGAAGAGAGCAGTGCCCTAAGCCAACCCCGTCAAACAGTTTTTCGCGATATACCAGTGCTTGTTCATGAGCGTCTTCCAGCACATTTAGGCGAAAAGATAGCTCTTCTCTTTGCTGTTGATAGGTGGTATTTTTTAAGCGTTCTACTCGTGATTCATCTAAAAGTCTACGAGCGCGAGACAACGAGCCTCCGGTATCTTCAAGACCAATACCATCAAACTGTGCTGATATGTTAGAACGGAACTGCTCTCTTGCCTCTTTGTGATATTCAAGTTTGGTTTTGTTTTCCATTAAGGAGTCGTAAAGGTTTTGTTTTTGGTGGGCTATATCTGAAGCCACACTATTTCGCACTTTTCTTGCACTTATAGTAATGAATGAAGCAAGAAGTATTGCAACGAGGCCAAGGAGTAAACCTCCCACCGTCAATAAGCTCTGAGTATTCATCACGCCAAATAGAAACAGTGATACTCCAATCAAAAGAAACAGTATCGGCAAAACTATAATCTTATTTGAAAAAGAGGAGGACTGTGAATTCTCCTTTGGTTGTCTTTCTTCTTTATTCAATAACGCTTTATAAGCTAACTCTGAAGCTGAAAAATCTTCTTGCGCTAAATCAACTAGGCTTTCGTGTTTTGCCTCTTCAGCCGCCAATGAATCCACTAAATCTCGTAAATCCTGTTCTTGCGTACACCCTAGAATGCGTGTCGGATTATCAGATTGAGATTTTTGCCACTGATAAAGGTTGTCGAGCAACTCAATCTCGGTTGTAAGTGAAGCAATCTCTTCGTTATTTCTTAAAATTTCGTCATCGTATTTCTTTATTTCTGTACGAACAACAACCAGTTTCTCAATGTCTTGATTCAGGCACTCTAAACTAGATTGTAGTTTTTTGCGAAAAGAAGTTACATCGTGATACTCTTTGTCTTTTTCTTTATAAAGACTCATCTCTTTAGATACCGCAGCCATTTTTTGTGACAACTCCTCTTGCTGCTCTACTAAATTAGCGAGTGAATGTTCTAACCCTGATGCACGTGAAGAATATTCTGTGATTCTTTTTTCAAGAATCTCCCGTACATGAGCTGGTGATTCTATGGTACCAGAACCAGCTGTCAGTAATTTTGCTGTCATATTTTCCGGATAAGCAAGAGAATTCAATTGGTCTGCTGTTAGGGAAAATATGGTTTGATGTGTTTCTTGGTCAATGTCGGCAACAAGATTTACATCACCTTGCAGCCCATCTACATTGCGCGCACGATAGAGAACCTTTTCTCCTTCTTCCGTTTCAAAGAAAAGTGAGCCAACGCGTTCAGCGTTTTCAGGTTTGTAGGTATTACGCGTTCCTCGTGCATGATCCCAACCAAATAGCACGCCGCCTACAAAAGCGTTTAGGGTAGATTTTCCCGCCTCATTGCTACCATAAACAATATTAAGACCTGGTTTAAAAGGGCCTACTGTTTTATTAAAAAATACCCCAAAAGAACCGATTTTAATATACCGAAGATAAGGCCTCATCTAACGCTTACCTTCTTCAAACAGTAAATCCAAAACCAAATTTTCAGCATCTGTCATCATCTCGGATATATTTCTTTCATAATCAAAGGGTGGTTGATACCCTTTTTCTAGAAATTTATCTTCTAGATACCTTACTTCGCTGTCAGAATTTTCTTGTAATCGCTGTGACGCTTTTAAGAACTCTGCAGGAAAGAGAGCTTCGTTTTTCAGAGCGTTTTTGTCTCGAGGTTGTGTTGTCGAATCCAACAAAGCATCACAAAAAAAAGACTGATAGGTATCGTTGAGGTGTTTTCTTATGTCGGCTAAAGTTTGAGGATTTTTCAATTTGTAATGCAAGCTAGTAGAACCAACTAACGTAATACGTGAAATCATTTCTTCACAACGAGCAGTTCCATTTAGTTTGAATAATTCTTTTAAAATTACATCGGTAATTGAACTAAGGGTCTTACACTGAGAGATATCAACATCTAGTTGCTGCCAAACAACACTCGCAGTAGGAATCACCTCAATTTTATTAGGAAATCCTTGCGTTAGTGTCACTAAATAAGCGCTTCTCTCCCCTGTTTCACGTATATCGCGACCTTGCACGCAACCAGAAAAAACGAGCTGAGGATTTTCTAACGAAGGATAAACATAGCGAAGATGAATATGCCCCAAAGCCCAGTAATCCATTCCTGCATTTAATAAAATCCGAGGTTCTACAGGGGCTTTAAGGTAATCCAGATGCAATCCTGTATGTAAGAGGCCTATAGCAAACGGTACTTGTTTTACAGAAGGATACCTTTCTTGGATCTCCCTCTCTCCAGCTCTTCGTGTTATCCCCTCAGCTATACAGAGTTCAGCGGGCCATGCCTGATTGTAATAACCACGTCCACCTATCAGGCAAAGAGGTCTGTTATTTCTCTCAAACATGCAAAAACCAGGCTTATCAGCAGGAAGCATGGTGGTGTTTTCCGGAAAAGAGAAAAAAGAACTTTTCCATGAAGTGAACGGATCATGATTTCCGGTTATTAAATATACCGCAATGTTTGCCGAATTTAGTTTCTCAAGTCCTTCGAAAAAATAACGGTAGTCATGGTAGGTAGGTTGGGCGCTATCAAAAATATCGCCTGCCACCACCACAAAGTCAACTTTGTGAACAATAGCCGCTTCAATAACACGATCATACGCCTCAGTTAGTGCACTTAAAAGACGATTTGCCCACCTGTCAGACAAGCTTCGCAAACCTCTAAAAGGCGCACCTAAATGTAAGTCTGCTGCATGAATAAATGTTAACTGTTCGGCCATGTTCACAGTTTACCTTACTTCAACACCTTAACTTGACTACATATAACCTGCAGCCCGCGAGTCGTCAATTAAATCCATAAAACGGGTGTACTCAGCATTAAACGCTAGTGGGATGTCGCGCGTAGGCCCGTTTCTGTGTTTTGCAACAATAAGTTGAGCAGTGCCTAAATCCGGCCTGTCTTCATCTTCTGCCTCTACTTCATCCATACTTCTATCAATAAAGGCAACGATGTCGGCGTCTTGCTCGATAGAACCTGATTCACGAAGGTCAGAGAGCATAGGGCGTTTTTTTGCACGCATCTCAATATTACGCGAAAGCTGAGAAAGCGCAATCACCGGCATATTCATTTCTTTTGCAAGAACCTTTAATCCACGAGAGATTTCGCCTACCTCCACTGCGCGATTTCCGTCTGCACGAGCCTTAGGTGGCTGCATTAGCTGCAGATAGTCAACAATGATAAGGCCTTTTTGTGTATCACGAAGCTCTCTACGCGCCTTTGCTCGTAATTCTAGAATTGACAACGCGGGGGTATCGTCAATAAACATATTGAGGCTCGATAGCTTACTTGATGCTTCAATAATAGCCCCCCAGTCGGCATCTTGTATTTTGCCAGCTCTTAAATTCGACAAACTAACCCGTGCTTCAGAACATAAAACACGTTGAACAAGCTGAGTATCACTCATCTCAAGAGAAAGAAAAGCAACAGTTGCACCCAATTTTGCAGCGTTAACTGCAAGATTAAGGGCAAATGAGGTCTTACCTACGCCAGGACGCGCTGCAAGGATAACCAAATCGCCGCCTCTGAATCCATGGAAAAGTTCATCTACATCTTTGAACCCTGAAGCTACACCTGATATTTTATTTTGTTGTGAGGCAATCTCTTGAATTTCTTCAAAAGCATCAACAAGCAGGGTATCAATCTTTGAAAAAGCGGATGATACGCGTTTTTCCGTAACTTTAAAAAGAGTTTTTTCAGCTTCTTCTACAACTACCCCCAAATCATCAGGTGCGTCATAAGCAAGTGCGGTAATTGAAGCAGATGCCCTGATTAAATCTCTGAGGATTGATGTTCTTTTTACTATTTCTGCATGATTTTGCCAGTTTGTAAGTGCAAACGTGTTTTCTGACAAATCAACTAAGTATCCTTTACCACCTATCGCTTCAAGCTGCCCCTCTGCTTTTAAATTATCTGCAAGAGAAATATGATCAACAGGAATATGTCTTGAATACAAATCAAGCATAGACTCAAAAATTCTTTGATGTGCTGTTCGGTAAAAGTTCTCAGGAACAAGTCTTGCAGCTACTTCTTCAACGGCAGCTTGAGCAAGCATACAAGCGGCTAATACAGATTTCTCTGCTTCTATATTTTGAGGCTCCATCCGCCTCTTGTGAGAAACATTTGTTTCTTCGGGAGCAAAATCAGGACTATAAGAATTAGCTACTCCAAGCATGGCTACACCTTTCTTAAGACTCATAAGACCCTGTATAATACTCCAAGTATCTCAGCAGTTTATCTACGATTTTTGTGAGAAAAATCCTTTGATTTTTATCCACAAAACAATAAACAACCCCCCTTACCTTTTATCTGGTATTAAGGGGGGTTTTTAACTTTTTAACAATTTTTCTATGTTGAAAAGTTTTTTATTATTCGGCTGATTCTTCAACTACTTCTTCAGTAGTCTCTTCTACAACCTCTTCAATTACCTCTTCTACAGCAACAGGAGCACCAACATTTAATTTTACCGTAGTTTTGATCTCACGATAAAATGAAATAAGAACCTCATGCTCGCCAGCTGTTTTTATAGGCTTGCTCAACTCAATACGACGCTTGTCGACTTCAAGATCAAGAGCATTTTTGATTGCGTCTGCAATCATCTGAGAAGTAACAGAGCCGAAAAGCTGACCTTCTTCGCCTACTCTTACCTCAACATTAATAACTTTACCTTCTAGTGCATCTTTTAAACTAGTTGCGCTAGAAATACGGTTTTCTTCACGTTTAGCAATATTGTGCTTACGTTGCTCAAGCTGCTTGATATTACCAGACGTAGCCAAAACTGCTGCCTTACGAGGAAGCAAATAATTATTTGCAAATCCAGGTGCTACATCTACGATATCACCTTCGCCACCCTTGCCTTTAAGCTCTTGGAGTAAGATAACTTTCATTGTTCCTCCTTGCGCCTAGCGGCTTCGACGATCGCCACGACCACTGACAGCAGGCACTGCATAAGGCATCAAGCCCATGGTACGTGCGCGCTTAACAGCGTTCGCGATGTCACGCTGGTGTTGGGTGCAGGCACCCGTAACGCGGCGTGGTTTGATCTTTCCACGGTCGGTAACATACTTGCGCAGCATTTGAGTATCTTTATAGTCGATGAACTGCGGTTCTTCTTTACAGAACTGGCAGAACTTGCGACGCGGCTGCTTCGCGTAATCGGACATTTCTTTAACCTCTTTCATATCGCTTAAAATGGGATATCTTCGTCATATACCGAAGTTGCTGCATCAACCACAGGAGTTGGTACAGCTTCATTAGGTGAAGTATACCCTCCTGCTGTATTAGTGTTATACGAAGACCCGCCAGCGTTATATTGCGAAGGGTTGCTGTTTCTACTTGACATAAATTCAAGCTCATCAACAATCACTTCTATCTTGCTACGCTTTTGACCATCGCGTTCCCACTGACTCCACCGCAATTTACCTTCAACTGACACCTTAGCGCCCTTTGTTAAATATTGGTGCAAGCTTTGTGCCCGCGCGCCAAACATCGTGCAATCAATAAAGTTAGGATAATCTTCCCACTCGCCTGTTGATTGGTTTTTGCGGCGATCGTTGACCGCTACACTAAATCCCAAAACAGACATCCCTCCGGCTGTAGAACGGAGCTCTGGATCTCGCGTTAGGTTTCCACTAATTACTACTCGGTTAATGCTCATTCTTTCCACCTCTCATCATGACCAGTGTTAAATACACTTAAGTCAAGTCTTTACGCACGATCGGTACGCTTAACGATCATGTGACGAACAACCCCGTCAGAAATACGCAAAACACGATCAAGTTCAGCGACATCAGCGGGATTAGCGTGGAAATCAATAAGGGTGTAATCAGCATCGGTTAAACCATTGATCTCATAAGCGAGTTTACGCTTGCCCCAGTTGTCGACGTTGTCAACCGTTCCTTCTGCAGAGAGTATCGTAGATTCGATACGCTTCATTACAGCGGCACGGTATTCGTCGTCGATTGACGGAGCGACAAAAAACAGCAATTCATAAGCCTTCATCAGCTCACCTCCTTCGGACTGTACGGCCCCGGGCTGGTGAAGGCAAAACCGAGGCAGGAAAATAACTTGAATATTTTAGCAAATATTTCTCTAAATACGAGAACTAGTTTGTTATCCCATTGTTTCACCACATCTACTACCCATCAAGTCGCTCATCCACTTTTCTGACATGTTACAAGCAGCATATCAATTAACCCTGTTTGCGATATGGTATAAATCTAGCTAAATTCAATGTATATCTTTTTTCTTTTTTACATACACCTTTTCAAAAGCTCGTCTATTTCTTACACGTTTTAGCCACAGATAACGCTGAGATATAGCTTGTTTCAATCTTTCTTAGCATAGTATTTCGGTCGATATCAATGTTTCAATACTATGAAAAATGTTATTTGATTTTCACTTTTTAATACATCATTCTGAGCTGTAAATACCTAAAATCTAAAGATGTTTTCACGTACGTGAAATATTCAGCAATAGAGTATCTATAAGATATAAAGCACGAATAAAAGTTCGCAAATTTACTGCTACTCTTATCAAAAAACTGCGAAGAGCACCAATCGAACGGCGCTCTTTGCAGTTTTTTAATATCTTATTAACGTAGTGAAAAGATTATATTTTTACGGGTTCTTTTATAGGATCTTGTATCTTTACATTTCGTCTAGATACTTTTCTTCAATCTCCTCTTCAGAGTAATCGACAGCATCACCAAGTAAAGCCATAAAATTTGGAGCTTCACCAATAAACGCTGGCTCCTCCTCAAACGTTATAACACCTTCATCGTCAATTTTATAAAGATACCCTACCGCATAACCTTCTTCAGCTCCAGGGATACCACCCTCAGCAATAAGGGCATCTTGCTCCCCTTCATCTACTTCAATATACCCGTCATAGCAAAGAGAATAGGCTGATGCGCCACGAGCGTTCTCTACTGTTCTACGAGCATAACCAAAACATTCTTCAGGAGACTCTCCTGGGTGATTTTCAATAAAGAGGTTTTCTTTGACTACTAAAGAAGTGAACGGAGTTATTTCATCTCCTTGTGATAGTTTACTTTTTGCTTCCTCTAAAGAAAATAGTAATACTTTTTCTAATATTTCGGGAATTTCTGGCACTTGCACATCAGTGCTCTCAACAATACGATCTGCCATGTATAGATCCTTTCGAAGGTAAATTACTCTGATACAAGAATAATAAAACAACATGGTAAAAAATATATTCAAAGATTTAATTCTTCGCAATGATAATAAAGAAGGGTATTGATCTAATTAAAACGATTAAAGCCATAGAGATAAGGGTGGTTTAGTGATAATCAATAATTACTAAAAGCTTAGAAAGTTGCCAAATTTAACCGAAATTAGTGAAAATCAAGCGAAATGAAAATAAACTTTGAACAGGTGTTATGGGAAACTCAGTTTAAAAAGACTGGCGGAGGAGGAGGGATTCGAACCCTCGTCACCGGGATTGCCGGTGAAACGGTTTTCGAGACCGCCGCATTCAACCGCTCTGCCACCCCTCCATAAAAGAACTCACCGTTTAAATAGGTGAATATTTTTGGAATTCATACTGGCGGAGAGATAGGGATTCGAACCCTAGGTACGCTTTTGACGCACACACGATTTCCAATCGTGCACCTTCGGCCAGCTCGGTCATCTCTCCGTCCTAAAATGTACGTTCATAAAGAACTAACGCACGGCGGCTATACAGTATACAACAGCAAATTACCGCCTACAAGATAAATATTTTCCTGTGTTTGGTGTCTTGATGAAAGAGGTATACCAACTAAAATTGCAAAACAATTATCACAACTATTACCTCCACAGAAACCTATATAACTATTGTGCTACACAGATGGCATACAAAGCAATGAGATCTCGTTATTTCAGTTTAGTAGGACTTAAAAAATCCGACTTTAATCTCGTTTTAGCCTTTTTTGTGGAAACAAAAAAGAGCCTTCTTTATTAAGAAAGCTCTCTTATTTTCTAAAACTAGTTAGTAGCTTCAGTTTGTTCTTCAGGCTGTTCTTCTAACTCTTCATACTCTAAACCAGCCGAATCAACTGCTTCATACTGAGTAACATCCAAATCATACGGTAAACCACTTGGCATATCATAAATAACAACACCTACCAACTCACGCTGTGCAGTCAGCCACTCATCATAAGCCTCAGTTTGTTGCTGTGTAGTTAAATCAGTTGAAATACTCTCAATCCAGTCTGCGGGAATTTGATCCAAACTTGTGATAGTAACCGTACTGGTTCCATCTTCAGCTGTGGTTTTAGGTGCCTCATATACATCTGTACAAAGAATAATATGTACTCCATAAGTCGACTCAACAAGGGCGCTTATTTGATCTTTTTGAAGCGCATCGAGCGCTTCTTGATATTCAGTAACGAATGAAGTCATCTTATCCCAACCAACATTACCGCCATCAACAGCACTCGTTGAATCTAACGAATACTCTTGTGCTGCAGTTGTAAAATCAAGCTCACCTGAGTTAATTTTATCCAAGACTTCTTGTGCTAATACTGCATCATCGGCAGAAAATAAAATATGTGATGATTTTTTAGCGCCGTCATAAGTAGTAGCATACATCTGCGCATACAGAAGTAAATCCTCTTCACTTGGTTCACCTGCACTAAAAGACTCTTGAAGATATTGATCAGTTAACTGAAGTTTAATTTCTTCGCGATACTCATCTTCAGTCATTCCTGCTGCTACAAGTGCTTCTTCCCATTCTTCTTCTGTTTCGTAATATGCTTTTGTATCTTCAACATACGCATCTATCTCCGCATCCTCAACCACGATACCTTGTTCAGCGGCTTTTGTTCTAATAATCTCGCGTGTTACAAAACCCTCGATAACATCTTCTCGAAAACCAGCTCCGTTCATTCCTGCTGTGGCAAGTAGTTCGCCCCATGCAGCATCCTCTGCGTAGCCTGATTGCGATCGATAGTTTTGAATATAAGCTGTTACTTCACTTTCGTAGATTTCAACACCATCTACCGTAGCAGCAATACTGTCTTGCGACGATGACTCTTCATGAGTGTTAGAGCATCCGGTAAAAAATCCTACACAAGCAAAAGAAACTCCGACCGCACAGGCGGTTTTTAATAGACTAGACTTCTTCATACAACCCTTTCTTAAGAACCATTCGTTTGTTTGTTTATTTGTTAGTAGGTTCTCAGACAATACTTCACTGCGTCTTATTCTTACACATGAACTATTGAGTTTGGTGCGATGCACAAGAAGTTCATCTTCGCTTCACACCGAACACGCTATTTCTAAACAATTTCACCAGACTATGTTTACTCTACTGTTAAAACATAGGGTTATTTTTTTGAAGCCTTCTTACGCTCAACAGCAGATAAAACACGTTTTCTCAGACGAATGTTTTTAGGGGTAATCTCCACTAGTTCATCATTTTCAATATACTCAAGAGCTTCTTCTAACGTAAACGTAACAGGTGGGGTAAGCTGGATAGATTTATCTGCACCAGAAGATCTTTGATTTCCTAACTGCTTTGATTTAGCGATATTTACAACCATATCACCTTCTTTTGAAGATTGTCCCACGATCATACCTTCATAACAATCTTCTCCCGCTCCAACAAAAAGCCTTCCGCGTTCTTGAAGAGCATCTAATGCATACGCAACACTTTTTTCAGTAGACATAGAAATAAGTGAACCAACCTTACGTCCTGCAAATTCACCGCGATAAACTCCATATTCAGAAAAATGATGAAACATAGTAGCTTCACCACGCGTTACATTTAATAATCGCGTACGTAAACCCATCGTACCACGTGAAGGTATTTTGAAAACTAAATGAGTTTGATCACCGCGCTGGAACATATCAGACATCTCTCCACCTGCGCTACCAAAGACTTCAATCGCTTTACCTGCATACTCACTAGGCACATCAACAGTAGCTTCTTCGATAGGCTCAAGCTTGCGACCATTTTCATCTTTTTTAATTAAAACACGAGGACGCCCTACCTGAAATTCAAATCCTTCACGACGCATCGTTTCCATTAAAACTGAAAGGTGTAAAACCCCTCGACCCGCAACTTCCATACCTGTCTTGTCTTCAAGCTCCTGAATACGCATAGAGATATTACTTTCCGCTTCTTTTAGTAAGCGTTCTTTGAGCTGACGTGCACCAACAATTTCTCCTTCTCGACCCACAAGAGGGCTTGATGAGGCTTCAAAAACAACTGCCATAGTTGGTTCTTCAACCTGAATAGGATCAAGACGAACAGGGTTTTCACGACTTGTAACCATATCACCAATATCAGCGTCATCCACACCAACAACAGCTACAATATCACCTGCGAAAACTTCTTTCTTTTCCTTTTTTCCAAGTTCTTCAAACGCAAAAACTTGTTTAATTGTTGTGTTATAACGTGTGCCATCATTTTTGATAACCAGCGCCTGCTCGCCTTTATGAATCGTGCCACTAAAGAGACGCCCCACACCAATACGGCCAACAAAGCTTGAGTGGTCAACAGTACAAATCTGCAATGCTACTGGTCCAGATGGTTCACAATCAGGTGAAGGAACTTCTTTAAGTATAGTTTCCAACAAAGGAAGCATATTCATATTGTCATCATTTGGCTCATAACGCGCATAACCATTCATTGCGCTTGCAAAAACAACAGGGAAATCGAGTTGTTCGTCATTTGCGTCTAACTCAACCATTAAATCAAAAACCTCATCAACCACTTCATGAGGACGTGAGCCAGGGCGGTCAATTTTATTAACTACCACCACAATACGTAATCCAAGCTCAAGGGCATGTTTTAATACAAAACGCGTTTGAGGCATAGGTCCTTCAAATGCATCAACAATCAAAAGTGCTCCGTCAGCCATATTAAGAACACGTTCAACTTCACCACCAAAGTCCGCATGACCAGGCGTGTCGATAACATTTATTTTTACTCCATTAAATGAAACAGAAATATTTTTCGAAAGAATAGTAATACCACGCTCTCGTTCTTGATCATTACTATCTAAAACCCGCTCTTCAACTTGTTGATTTTCTCTAAATACTCCTGATGTATATAAAAGACGGTCTACAATTGTTGTTTTACCATGATCAACATGCGCGATAATTGCAACATTACGAATATTTTCTTGCTTCACTTCTAACCTTCTTTTCTTTATAAATTTTTTATTGCTCTTCTTTTTCTAACTCTTTTATTAAATTACGCTCTTCATCTTGTAATTTCTTTATATGTTCATTAAGCGTATTAATAGTACTCTGCGCAGAGATAGTTTTAACAATACCCCACACTGCTACTGTACTCGCTACTGCAGCAATCATGCCAAAAATACCTACAAAAAAACGTCTTCCGGTAAAAAATGCTACCACAAGACCAACAAGCATCATGAAGATACCATTGCGTCTTTCATCAAAGGCAATATCACGCTGTGCTACAAGTTGCGTACGCGCAGCGGTAATTCCCGCAATACGAGCTTCGTTTTTTTGCGCAGAAGTATATGAATTTGAATATGACGTTTGATTTGTTTTTCCCTTAGAAGAGACGTTATGAGATTTTTTTTGCGAATTAAGAAAATCATAAGCTTCTTGAAGGTATTTAAACTGCTCTGTGGCACGTTCTTGAAGTTTTTTATTTGATGCAAATTTATCTGGATGTAAAATCTGCACGGTTTCTCTATAGGCAATCTTGATATCTTCAGAAGTAGCATCTTCATCTAATCCTAAAGTGCGTAAAGCTTCTAATCGATTCATAACTCCCCATAAATATCATCATACTAGCTATATTATCTTGCCTTACAATAAGGTCTCTGAATTCTATCACGTGAAGGTTTCTACACTACTCCTCGTGATAGGTTCACACATAATAGATAAGAAGGCAATAAAAAACGGCCTTTCGGCCGTTTAGAATTTGGTGGAGCATAAGGGGATCGAACCCTTGACCTCAGGCTTGCAAAGCCCGCGCTCTCCCAGCTGAGCTAATGCCCCGTACTTTAATTTCGATTACGCAGGGTATAATCGAAACTTTTTTAATAAACGCTCCACCGGCTAACTCGGCTCACGGTGGAGCGTTTATCGCAAAATAATGGTGGGCCCGAATGGATTTGAACCAGCGACCTCACGCTTATCAGGCGTGCGCTCTAACCAACTGAGCTACGAGCCCCAAAAAGTGCTCGCCTATTGTAATACTAATTACTACACTGGGTCAAGTACTTTATTTTAAATTTTTTAAAACTTGAAATCGTCTACCTAAAATCTCTTATACGCAACTTTCTTAAGTTTTAAAAGAATAGTAACATTCATAATAATTTTCGATTGACCGCTGCTTTTTTTTATACTAGTGTCTTTTCAGTAAGAGAGTTCTCTCGTGTTTGACTGATTAAATTTTGAGTTATGTTTAAACTTCTACCTAGAAGGATACTTATGATACCTGTCACTATTCAAACTCTCATTGTTTCAAGCACTACAGCGCCATCTGTGGTTGTTCTTCAGCCAATTGAAGAATTTGATCAAAAAGATGTTTGTCGTATTATCCCTATATGGATAGGTACACATGAAGCCACTCAAATTGGTATAGCGCTTGAACATGCACGTTTTTCTCGACCTATGACACATGATTTATTTTTAGATTCAATCACGAATCTAGGTGCACGTATTGACCATGTATTAATTAATAAAGTAAAAGGTTCAACTTTTTTTGCCTGTCTCACCATTAAACAGCAGGATCGTTTAATTGAACTCGATGCTCGCCCAAGTGATGCAATTTCTCTTGCCACACGGCAAGACGTACCAATCTATGTTGACAAAGAAGTGTTGGAATCTAGTTCTTTTCCTTATATATTTAAAGAAAAAGGGTTTGATACGTCTTCTGAAAGTGAACTCGGAGACTTTCGCCAATTCTTAAACAATATTACACCTGATGATTTTTAATTATTGAGTTTATTTCTCGTTTCTTATACGCATGTTAAAAACCCGACTATACCTTGCGAAGATATAGTCGGGTTTACTTGGTATTAATTATTTTTTCCTTGCAGTGTCTAGTCGATTTGCGCCTCATCAACTTCTTCTATTTCATCAGTTTTCTGGGATTTCTTCTTCCCATGCGTTGAAATTGCTACTGCAGTAACACGGTCTTTGTCTGCAACTTTCATAACACAAACACCTTGCGTAGATCGACCGAGTTCGGAAATTCCTTCTACAGGTGTGCGAACCACTACTCCTTCTTCTGACATAATCATAATCTCATCTTCGGGATCAACTATCTTCATAGCAGCTAACAAACCTTTTTTCTCAGTCATAGTGATTGTGAACACACCTTGCCCACCACGATGATGTTCTGGATAGTCAGCAATAGCTGTCCGTTTTCCAAAACCCTTCTCTGTGATAACAAATAGTTGGGTTTCAGGTTGAGCAATCTCCATTCCTAAAACTTTTGCAATCGGCGGTACATTCATACCCCTCACACCCATGGTGTCACGACCCATCGCACGAACTTCGCTCTCGGGCCAAGTAATAGCCTTTCCAGCGGATGAGACCATAATAACTTTCTCTCCTACCGCAACCCTTCGAACACTTATCAACTCGTCATTGTCTTTTAAGTTGATAGCGATCAAACCGTCTCGGCGGGTTCGGTCATAAAGCTCCATAGCTGTCTTTTTAACCATTCCATGCGCTGTAGCAAACATGAGGTATTCATCAGCTGGGAATTCTTTTGTGGCTATTACTGCATTAATAGTTTCACCTTTTTCAAGAGGAAGAAGGTTTACGATAGCGGTTCCACGAGCATGGCGTGACGCTTCTGGAAGTTCATACACTTTTAATCGATAGACTTTACCTTTTGTTGAGAAGAAAAGCATGAAGGCATGTGTAGAGGCTATAAAAAGATGTTCTACATAGTCGCTATCTTTAAGATTTACTCCCTGCATTCCTTTTCCACCGCGTTTTTGTTGACGGTAGGTTCCAACAGGTAACCTCTTAACATATCCTGATTTAGTTACCGTTACAACCATACTTTCATCAGCAATTAAATCTTCCACCTCTAGATCTTTTGTCGCTTCAGAAATGATTGTTTTTCTTTGTGAGTTATATTTCTTTTTTACTTCCAGTAACTCTTCTTTAATAATTTCACGAACAAGTACTGGGTCACCTAAAATGCGCTTATAGTACGCAATACGTTCAAGAAGCTCATTGAGTTCGTCTTCAATTTTTGTTCTTTCAAGTCCTGTAAGGCGACGTAAACGCATCTCAAGAATTGCATCAGTTTGTTTTTTCGTAAGATTAAATCGCTCTGTAAGTCTCTCTCCTGCTTGTTTGTCGGTTTGAGATGAACGAATAATATGGATTACTTCATCAATATTATCTAAAGCAATTATTAATCCTTCAAGTAAATGTGCGCGCTCTTCAGCTTTCGACAGTTCATACTGAGTACGACGGACTATAACTACCTCTTGATGGGTGATGTAATAATGGAGAACCTCTTTAAGAGATAAAACACGTGGAACACCGTCGACTAGCGCAAGCATAATAACTCCAAAACCTACTTGAAGTTGAGTGTGCTTATAGAGTTTATTTAATACAACTTGTGGAATTGCGTCGCGTTTTAACTCAATAATAATATCAATACCGTGGCGATCAGCTCCGTCATGTATATTACTGATTTCAGGAAGCTTTTTTTCCCTTACTAATTCACCAAGTTTTTCTAATAAACGCTGGCGGTTTACTTGATAAGGAATCTCTTTAACTACAATGGAGCTCTTTCCATTTTTTCCTTCTTCTATTACGCAACTTGCGCGCAACGTAAGCGACCCACGACCTGTCTCGTAAGCATCTAAAATACCCTTTTTTCCCATAATAATACCACCGGTAGGAAAATCAGGTCCAGGAAGAACTTTCATTAATTCGGAAGTTTCCAGATCTGGATTATCTAACATTAGACAGGTTGCATCTATAGTTTCACCCAAATTATGAGGAGGAATATTTGTAGCCATTCCAACCGCAATACCTGAAGAACCATTTACAAGAAGATTTGGGAAGCGAGCAGGTAATACTGTTGGCTCTTCTAAACTCTCATCGTAGTTTGGACTAAAATCTACCGTTTCCTTATCGAGGTCTCGTAGTAACTCCATAGCAGCCTTATCAAGGCGCGCTTCGGTATAACGCATTGCTGCAGCTGAGTCGCCGTCTATTGAACCAAAGTTACCATGTCCATCAATTAAAGGTACACGAAGAGAAAATGGCTGAGCAAGACGAACCATTGTGTCATACACAGCACTATCACCATGGGGATGGTATTTACCTATAACATCACCAACAGTACGAGCAGATTTCATGTGTGGTCTTGTGGGTGTGTAACCACTCTCATTCATTGCATACAAGATACGACGATGAACAGGTTTAAGACCGTCTCGAACATCTGGTAAGGCACGCGCAACAATAACACTCATTGAGTATTCAAGAAACGAAGCTTGCATCTCTTTACCAAGATACGCACTACGTACAATAGTACCCTCTCCTCCGTTAGCTCCTTCAATAATTGAGCCATGAGGGTTACCTAATGACACTACACTCAAAGAATCAGTAGTGTTATTATTTTCTAAGGTATCTAAATTTTCAGTATTGTCTGCCATTTGTCTCCTTTCAGACAAAACTTTGTTACTGTGCTAAATATCAAGAAACCGTACATCACGAGCATGTTTTTGGATAAATTCCTTACGAGGTTCGACTAAATCACCCATAAGCTCTGAAACAACACGCTCACTCTCAGCTGCATCTTCTATCGTTACTTGAAGAAGTGTGCGTGTGGCAGGTTCCATAGTGGTTTCCCATAATTGTTCAGGGTCCATCTCTCCTAGACCTTTATAACGCTGTACGTCAAATTTATTTGAGTCTTCATATTCAGCTAATACGGAAGAAAGCGCCGATTCGTTATAAATATATCTCTCAATTTTCGGACTACGTGAATTCTTCTTTTTAAGTCCGAAAATAGGCGGTTGTGCAATGTAGATATATCCGCGATTTATAAGCTCTGGCATATACCTATAAAAAAACGTAAGCAACAAGCAGCGTATATGGGCACCATCAACATCAGCATCCGTCATGATGATAATACGGTGATACCTTGCTTGGTTCGCATCAAAATCATCTCCAATATTTGTTCCTATTGCGGTAATAAGAGAACTAATAGTATCTGAAGACAACGAACGATGTAGTCCAGCGCGCTCTACATTAAGAATTTTTCCGCGTAACGGAAGGATTGCTTGCGTTTTCCTGTCTCGCGCTTGTTTTGCAGAACCTCCTGCAGAATCGCCCTCCACAATAAAGATTTCTGAATTTTCAGGTAACTTTGAGGAGCAGTCGGCTAATTTACCTGGTAAGGCGAAAGAGTCCAAGACTCCTTTTCGGCGCGACATTTCACGCGCCTTACGAGCCGCCTCGCGCGCTTTTAATGCTTGGGTAGCTTTATTGATAATACGTTTCGCTGGTGTTGGATTCTCTTCAAGATATTCAGCTAAACCTTGTGTAACAGCATTCTGAACAAGAGGTCTTATTTCAGTATTACCAAGTTTGGTTTTAGTTTGTCCTTCAAATTGAGGATCATGAAGCTTAACAGAAATAATAGCTGCACATCCCTCACGAGTATCATCACCGGAAAGATTCGAATCTTTTTCTTTAAGAATACCTTTATTTCTAGCGTATTCATTGATAGTTCTTGTTACCGCTTGTTTAAAACCATCGAGATGTGTTCCACCCTCATGGGTATTAATATTATTAGCAAAAGCCATAATGGAGTTTGTTGAATACGAAGTAGACCACTGCATTGCAACTTCTACGGTTCCATCAATATTGTCAGCTTCAAAATAGATAGGTTTATTAAGGGTTTCTTTTCCTTCATTTAAATATTTTACAAAATCAACTATACCACCCGCATACTGAAACACATCAGTACGAGGATTTCCTTCTTCATCTGTTATTCGTTCATCATAAAGGACAATTTTTAAACCTTTATTCAAAAAAGCCATCTCACGAAAACGGCTTGCTAGCGTATCGAAATCAAATATTGTCGTCTCTGTAAAGATTGTAGGATCTGGCCAAAAGGAAACTTTAGTACCTGTTGTTTTAGAGGTTCCTACCTCATGAAGTTTGGTGTTTGTTTTGCCGTGATCGAAGTCTATTGCATATTCTTTCCCATTTCGGCTAACATTTACTTCAACACGCGATGATAAAGCATTAACAACTGAAACACCTACACCATGTAAACCGCCCGATACTTTATAACCTTCACCACCAAATTTACCACCCGCATGTAGGATAGTAAGTACTACTTCAACGGTTGGAATCTTTTCTTTAGGATGCTTATCAACAGGAATACCACGGCCATTATCTACGACTGTTATTGAATTATCCCTGTTAATCCAAACTTGAATTTTATCGCAATAACCAGCTAAGGCTTCATCAACTGCATTATCAACAACCTCATAAACAAGGTGATGTAAACCACGTGGACCAGTTGATCCAATATACATACCAGGACGTTTACGAACTGCTTCAAGACCTTCTAAAACCTGAATAGCATTACCATCGTAATTATTAGGGTTCTTTGTCACTTATGCACTCCTTAAAATGATACAAAAAATAAAGCGCCGATGAACGCTTTTTTGTATTTTAACATACCTACGCTTTATACTTAAAAAAATCACCTCTTCTACAGGCTTTCAAAAGCCTTGTAAAGCATGATTTTCTTAGTAGTTGAAAATAAATTCAATATATTAATCTCTATACTCTAAATCAGTTACTATTGCCTTATAGAGAGCACTTCTTACCTCATTATTATCAATAATAGAAACATTTTTATTTATTTCTTCACACTCTTTACCAGTTAAATTTTTCTTTTTATTTTTAATATTATTACTCTCAAGTAAATTAAGAAAAGGGTGTCTGGACTTCATTCCAAACTTTGATACCTTAATACTAAATATTTCAACCCGCTCGCCCTGCTTATTTATTTTAATCTTAAGAAATTCTTGACGTGCATCAATATCCGAACGAATCATACTGTCATCACAATAAACTACAAGAACAGTACCTCCATGAGCGACCCTATCAGCAATTTTAGCATCATCGACAGCTTCAGCTGACATAATATATACCGCATTCGTATGCTCTAAAATTAAATTTGACGCGTCACCGTACACTTCTTCAACTGCTGTTTTCCAAATATGATTCACTTCAGCAGCGCGACGTAACGAATTTTGTTCTTTTTCTTCCCCGTTTATATTGCTTAAAATACTTTGAATCCCAACACCTAGCTTTTTCATCTACTCTCCTTAATAGGCTCTTCTTAGGTCTACTAATTGAGCTGTTGTTAAGAATGACTTACTGAAGTAAGAGGTATGAGCTGTTGTAATAAAAGTTTGATTATTGTTTTGTACAAAATCTAGTAATGCGCTTCTCCTATTTTCGTCTAATTCACTTAAAACATCATCAAGTAAGAGAATTGGTTTTTGATTAAGAATCTCCTGAATTAACGCCGCTTCAGCAAGTTTATAGGCTAAAACAATAGAACGTTGTTGTCCTTGACTACCAAAGAAAGCGGCGTTTTTCTCATTAATATAAAAATCTATCTTATCAGTATGAGGGCCAACAAGAGACCTTTTCCTTATATACTCTTCCTTTTTATTTTCATACAGTTTTTTCTCAATCAATACCTGGGCTTCTTCTCTACTAAATTCTTCTTGATAAAAAATAGATTCCTTTTCACTTACCCATGTCGGTGAATATCTGACTTTTAAGATTTCACTTCCATGTGATAATTCCCGGTAATAATCCTTTATAAAGATTGCCATTTGTTTAAATATAGTTAATCTGTAAATACTTAATTGTGATCCAATTTTTATAATCATTTCATCCAAAGCTTCAATTAAACTTGGTGATGAAGATTCTTTAAGGAGTTTATTTTTATTTTGAATAACTTTTTCATAATCACGTAATACCCGGTAATAGTTTGCTGAGAGCTGTGATCCTAGAATATCAATAGAACGCCGTCGGAGAGTCATTGAACCTTTAACTAATACCAAATCATCTGGCGTAAAAATTACAGACGGAACTAACCCTTTCAAGCTGGATATTTTCTTATTTTTACCATTTAGTAGGTATTTCTTTTTTGTATCCTCTAATCGAAGTTCAATCAATAAATCTCTATTTCCATCCAAGACTGAAGCCGTTAATCTTCCGGTTTTTGTTCCTTGATGCAGTAATTGAACTACGTTAGCATTCCTAAATGTCGTATGAGAAGTTAAAAGTTGAATACCTTCTATAATATTCGTTTTCCCAATTGCATTAGGCCCAGTAATAACTGTAAGAGCTCCAGAAAAATCAAGGGAAAACTCTTCATAGTTCCGAAAATTATGAAGAGTTATATGTTTCACCTGAAGATTCATAGATTATTACTTATTAAATTCGTACAGGCATGACTAAATAAAGAAACTTCTCTTCTGATTCTGCTTTAAATATACCCGGTTTAAGAGACGACTGCACCTCTAAGAATACTTCCTTAGATTCAATAGAGGAAAGTCCTTCTAGAACATACGCATAATTAAATGCAATTTCCATATTAACACCTTCTCCAACAGAAGAT
>CAYJGC010000001.1:53930-58217 GCA_964369725.1 uncultured Eggerthella sp.
AACATACGCATAATTAAATGCAATTTCCATATTAACACCTTCTCCAACAGAAGATATAGTTTCTTGAACGGTACCAACATCCTGAGCAGTAGCATAGAGTTGAGTATTTTGAGTATCTATATTGATATCAAATTTTACAGGTGAATTTGCTTGACCAAGTAAAGAGGCTCGTTTAACACCAGAAATAAGATGGTTTACATTCATTTTTACTCGTGTTTCATATGAATCAGGAAGAAGGCCTTTATAATTTGGAAAATTCCCTTCGATGCGACGGTTTATGAAAGTAGTGTCGCGATATCTCACAACTATTTGGTTTTCTGATAAAGCTAAACTTATCATATCATCAGTCTTTGGCATAGTTGAAAGCTCCTGAAGAAAAGAACCCGCTACTACAACCTGAAAATCTTCAGCTGAGGTGTTATCTAAGGTGGTTTCTGTTATAGCTAAGCGGTAAGAGTCTGTTGCAACCATTTTAAGAATAGAGTTTTCAAATGTGATTAACACTCCTGTTAAGATTGCTCGTGAATCATCTTTTGAGACATTTTTAGCTACTTTTTTCACCATAGATGCGAACGTTGTAAAAGGAATTGAAAGTTCCTGTGTAACATCAACATGAGGAAATCCAGGAAAATCAAAAGCGTCTAAAGCTTTAATTGAAAATGAAGAAGTATCGCAAGTTATAAAAGCATTCATATCATCTAAAGACACATGAACGGCTGCATCTGCAAGATTTTTTACAATTTCAAAGAATAATTTTCCTGGAAAGACCGCTTTTCCACTTTCCTCTATGAGTGCTGGGATTGAATAACGAATAGAAAGCTCGAGGTCGGTAGCTTGTAATGTGATCTTGTCATTTGACGCTTCGAGATAGATACCGGATAAAACAGGGAGGGTTGATCGAGTTGAAATACCCTTTAATACTACAGCTAGAGCATTTTGAAGTTCAGATTGATTGATGCTAAATTTCATTACTCTCCCCTTCTAATGGTTTGATTAAATAACATTTAATACTTAATTACTTCTTATCTTTGGTTATATCTAATATGTTTCACGTGAAACATATTTATTAGAGTTTATTTTATTTCCTTTAAATTAAAGATTTTATAGTAATAATAATAATAACGGTTGAAATGATGAAAAACCTATATAAAGCCTGTTCAGCTTCTAAAAACAACTCCTTATTGCTAGTTAAGAAACCGTTGTGCTTATTAAATAAAATTATTGCTTTCATTATCTGTTAGCATTGTTTGATAGTTTTTTATCATGTTATAAGTCGTGTTTCTACTACTTTTTAACGTTACTATTTACTTAGTATCTCTAATAATCTTACTTAATGTTTCTATCTCCTCACTGAGCTCTCTATTGTCTCTTAACTGTTCTTCAATTCTATTCACAGAATACATTACCGTAGCATGATCTCTATTGAACTCTTTACCTATAGTAGTATACGTAGCGTTTACTAATAATTGCCTACATAGGTATATACAGACCTGACGAGCATGATTTACATTTCTTGTTCTACTATTACCAACAAGACTAGCGTGACTTATTTTATAAAAGTTCTCTATTTCCTTTTGGATATCAAGAATTGTTAGTCGCTTTGAGGGGTTCCCTGAAAAATGATTGTCGAGTAGATTTTTAACTTCCTGGATGGTGAGGTTTGGTTGTTTGAAATAAACGACATTGTAAATAATCTTTGTTATCGCACTTTTTAATTCACGTATATTTGAACTTGAATTTTCAGCGATATATAGCTCTATTTCTTCAGAGATAGAGATTTCTGAAGAACCTTCGTTTTCTCGATATTCATTAATAAAGCTTTTAATAATTCCTAATTTTGTTTCTATTTCAGGAGGTTGGATATCAAAAGTAGCTCCAGAATTAAAACGACTTTTGTATCGTTCATCAATATCGATATTTTTAGGTGCCCTGTCTGCAGATAATACTACTTGTTTTCCCTGGCTTGTTAGTTTATTAAATATTTCAAACACTATATTAAGTGTTTGTGTTTTACCTTGGAAATACTGGACGTCGTCTATAAGGAGTACATCAACATCTTCGTACCGTGTTTTAAAATTCTTATAGCTTGATTTTTCTTTATCGTGTGCTGCGCCCGCTTCCATATAATCCGAAAGAAATTCTTGTGAGTCGACGTATACTGTCGATAGATGAGGAAGAGTTACTTGAATATAGTTTTGAATTGCTCTCATAAGATGCGTTTTACCAAGCCCTGATTTTCCATAAATAAATAACGGGTTTAAGTTTGCTTTACCAGGCAACTCAGCCACAGAAACCGCCATAGAATAAGCCATTCTGTTTGAGTCTCCAATAATGAAGTTCTCAAATGTAAGTGTTGAGAATGGTCCGTGATAGACTGTCCCAGGCTGTAAGCTTTGGTAGTTTTCTTGGGTGGGTTTAGTAGGTGGAAGTGAATCTACTTTCTCTGGAAGGGTACTTGCTTTAAGAGGAATTATTTCGCTTTGCTCAAGTGTGATATTTTGTTGATTTTGAAACTTATCCTCCCTGGATATAACTTCTACAGGAGGTGTGTGGTCTTTCTCTTGGCTGTTAGAAATATCTATCTCGACAGTTACAACAAATGGTACTTGATAAAGCTCCTCTAAAGCTTTTTTTATAAAAGTAGAATAATGTCTTTCAATCCATGTACGTATGAAATCATTCTCTGCTGTTGCAATAAAAAAACCTTCGCTGATTGCTTGTGGTTGAAGCCTTGAGAAGAATGCGCTAATCTGCGTAGAATCAATATTTGGGTAGCTTTTTATGAGGTTACAAACCTTTTCCCAAATTTCATCTAATGTTTCATTATTCATAAGGCATCCTTCGTGCTTACTAGTGCGATTCTTCTACTTTTGATTGTATATAATTATCTAACAATATGTAAAGATGTATTACAAAGAACTTGAAACTTGAAATCCTAATTCAGTAAGAATTCTTTTCTGACCTGCGGTTTTTTCAATTAATCCTGATTGCTCCAATTTTTTTAATACACTATGAGTACTAGACATAGGAACTTCAGTTAGGTTTGATATATCGGTTACACCTAATGCCCCCTCACTTAAAAATACAAGCAAAAAATCTTTTTCTCGCGAAGAAAGAGGTGGGATTAGTGTAGTAAAAGTAGACTTGTTTTCTTGTTTGAAATCATTACTTTTCTTAGATGCTTTATTAAGACTAATAGTTACAACTGAACCAGTAATTAAATTATCTTCAATTGTAATAGTGCCTTGAGAAAAGTCTAAATATTCTTTAACAATAGGTAATCCGGAGCCAACCCCTCTAATATAGTGTTTCATAGGTTCAATTGCTGATGAAAAACCAGGAAGCTGCGCTTTTTCTTTTTGGGGTATTCCTGGCCCTTGATCTGCGAACTTAATGGTGGTTCCTTGATCAAGGATTGAAACAGTGATTTCTGAGAATTGTGCATGAATAAAGTTTTCAGAAACTTCTCGAATTACGGTATAAGGAATCGTTCCTCCATATGATTTCGCTTGTTCATGGATAGTCGAAGCTAGGTTTTCAATAAAACTATCCGTCGGAGCGGGTTTTATTACCGTAACTCGCGGTGCGCTTAAAAGGTCGTCATATAAAGCAATCCTCGCAACCGCATTAACGTAAGTATAGTCAAAAGATCCCTTATCTTTTTCAAGGGATTCATTATTCTGACCTGCATTTTCAATCTGTGTGTTCAATTAAATTCCGTTTTTCAGATCTAATATTCAGTATTATTCAAAATTATTCAGTCACATTGTATCGCTTTTTTAGTAAATAAGCTATTTATTGCTTATATTCACATCATTCTGAAGGCATTCATCGATTCTATGAATATTGAAATCGCAGATTAATAAATACTTTTCACAGTTTTCAACATTTTATTCATAAATTGTGAATAACTTTCAGGAAGATGGAAGAATGTACTTTGAATTCTTGAAAATTATTTCAGAAATGTTGAAAGCCTAAGTAATTATTCTTCTCTAATCAAACCTATTATTATTTTTATTACTTGTTAATACTTAAAGATCTCTTTTATTAAAAGATAGAAAAATGTATTTTTTCTTTTATAGGTAGAATATAAAACACCTGTTCAGATGCGTATTATATAAATTCGTAAACAAAAACACCTGATGAGAAATAGGGTGATTTCTATTTGTTTCTGGCTTGACAAATTTTAAATACATGGATATCAACAGTCTTTTACGAATAAAAATAAAGTTATCAACAATTTCAACAATTTTAAAATTAGAATTGTTGATAACTTCAAAGGATTTT
>CAYJGC010000001.1:58317-131927 GCA_964369725.1 uncultured Eggerthella sp.
AAGGATTTTTATTTGTAGATAGGATAATTTAATACAACTTACCTTTTAGTAGATTCAGTATTTGCGATACGACTGCTTTCTACTTATATGAATCTTAGAAACCTACGAGGTAAACCAACTGGTATCCTTTACCCTTGCTTGAGACTATGGAAGTGTTTGTTGAGCTTCCCAGTTAAGGATCGTGTTATGAGTTTAATTGATTATTACGGTTTAATCATTTGAGAAAGTTATTATTTTTTACTTTTGCTTGACTATTTTAATTTATGGGATATACTTTCAGGGTTGCTCTAAAAATATGAAAGGGAATCAATATGAAACGCACGTACCAACCAAACACTCGTAAGAGGGCTAAGTGCCACGGTTTCCGTGCTCGTATGTCGACTAAAGGTGGACGCAAGGTTTTAGCAGCTCGCCGCGCAAAGGGTCGTAAGCGCCTGTGCGTGTAGTTACTACGTGGTAAGGAATTAGTGTGGAGACTATAAAATCCAACGAGGATATCTCCATGCTTTTTTCTGTCGGAAAGCGTATAAATACGCCATACCTTACATTCATAGTGTTACCCACAAAGCAACACGGTCGTTCTGGCCGTGTTGCTTTTATTGCGGGCAAAAAACTCGGAAATGCTGTTTGGCGTAATACAACAAAAAGACGAATGCGTGAGCTATTTCGCTCTTTAGACATACCATGGAAAGATTACGATGTGATATTTCTTGCAAAGTCGCGTATCAGTGCTGAAAGTTATAGTAAAGTGCTTAAGACATGTGAAAGGTCACTAAAGCATGGTTTAAGTGGGTTATAAAGGAATAAGGATGAGAATAAAATTAAGAGAAATACCTTGTAAATGCGTGGTTTCTCTTATTATGTTTTATAAAGCAGTAATATCACCTCTCCTTCCACCTACCTGTCGCTTTGTACCTACATGCTCTGAATATGGTCTGATAGCTTTTAAACGGTTTGGATTTATCAAAGGATTCAAACTTACATTAAAACGTATTTTAAAGTGTCGACCTGGAGGCCCTTATGGATATGATCCTGTTCCTAATAAGGATTGATGTTGGTAGAAGATTTTAAATAAAAAATTTTCAGGAAGAGTGAGGTAGTTATGTGGGACGTAATTTTAAATGGTATGTTTGATATCATTCACTATTTTTATGATTTATGTGGTGACTGGGGATTAGCTATTATTCTTGTAACGGTCATCTTTAGAATAATCGTTTCTCCTTTAATTCATAAGCAAACTAAATCAACGTACCAAATGCAAAAGGTTCAACCCTTAATTCAAGAGATCCAACGTAAGTACTCTGACGATCAACCGCGTATGCAAGAGGAAATGAGAAAGCTCTATGCAGAAGCAAAATTCAATCCCCTTGCTGGTTGTCTCCCTATGTTGCTACAAATGCCTATCTTTATTGCATTGTTCCAAGTGCTGAGCACTATAGGTGAACGTGGTGATAGTAATGCAACTTACGAATTTTACAACTTAGTACCAAATCTACTTATGCGTCCATCAGAGGCATTTGCATTAGGTTTTATTGATTTTATTCCTTATTTAATCCTCATGATAGTCTTTGCCGGCGCAACTTTCTTGCCTATGATTATGATGCAGTTGGGTAATAAAGATAATCCACAACGCAATCAAACTCTCATAATGGCTGCTGTAATGAGTGTCTTTATGCTTTTCATTAGTTGGACTGCTCCTGCAGGCGTACTCTTATTCTGGGGTGCATCTTCAGTTATAGGTGTAGCACAACAACAAATTTCAATGAAAATTATGAAGAATAAAGATGCCGCTAACAAAGAAGCGATTGAAGTTAAGCCTATTGAAGTAGAGGTTACTCGTAAATCTAAAAAGCCTCGTCCCACAAAAAAGAAATAAATTAAATATTTGTTTCACGTGAAACAATACTGAAAGTTAGGATTATTATGGAAGACGAAGTAAAAAATATTGATTGTGATTCAGAATTAAACACCATTGAGATGACTGATGATGATTTAGACGCGGTTGCAGATACCGCGATCAATGTTCTCCAAGATATTCTCAAGTATTTTAAAATAGGTGAGGTTACTATTGATGAGTACGAAGGTGATGAAGGAGAATTGATTTTAGATATAACAGGAGATAATCTTGCTGTTCTAATTGGTAGACATGGTAAAAATTTAGAAGCGTTGCAGTTTTTAGTTTCAGCAATTACTGTTCGAACTATAGGTTATCGTTATCCTGTAATAATTGATGTCGAGGGTTATAAGAGCCGACAAAAAGAAAAGTTGGAAGCGATTGCGCGTTCTTCCGCCTCTAAAGCATGTAATCAAGGTCGAAACATTAAACTTAGACCCATGTCACCTTACGAACGCCGTATAGTGCATGTAGCGTTAAGGGATGATCAACGGGTAAAAACTTCTTCAGAAGGAGAAGGTGGATCACGACATGTTGTGATAATACCTTGTTAATGTTTTAACCTTCGTTAAATGCCTGTTAAAACAGGCATTTTTTTGTATCAATTTAAGCTAGAAAATCATTTGAAATATAATATCTAATTGTATTTCTTATAAAAGAAAAGGTAAGATATGGAAGATAATTTATTAGAACAACACCTTAAACTAGTGATTGAAGCGAATAAGACTACGAATATCACAAGGATTTCTTCATGGGAAGAAGGCATGCTTCTCCATGTTAAAGATTCACTTCTTGGTTTACCTGAATTAAATAATGCACCAGAAGGTCTTTACGCAGATATTGGATCGGGCGCTGGATACCCTGGAATACCTCTTGCGATAAAATCAAAAAGAGAAACAGTGTTAGTGGATTCCGTTGGAAAAAAGACTGCAATTTTAGATACAATAATAAAAAATCTCGGTCTCACTAGTGTCTCTACTTATACAGGAAGAATTGAGGATCTTGCTCGTGAGAAACCAGAATCATTTTCAGTTATAACAGCCCGAGCATTGTCTCAGCTATCTATTTTAATGGAATTTGCTTCCCCTTTATTACAAATGGGTGGCATTTTGATATGTTTTAAAGCTCAGATTAGTTCTGAAGAGTTAAAACACGCTGAAGCTTTACAAGAAAAATTAGGTATGAAGATTCAGTCAGACAGAACATGTGTGTTAGAGGATTATTCTCGGAGAATTATTACTTTTCAAAAAATAGCAACCCCTCAACTTTCTCTACCAAGAAAAACTGGTTTTGCGCAAAAAAAACCTCTCTAAACTTTAGAATTATTTTTGAAAGTTTCACGTGAAACATAAACAGGGTATACTGTTGAAATATACAGAAAGGAGACTACTGTGGGTTTTTTCGATGGTCTTAAACGAGACAAAAAAAAGGCAGAGACTATCATCAACACTGAGCAAGAAAAAGAAGAAATTATTGATATTGAGGATGTTGAGGTTGTTGAGAGGGATGTTCCGGAGTATATAAAAGAACCCGAAGCCTTAAAAGAGATTAAAGCTTACAATCAAAAAAAAGCTGTAAGTCATGTAATTGGCCAAACTAAAGTGATAGCGATTATTAATCAAAAAGGCGGTGTTGGTAAATCAACTACTGCGGTAAATCTTTCAGCTGCTTTAGGTAGTCTTGGTAAACAAGTCCTCTTAGTGGATCTTGATCCTCAAGGTAACGCTACAAGTGGTTTAGGCGTTGAGAAGAGGATAGTTGAAAACTGTGTTTATGACGTTTTGTTAAACGGGCTAGAAATTGAAAATGTAATCATTCCTGATGTTTGCGAAGGATTAGATTTAATTCCTGCAACCATTAATCTTGCAGGAGCAGAAGTTGAATTGGTATCCGAGATTTCAAGAGAAAATCGCCTTAAACTTGCTGTAGGAAGCCTTAGAGGAAAATATGATTATATATTCATTGATTGTCCTCCTTCGTTAGGTTTATTAACGATTAATGCACTTGTAGCAGCAGACAAACTATTAATTCCAATTCAATGTGAGTTTTATGCGTTGGAAGGTGTGACAAAACTTCTTGAATCAATGAAACGTGTCAAAAATTACCTAAATCCAACTTTGGATATATATGGAATCTTACTAACTATGTATGACGGAAGAACCACTCTTTCTCGTCAAGTTGTGACTGAGGTTCGTAGTTATTTTGGTAAGCAGGTATTTGAGGTGGTTATACCTCGGACAGTTAAGCTTTCTGAAGCACCAAGTCACGGGAAACCAATCACAGAGTATGACCCATCAGGAAAAGGATCACAATCTTACATTGATCTTGCAAAGGAAGTGATGAAACGTGGCTAAATCATCAAGAAGTGGATTAGGGCGTGGTTTAGGTTCTCTGTTAGGTGGTTCTTATGAAGAGGCTTCACCTTCAAGGAGTTCAACCCAACGTGTGTTAGTTGAAGATGAAAGAATCAACAAAGCTCAAAAAGAGAACAGATTTGAAATAAATGAAGATAAATATACTACGGAACAAGACAATGTTATGGTTATGGAAGAGTCTATTACGGAAAATGGCGCTGAAGTAACTATTAAGAGTATTGCGAGACGTAATACAGAAGAAGTTTCGATAGATCATATTCATCCAAATCCAGATCAGCCGCGTACAAATTTTAAACAAGAAAGTTTAGAAGAGCTATGTGCTTCCATAGAAAAAGATGGTTTACTGCAACCTATCTTGGTTAGACAAAGTGGTGTCGATTCTTATCAAATTATAGCTGGAGAACGTCGCTGGCAGGCTTGCAAAAAAATAGGCTTGAAGAAAGTACCTATTCGTCTCAAGGAAGCTGATGACGATTTAGCCTTAGAACTTGCATTAATTGAGAATATTCAACGTAGTGACCTTAATCCTATTGAAGAAGCGTATGGCTATAGAAAAATGATGGAAAGGCGAAACTTAACACAATCTGAAGTAGCTCAAGCAGTTTCAAAAGGTAGATCAACAATAGCAAATGCTCTCAGGTTGTTAGAACTCCCCGAGGAGGCTCAAAAGCTATTGTTTGAAGAAAAAATCAGTGCAGGTCACGCCCGTGCTATTCTTTCTATTCCAACAGCTGAGGGGCGTAAAAAATTAACTGAGAAACTTACTGAATCAAAATTGTCTGTTCGTGAAGCGGAAGCAATTGCTCGACTGTTTTCTGTCGATAATAAAAATGTAGCTACAAAAAGGGAGCCACTACCAAAATCGTATAGAACGGTAGCGAAAGAGCTAAAATCAAAACTCAACACCAATGTGAAGGTAAAATCAGTAAAAGGTAAACATAAGATTGAGATTGAGTTTAAGGATGAAGAAGATTTAGAAAGATTATTTAAAGAACTCACTCTTAATAATGAGTAAATCCCTATTTTACCTACAATAAATATTTCTTTTTATTGTAGGTATTTTTTAATTGGCCACAAGCTCCATCAATATCAGAACCCCGCGAATCACGGATCGTAGTTTCAATACCACACTTCTTTAGATGATTAACCCATTTAAAAAGTGTGGTGTTTTGTGAAGGTTTATATTGTGACGAGGAAGTAGAGTTGATAGGGATTAAATTTATATGACACCGCAGATTTTTACAGAACAAAGCAAGTTCCTTTAAATGTTCTGTGGTGTCATTTACCTCTTTAATCATAATGTATTCTAAAGAAACACGCCTATTAGTTACTGCTGTGTAGGAGATAAGAGCTTTTTTAAGAGCTGGTAGGGGATGTTGCTTGAGTGATGGCATAAGAGTGTCGCGTGTTGATTGGATGGCGGAATGAAGAGAGACAGCAAGTGTGTATTGCTCAGGTTCATACGAAAATTTTCTAATTCCTGAAATGATTCCACATGACGAGAGACTGATATGACGAGCACCAATTCCAATCCCTTTAGGGTCGTTTACTATCTTTAATGCCTTGAGAGTGTTTTCGTAATTTAAAAAAGGTTCTCCTTGACCCATTCCAACAATATTACTCACTCTTCGATTAAGTAGTTTTTGGACACTTAGAATTTGTTCAATGATTTCATTAACTTGAAGATTCCGGCTAAAGCCAGATAAACCAGTAGCGCAAAATTGGCAACCTATAGGACATCCTGCCTGAGTTGAAAAACAGACGGTAAGGCGTATGTTGTCGCGAGATGGAATAGCCACCGTTTCGATAGTTGCACCATCTTTTAATGCAAATAGTAACTTATTGGTTTTATCACGCGAAATTTGATGGTCAACTAATCGAAGCTCAGAAACAGAAAAACCTTTGTTTAGTTCGTTTTTAAGAGCTTGAGGAAGGTTGGTCATACTTTCAAACGATTCAACATCTTTCTGATAAAGCCATTGATATATCTGAGTAGCTCTAAAACTAGGATAACCCATCTCTTTTATAAGAGATTGGAGTTCTTGAAAAGTGTAAGATTTGATTGGTGTTTTCATATGCTTCATTATACATGTTTCACGTGAAACATTTAGTATGTAGTCAGAGAAGATTGTTGATATCGCTTTATAATAGCAAAGTAGCTAGAGAAGATTAATCACCTTAGTCTTTTTTGTTATACTAACCTATCATACTATTGGAAAAGAGGGGCATATGTTTGATAGCTTTGATCCAACCAAATACCAAGTTGCTTTACTGGCAGGAGGTAAGAGTGGTGAGCGTGAGATATCACTGTCATCGGGTGAAGGTGCTAAGGAAGCTTTAGAAACGGCAGGATTTCAAGTAACTCAGATAGATCCAGCGCAAAAAAAGGATTTAAGAAAACTAATTGATGGCGAATTTGATGTTGCTTTCTTATGCTTACATGGAAAATACGGAGAAGACGGAACGGTACAGGGTTTTTTAGAGACAATAGAGCTTCCTTATACTTGTTCAGGAGTTTGGTCTAGTGCGCTCGCTATAGATAAAGGTAAGTCGAAAATATTTTATGAAAAAGAAGAAATAAAAACCCCTCCCTCAATTCTTGTTTCTTCGTTAAACGACTTTGATTCTGCTGATGCTGGAGATCTGTGTGAATGTACTTGTGTTGTAAAACCTGGCACTGAAGGTAGTGCGCTTGGAGTTTATATCGTCACAGGTGAGGAAGCAGTAAGAGAAGCCCTTGAAAATGTTTTGAAGATAGATACATCAGCAATGATAGAACGCTATATAAAAGGAAGGGAATTCACTGTTGCTGTCTTAGGTAATGAGAATCCAGAGGTGTTGCCGGTTATTGAAATTATTCCAAAGAGTGATTTCTATAACTTTGAGTCTAAGTATTCTCCTGGCGGATCCCAACATATATGTCCAGCAGTTGTTCCTCTTGAAACAGAAGTTCAGTTAAAAGACATGGCTAAAAGAGCTCATATTGCACTTTCGTGTGAAGGGGTTTCAAGATCAGATTTTATTGTAGACGAGGCTGGGGTCTGCTGGATTTTAGAGACTAATACTATACCAGGCATGACTCAAACCTCATTATTACCTGATGCAGCTAAGGCTGCAGGTGTTTCTTTTTCTGAGTTATGTACTAAATTGATAAAACTTGCTCTTAAGAGAGTTTAGATAATTCCAAAAGAATGTAAACCGAAAATAATCAGGGCAACAATTCCAAGGAGAAAAATCCAGCTTATAAAGTAACACCCTTTATTGCCGTTCCTACCTTGTTCGATCATTTTCTCGTTAAGTTTTCTGCGAGATTTCAAAATTGCTGTTCCTGTTTCTTTTTTGGGAAGGGGTATTGTTTTAGTAGGTTGCCAGGTACCATTTGAGTCTATAAGTTGAGTGAAACTATTTTCTGTGAGAAGTATGTTTGGTCGAATCCCATCCATTATTCTCTTAGTGGTATTCTGAATGTAGTGATTTAATTCAGCTTTAAATTGTGAATCGTAAGCGACGACAGCAACCTCACCCCAATATTGACCAGGTTCAGGTGCGTCGGTAAAAGCTACAAAAGAAAGGATAGCTTTCAGCTCCCACTTACGCGCTGAAAGTATGCTAAGGGTTTGAGATGTTTCTTCGTTTAAATAACCAATTGTTTTATCAAATTTATTTATGACCCATGCGGTGTAAACTCCATTCTCAAGTTTTAAAGAGATGCTAAATATATCACCAACAAGGTTGTCTGGCCCAAGTAAGGCACCGGCTTCTTTTTTAGAAAGGGTGTCGAAACGCGCATAGGTGCCATAATAGTGTTCAAGCTGCATAGGTGTCCTCTTTAGGTTAGTAAATGTATTCACGATGACAGGTCTTTTGTAATTCCATAATAGATGATAGGCTAAGCGTTATGAAGAATCAAAGTGATGAAAAACAAGATGAACTACAAAGATTCATAAGCGAAGGAACACCTGATGAGGTGAAGCGGCGCTATTTCTCATTAGTTCAACTTTCTAAAAAGCTTAATTTTGGCAACCTCGAAACTAATCTAGTGGTGTTAGATACTGAAACAACGGGGTTTTCATACAGCCATGACGAATTGATCCAAATTGCAGCAGCTCGGTATGAGTATGGTCAGATTGTTGACTGGTTTGTGACGTTTGTAAATCCTTGTAAGCCTATTCCTGATGAAGTTGTGTATCTAACAGGAATAAAAGATGAAGATGTTTCAAGCGCCCCGCAGCCTTCGGAAGCTTTAGCTCAGCTTGTTGATTTTATAGGTGATGCCAAAATTGTGGCTCACAATGTTGAGTTTGACCGCACATTCCTCACTAATCACAATACAGGAAAGCCTTTAGACTCGAATATTTGGATAGACTCCTTAGATTTAGCCCGCATTGCGATGCCAAGACTAAAGTCTCATCGATTATTAGACCTTGTAAAAGCTTTTGGAGCTCCACTTTCTACACATCGTGCCGACGCAGATGTTGAAGCAACGTGCGCCATGGTAAGAGTTTTGTTTACTGCGATTTATTGCATGCCCTATTCTTTAGTTAAAGAGATATCAGGTATGGGGATGTTGGAGGATTGGGAAACAAGGATAGTATTCGAAGAAATTGCAAATCTTCAGGCTACAGCCTTGGATGATGTTTCACGTGAAACATCATCAAGGAGTACGCAAGAGTCTCAGACTGTAAAAAAAGGTTTTTCACTGAGAAGCTTGAGAAATAGCCGCAGAAAAAATGAAAAACTAAAGCAAAAAATTGATGCAGAAGCCGTTGTAAAAGACCTTAATAGAGATTTAGAGTTTCCTTCTGTAGAGTACCTAAGCAAGTTATTCTCGTGTGAAAGCTTGATGGGTTTTCTTTATGACGATTATGAACCCCGCCAAGAACAAATAAAGATGTCGCAAGCAATAAGAAGCGCATTTGCAGAATCTAGTAATCTAATAGTTGAAGCAGGAACAGGCGTTGGTAAATCAATGGCCTACCTTATTCCATCGGTACTGATTGCAAAAAAGAACAATATCACTATTGGGGTAGCAACGAAAACGAATGTACTTTTAGATCAGATTATGTATAAAGAATTACCAGCGCTAGATAAAGCTTTGAGTTTGATGGATGAGTCACATGAACCGTTAAGTTTTGTCTCACTTAAGGGTTTCTCCCATTACTTATGTCTCAATAAAATTGAGAGAATGTTCTCAGATGGCCCACAGGTAAAAAATATCGCTGGAAAAAGCTACTCACAAGCACCTTCTTTAGCGGCCTTATATTCATATATCGAACAAACCGACTATGATGATATGGATGTATTGAAGCTAGATTATAGAAGTCTACCCCGGTGGGCTATTTCTACAACAAGCAATGACTGCTTAAGAAGAAAATGCCCTTATTTTAAGAGCGACTGCTTTATTCATGGGTCGCGTAGGGCTGCTGAGGCTGCAGACATTGTTGTAACTAATCATAGCTTGTTTTTCTGTGATCTTGCAGCAGATGGGGGTTTGTTGCCTCCTGTTCGATATTGGACGCTCGATGAGGCTCATAACGCTGAATCTGAGGCGCGTAGTGCATTTTCTGAAGTTATTTCTGCAGAGAAAATTCTCAGAATAGTGAAAAAAGTAGATTCTAATGAAGCGTCTAAGAATGTTTTTGTACGCGCTGAACGCAAAGTGGTTACTTCTGAAAAAGAAGAAATTTTATTCTATTCGCTTATTTCTAAAGCCCGAAGTAAGAGTGAAGAGTATCTTTCGACAGCACTTGACTTTACTGCAGCTATGAAAGATTTACTTTTTTTTGATACCAATAAGCAATCAAAAAGCTATGAATCTGTCGAGCTGTGGCTGAATCATGATATAAGAGGAAGTGCTACGTTTAAGCAGGTTTCCGAAAAAGCTTTACTCATGAGTTGTGAAGCGGAAAAATTGGTGTCAGCCTGTCAGGATCTTGTCGCTTATCTTGAAACTATAGAAAATGCTGCTGTGTTGCAAAGGGAAATTTCTTCAATTGCACTCGAACTTAAAGGTCAAATAAACGCAGTAGATCTGATATTTTCAAAAATTCCTGACAGTTATGTATACTCAGCTACGTTAAACCGAAAAAAGGACAAGCCGCTCGATGCAATAGAGGCACGTTTGCTTAATGTGGGAGCAGCACTTAATGACACTCTTTATACAAAAACCCATTCAGTAGCTTTTACTTCAGCAACCCTTTCGATTAGTGATAAATTTGATTCATTTGAAAATGCAGTAGGATTTAACACATCCGAGTTTTCCCAAGGGAAAACATATCAATTTAATTCGCACTATGATTATGAAAACAACATGACTATATATGTGGTAGAGGATATAGTTGAACCTTCTCAACCGATGTATCTTGAACAGCTTCAGAAACTTTTAATCGGCGCGCATAAAGCACAACAGGGGTCAATACTTACGTTGTTTACAAATCGTCGAGAAATGGAGAAATGTTTTAACGAAGTATACCCTTCATTAAAAGAAGCTGAATTGCGTTTGGTTTGCCAAAAATGGGGCGTCTCAGTGAAGGGTCTTAAGGATGATTTCTTGACTGACAGACATCTCTCACTCTTTGCGCTCAAGAGTTTTTGGGAAGGTTTTGATGCACCGGGCTCAACCTTAAGAGGAGTTGTTATACCAAAGCTACCTTTTTCAAAACCAAGCGACCCTTTATCATGCGAAAGAGCAACGCGGGATGACCAAGCCTGGCGTCACTATGTGCTACCAGCTGCCGTTATGGAAACAAAGCAAGCTGTTGGACGCCTAATTAGAAAAGAAGAAGATAAAGGTGTGATAATCCTTGCGGATAAACGTTTGCTTACGAAAAGTTACGGGAAAGCTTTCCTTACTTCTCTTCCGAGTAAAAATATTAAGATACGTTCAATAGCTGCAATTATTGACGAACTTGAAAGTGCCTATACTCTGGCTAAATGTTAGGTAGAAATATGGGTAAAAAAGAAGATAAATTCAGTCACGCGGCACACATAAAAAAGAGAACAGAAGGCACCTCGAACGAGATTTCGTTCAGTGTGCTCGATGCTGCAAAAAATGCTTTAGATGAAGGGTCTTCAAAGGAAGATAAGGCACTTACTAAAACAGGAGGAATCTCTCTTTTTACGCTAAAAAAGAAACAAAAGAAAAAAGAAACTCCACTTGCAAAAGAAGCCGACCCTCCTTTAGCGACATTGAACGGCTTACAAAGTGAGTCTAAATCGTCAGGCTACACAAAGCTGGACTTCTCAAAGCAGATAGGTTCTAGCACAGGTAATTCGCGTACATTAGATGAAGAAGTTGCTTTTCGGAAGAAAAAGAGGAAATTTGCACAGGCGTGTGCCATTACGGTTGTTGTTCTAACAACAATTTTACTCGTTGCCGGCGCCACGTCTACCTTGTACAGAAACATTCAAATACAAAATAATGCAGTCTTTCAGCTCGATGAGTCAATAAGACTAATTGAAAAAGCTGATGGGGTAATAATTCCTTTTGACACCCTTGTTCAAGACCCATTCACAGAGGAGTCAAGAGAAGAGTGGTTAGCATTAGAGCCTAAAATCGAAGAAGCGATTGTAGCTTTAGAAGAAGCTCGTATTTTGGCAACAACTGCGTCCGAAGAGCTATCAGAGCATGAACGAATTGAAACGGCTAATGCGATAATTGATGCCACCTTAGCACGCGAGGAGTTATTGGCAAGTGGTAAACAATTGCTTGGTGATGCGGTGTGTTCCGCAGAGGTGGCAATGGCCATAGAGGCTTCATGGCAAAACGTATTCGTTGCGGATGAAGCTGCTCGGGAGGCGGCAATTCTTATCGAAGAAGGTGGAGACGAGGGTTTAGTAGCATCAAAAGACAAAACAAATGAAGCGATAGGTATCCTGCAAGCTGTCTCGGCGGAGCTCTCAGAACAAGAGGAGCGTTATTCGCCACTTAATTTGTCCCCTCATCTTGACTACATTTCAAAACGAATAGAGGCATTAGATCATGCTGTCGCTTCAGATGACGCGTTGCTCGCAAACAACATCGAAGGGGCTCAGCTTGAAAACAATGCTTATAGTGAAGCAGATGCAGAAGCAGTCGCTCTCGCAAAACTAATACCCA
The DNA here is from genome assembly GCA_964369725.1 of uncultured Eggerthella sp. Lineage (GTDB taxonomy): Bacteria > Actinomycetota > Coriobacteriia > Coriobacteriales > Eggerthellaceae > Paraeggerthella. Next base: position 70,685 of record CAYJGC010000001.1, read on the forward strand.
CAGACCAATCAACGCTCGTTAAAGAAGCTTATTATGAAAAAAACGACCAACTGCTAGCAACTTATGAAAAAGAACGCGAAAAAGTTGCAGCTGCTGATGCTTTAATTAATGATTATTTGGGTAGTTAAGACAAATGTCGTATAATTAACAGAATATGTGCCTTGTATAAGACTAAAACGAAAGGCAGTCTATATGGCTGAATTAATTAAACATGTCGCTCACCTTACACAAGAGATTGGTGCGCGTCCTGCGGGCACCAATGAGGAACAACAGGCGGCATTGTATATTGCTGATCAAATGCAAACCGAAGCAGGATTAAATGCTTCGTTAGAGGATTTTAATGGCTCGCCTTCTATGGAGTTAATCCAGGTGATTTGCTGCATTGTTTCGATTGTGTTTGCGGTGGCAATGTTTTTCTTACCTGTTTTAGGGTTTGTGGCAGCGTTGTTCTCGATTGCAGCAGCAGCTCTTTTTGTCCTTGAGTCTTATGGCCGCCCCTTATTTTCTAAAGTTTTAGCTCGCAATGTTAGTCAGAATGTTGTAGCTAAGTATGTGCCATCTTATTCTTCTGAAAACGGTGGAACGCGCAGAAGGAAAATAATTCTTGTAGCCCGTTACGACAGCGGAAAAGTACAGGTCGACAAAGGAAGCTCTTTGGTTAGACTTTTGCCAGTAATTCAGTGGGTTGAACTTGGTGCGATGGTTTTTCTTCCCGTGGTTCTTTTACTGAGAAACGTATTTTTTCTTAATACGGGTGGAGCGGTGGCCACTGTGTTTAATGTTCTCGTTGTTATCGCTTTGCTTATATTGATGCTTCCAATCGTTTTCATGGTTTTGCACAAAATAGCTCCCTATAATGAGGCAGCAAACTGTAATGCATCTGGTGTAGCTGTTTTGATAGAAGTTGCCGCACGGATAGCACGAGGGACTGTAGTACATGCTTCAGATAATGCGCAAAACACCACTGTTATTCACGGAGAAACGGCTGCCTATAATGCCGGAGTTGTTGCACAAGGCGCAGAGATTGTATATGAGGCTGAATTTCCTCAAGAACCTTCGTCTGTTCCTGAATCATCCGAGGAGCGTCTTTCAGCGGCTAAAGCTGCAGTGGCTGCCCTTTCGGGTGTATCTGTCTCAGAGTCTATTGCTTCCACTGTCGGAACTGTCGGAAAAAATCTCGTACAGATAAATGAAACTCTGCAACCAAGCGACACGGAAGTTCCGTTGTTGTTTGGTGTGAATGTGCAAGAAGAAGGCATTGTGTCAGAGATTCCAAACGGAATAGTATCCGATTCATCGTCTGCGCCCGGAGGGGTGTCGGATATAAATTATATGCCAACCACTGAGGAAGGCTCCCCGAGTGTAGAGGGATCTGTTCCTGATTGGTTTAAGCGTGCACAAGAGCAGGCGAAAAAACCCCGCAATGCAGGTAAACCAGCACAAAGATCACACTATGCCGCTGCGTTTGAAGCTCTTGAGAGTGAGGCAGATGAGGGAGAGTTAAGTTCGGGTGTTTTAAGCAACATTTCTGCAGACGGTTTTACTAATAATTCTTTGCAAGGTGAAGAAACTCAAGGGGTTATGGGAGAAGAAAAAGGGTATCTTAATGCTACAGAAATGGAAGTACCTGCTTTTTCTGCAACCAACGAACCTCAGATCCCAAGTTTTTTAAAAGCATTCCAAGCTAATTCACATGATGACTTAAAAGGGGACCAAACTACAACCGAGAATCAAGGCGTCGTTACTCTTGCTGATTCTAAACAAGAACAACAGACACCAATTTCTCTACCAAATATAGACATCGAAGGTGTAAGTCTAGCGCCAATAATGGAAGCTCAAAAACAACGAGCTCCTTTGGCAGATATTGGATCGCCCGCTAAAAAAGCTTCGAGAAACTTGAGGTCTCTCTTGCCTTCAATCAACCTCAATAGAAGTGAGCTTTCTGATCCTGTAGGGCAGGAAGCCGTATCTCAAGAGCAAAAAGAAAAAGCGAAAGTGCTGCTGCCCGCTTTTTCTGGGTCTATTTTTAAAAAGCCTACGCCAGAAGAAAAAACAGCCGTCAACACAGCGGGTTCTTTTGCTAACGCTGGTGACACAGGACTTTTTGAACCCTTGAGCGATGATGTGTTTAAGGATGTAAACGAAAAAGATTTATATATTGAAGATGCAGATGATTCCGCCTACGAACAGGAGTTCACCGAAACCGGGGCCTATACGGGGACAGGATATGTAGAGATGCCAAAATCGCGCATACAGCGTTTGTTTGGGCGTTTTAGCAGAAAGAAAAAACAAGAAGAGACAACTGCTGGAGAGTGGCTTGATGTTAGCGATTCTTTTGATGCTCGTGAAGTGGGGGCTCAGCGAGGAGGCTGGGAGAGCTTTAGGGAAGATAATGCTTCTTCACAAAGCCTAGCAAAAGAAGAATATGAAGGGTTCGGTGGATTCGAGGGTGACTCTATTGCTCCTGAAGGTGAAAAAAATAACCAACCCTTTAATGAAGCAAATACAAAGAATCAAACGTGGAATGGTGGCGCGTTTTCAACGCAACGCTTTGAAATGCCTGTAGGTGGCTTTGACAATTTAGAGAATCCCGATGCTCTTTCTCAAGAAATCTTCTCTGATCCCTATATTTCTCATGAGATACAAGAAGTAGAGGACTTCCAAAAAGCTGGATTTAGTACGGAAGTTTGGTTTGTTGCCCTTGGTTCAGAACTGTCTCAGAACAGCGGAATGCAGGCCTTCTTGGCAGAACATCAACAAGATTTACGTGGTTCTATCATTATTGAACTTGATGCACTTGGTGCGGGTGACTTATGCATGGTGGAATCTGAAGGTGTATACAAAACGGTTAAAACATCTTCTCGCATGAAGCGTTATATCAAAAAAGCTTCTAAAGCAACAAGCACGACAGTGGGTGGGATTTCGCTTCCTTGGAACGAAAGTGCCTCTTCTTTTGCTGCTAAAAAAGGACTTCAAGCAATGCATTTGGTGGGTGTGAAGAACAATAAGCCCGCGTACTATGCCCAAGCCGATGATGTCTTTGAATGTGTAAAAGAAGAATCATTAGAGAAAAATGCTAGTTTTGTTGTGGAGTTGTTAAAGAATATATAACCACATGCAAACACATCGACAAGGTTGACCCAAAGCTGACCTATAATGTGCATTCCACATGAGGTTGTGTGAAAAAGATAGAGTAGAGAGCCTGAATAAAATTCGTTTAGGCAAGAACACAGAGAGGTGCACGGAATGACTATCGAAGCTTACTGCGTAAAGTGTAAGGAAAAAAAGGTTATGCAGGATCCAGTAGAAGGAACCACTAAAAACGGTAAGCCTATTACAAAAGGTAAATGCCCTGATTGCTCTACGACAATTTGCCGCATTGGAGCAATGAAGAAGTAACCTTCTTGTGATGATTTCTGTAATTACCCACCGCTCGGTGGGTAATTGTCTATCTTGCAGATAAAACTACCGGGAATTGGTGTGTAAGGAAGTAAGCTATTTGAGGAAAATCTAAAAAAGCTACGAGGAGCTTTATAGGGAAAAGAAAGGGTGAATCCATGACTGAAGAAAATGAAATTGCTTTGTATGATAGCTTTAGGGCGATTAATACAATCGATGTTTCAGGGTACGGACAGTTTAATGTAAAGCGCGGACTCCGTAACGCAGACGGAACCGGGGTAATAGCAGGACTTACCAATATCTCTAACGTGCATGGCTATGTTGTCTCAGACAGCATTAAAGTGGCTGACGAGGGCGTTTTACGTTACCGCGGATATAACTTATATGATTTATTAAGCAATACAGATATAACTCGCCGTTTTCGCTATGAGGAAATCTCCTATCTTTTGTTAATGGGAGAGCTTCCTACACAAGAACAGCTCGATGCTTACATAGCAGCTTTAGATGATCAAAGAGAACTTCCCGATGGATTCACGGCATCCATGATCATGAGAAATACTCCCCCTGATATCATGAATGTTTTGGCACGCACAATATTGTTGCTTTATGCTTATGACGAACATGCTGAAGATCGTTCGCCGGAACATGAGATAAGCACTGCTTTGTCGCTTATATCTCGTTTGCCTCGTATTATGGTTTTGACTTACTTCGCAAAGCAAGCGCGATTCAACAATGGCTCAATGATTATGCATCGCTTTATTCCTGGTCAATCAACTGCCGAAACTATCCTATCTATGCTGCGTCCCGATCGCCAGTTTAAACCTGAAGAAGCAAGCATGCTTGATATCATGCTGTGCCTTCATGCAGAACATGGTGGAGGTAATAACTCTTCGTTTACCACGCGAGTTTTGACGTCTGCAGACACTGATGCCTACTCAACATACGCTGGCGCAATCGGTTCTCTTAAGGGATGGAAACACGGCGGCGCAAACCATCAAGTCTTAGCGATGCAGCGAGACATAAAGGAGCATGTGGACAATTGGTTAGATGAAGGAAAAGTAGCAGACTACCTTGCAAAGATTGTCAACAAGCAAGCTTTTGATAACACAGGTCTTGTCTACGGTATGGGACACGCGGTTTACACAAAGTCTGATCCTCGTTCGGTCGTGTGCAAGCGCTTTGCCGAACAGCTAGCAAAGGGAACTGAGTTTGAGGCAGAGTTTGAGCTTCTGAAGACAGTCGAACGCCTAGCTCCGGAGGTTATACTCCGTGAAAAAGGCACCCGTAAAGATATGTGTGCCAATGTAGATATGTATTCTGGATTTGTCTATTCCATGATGGGTATACCAGAAGACCTTTTTACCCCTCTCTTCGCTTGCGCGCGTATGTCTGGCTGGGCAGCGCACCGATTTGAGGAAATTGTATCAGGCAAGCGTATTATTCGACCTGCATACAAATCTTCTCTCAATGAGGAGCGTAGTTACCAAGAAATTGATGGAAGATAGGCTATAAAATAAAAATCCCGTATGATTCATACGGGATTAAACTTTTCTGGCGGAGGAAGTAGGATTTGAACCCACGGTACCTTTCGGCACAACAGTTTTCAAGACTGCCGCCTTCAACCACTCGGCCATTCCTCCATGCGGTAATGCGAGGAAAAACTTTATCACTGTTTAGTGGGTAGCACAAGATGTTTTGCTAAAATTCTTTAATACAACCAAGTTCTTCCATCAAAAGGGACGACTGCTTAGTATGTTTGTTGTTTGAAATTAATGACAAGTGCTTTATCGCGTATAATAAGCCAATGAATGATGACTACTATATGAGATTAGCGCTTGAAGAAGCGCAAAAAGCCCTAATGCAGGACGAAGTTCCCATTGGGGCTGTGGTGGTGTATGAACCCATAGATCTTGCCACCCGAAGACCTTTAGCGGCTCCTCTGATTTTAGCGCGTGCCTTTAATTTGCGAGAAACCACTAAAGACCCTGCAGGTCATGCAGAGTTTTTAGCGATGAAAGAAGCATCTCTGCACCTTGATGCATGGCGTCTGTCGTTTTGTACGGTATATGTGACGCTGGAGCCTTGTATCATGTGTGCGGGGCTTATGCATCAGTCAAGAATAAGCCGTTGTGTATATGGAGCTGCAGATCCTAAGGCGGGTGCTTTGGGGTCTTTGTATTCCATCAACGAAGACAAGCGTCTTAACCATAATTTTGAGGTGACTTCAGGTGTTTTAGCTGATGAATGCAGTGATTTGTTAAAAGATTTTTTTACAGAACGTCGCAAGTGTAAAAAGATAATTCCATGAGTGATAACAAAAAGGGAAGACATGTTAAAGAAAGACAAAATCATGGTAAATAAGGTTGATATGTTTGAAACCGCACGCATTGCGCAAGGAACTTATAAGGCTGCCTTTCGTGGCTCACATGCAGTAAAAGCAGTAGCGCCAGCAAAAGTTAATCTCTATCTTGAGGTTGGGAATGTGCGCCCTGATGGTTACCATGACGTACTCACCGTGATGCACACCTTGTTACTCCACGATGTAATGCATATAAAAGTTGAGAGCGCGGAAGATGAGCAAGGTCTTGAAATTAAATTACTTTGTCGTGCAGCTGAGGGGCTTGAAGAGCTCAACATTGATACAGAAAGCAATATTGTAACGCGTGCAATTCGTTTATTGGCAAAGCTGACTGGGCGCAGTGCGCATGAGACGGTATTTGTTGATCTTGAGAAGAATATACCCGCGCAGGCAGGGTTAGGAGGCGGCTCCTCAGACGCAGCCGCTGCCTTGGTGAGTATGGCTTCACTGTGGGGAATAGATCGCAACGACCCATGTCTGGAACAGGCCGCGAGACAATTAGGCTCTGACGTTGCATTTTTCCTGCGGGGGTCGTGCGCACTTTTTTCAGGTGTAGGCGATGTGTTCGAGCGCTCGCTAACACACCTTGGTTCTTTTGTGGTTCTGGTTAAGGCTGAGGGCGGAGTGTCGACCCCTTCTGCATACCGGGCGTTTGATGACGATCCGCAGATGATTGATCCTGAGAACCGTGCCAAGGCTTTAGGCGCGACGAGCGCTCAAGAGGTTCCGCTCCAAAACAATCTAACTGCCGCCTCACAGGTGCTTTTACCTGAGTTAAAGGAAGTTGAGTCATGGCTTCTGAAGCAAGCGGGAATAACAGATGTGTTGATGTCGGGCAGCGGAGCAGTAACCTTTGCGTTGTGCTCTTCCGCAAAAGATGCATCGAGCGTGGTTGCTGAAGCACGTGCGAAAGGATGGTGGGCGCGTTCAACCCTGTTTGCTCCAACGCGAGCAGCAGTGGTTCCGCTGCGTTAATTTTTGTAGCTGTGATTTCTCGATTTAGTGGGGGCGAAGGCGTCCATAATTGCACAAAATAGAGTCGCAAGTATCTTTGAGGCTCCAGGAAAGGATTACACCGGAGTGTGTGCAGTTATACAAAGCAGGGGAGCTGCTATTTCTTCCTCTTGTGATGCTGCTGTAAGTCGAGTTGAGAGTACCCGCGTGGGTAAAATGCTAGTAGGCTTTAGGATTTGACGAGGTCCACGCGAAACTATAGGGCTTAACAAAAGAAAGGATGAATCATGTTTGCTCGACTTACCCGCATGTTACCCCTCGTTGTTCTTTTGTTGGTGCTCGCTCTCGTAGTTTATTTGGTGCTTGCGTATAAATATTCACCAAACCGTGCGAAGGAAATTCTTATCAAGTTGTTTTTGTTGCTTACAAGTATTCTTATGGGTTTCTTTGGGCTGGTGGGACTGTATTCCTGGTTTGAAAGCAATAAGGGAGTTTTTGAACTTGCTCTGGGATTTTTTCTCGTTGCTTTTGTGGGGTTTGTTATAACCTTGGTGTGTAGAATGGTTTTTCTTGCTCGCCATCCGCAATACCGAAAAAAACCAACAAAAACGAGACGTTTAGGGAGCCAATCTTGGTGGCACCGAAAATAAATCTAAAAACTTAATAGTTTTATCAGCAGGCTGATTTTTAAGGTCCAACAAGCGAGAAAAGGGTACATCATAGCAGTCTTGCAGAACTTCTGTGACGTATCAGTAGGGTTATTTACAAAACCCTGCAAGTGAGGGCGATTAAAAATGCATTCTGTGTTTTTGGGAGTTTGGCACGTCATGGCGAATAAAAAGAGTGTTTTCGCAAACCATAGTGGCGGAGAGCCGGGGATTTGAACCCCGGATACGCTTGTGGCGTATACTCGCTTAGCAGGCGAGCACCTTCGGCCTCTCGGTCAGCTCTCCGTGATACAATACGTGCGGTTTGCTATGATACCGCGACTGCGCCAAACATGCAAGAAGGAGTATAGTATAAATTACAACTAAGACACTTTTTTGCAGGAAGTTTTTGGGGTGGTTCTAGATTGTTGAATCAGCGCATAACCTTTGTGCTTGTGCTGGTAGCACTGTTTGCTTTTTAGGTTTATCCAATTAAGGGAGTATTCGTGATAGAAAAAGATAACATTATTCTTATAGGAATGCCGGGTGCAGGAAAATCAACGCTCGGTGTTGTTTTGGCAAAGATATTAAACTACCAGTTTGTTGACTGTGATCTAATTATTCAGCAAAAACAAGATAGGACGCTGCAGGAGATTATAGATACTGAGGGCGTAGAAGCTTTTATTCAGATTGAGGGGGATGTTCTTGCGAATATTAATGCAACTAAAAGCATTATTTCTACGGGTGGCTCCGCAATTTACTCTGATGAAGGAATGAAACATCTTAGTGAGATAGGCAGGGTTGTATACCTAAAGATTTCGTATGAACAGCTTACAACAAGGCTAACTGATTTGCAGGAGCGAGGGGTAGTGATGAAGGAGGGAATGAGTATGAGTCTCAGCGACCTTTTTGCCGAACGAGCTCCTTTGTATGAAAAGTATGCACACACTACTGTTGATGTAGACGACTTAAGTATTACAGCGGCTGCACGAAAGGTGGCAGCCGCTGTATCTTAGGTAAGCCTTAAGAGCAAGCTATGGTTTTGGATCTCGTTTCAAGGAGCTTACGGAGACCGGTTTTCCCCATTTTAAGTGAGGAAATCTAGGTCATACAGGCTATTGAGTTCCTCGCAAGACCTTCCAAAATCTTATTGATTGCCTAAGTTTCTTCGCAACATGAGTCTTACCAATGACAAACAACCACGTCACCCTCTTGAATAAGTGAGTAAAGTTGAGCCGCCTTGTCGGAAGGTAGGTTCACACAGCCATGGCTTCCCGCACCATCTGCATACAGGGTACCCCCAAAAGCTGCTTGCCAGTCTGCATCATGAAGCCCAATAGCATTACCAACAAACGGCATCCAATATTGAACAACGGTTTCATAAATCTGGACACCGTTTTCGTATCCTTTAAGTGTTGAAGGGCTTTGTTTTTGATTCAGCCAATACACGCCTGAAGGGGTGTCATAGGTGCCATCAGGTTTACCGGAAACAATGTCTGACTCCCAGATAAGCGCACCTGAGTCGTCATATAGGCGTGCATGCTGTTCGGAGAGGTCGATATCTAGATAGCGGTTGCCCCAGTCTTTGTTGAGCTCTCCCGAATATTCGGTACCATATGACAGGGTGGGGACTTCTACCGTTGAAACGGTACTTGCGGCTACGGAATCGCGAACTATGGTAAGAAGAGCGGCGCTGTCAATCTCCCATCCATATATACCGCCCGAAACCGTTATCTGCTTTCCGTCACTTCGTGTGTAAACGCGGGTGTCTCCTACGGTGTTGTTGTTTGTTACTAACGTATTAACCCAGTTGGTAAGTGCTGTTTCGTCAAGAATAGCATTAGCTTCGGCATCGAGGGTAATCCATCCTGATAGCAAGCTTGCGTCAACTACTCCAATCGGGTAAGCACCCATGGTAAGCGTGAGGTTTGTGGCGAGCCAGGCATTAGCGGTAGAAATCGCAGCATTTAGACGCTCGTCAGATTTTTTAATAGTAGGCTGGAGTAGCTGATCTTCGGTAATGGTTGCATTGCGAGAAAGATGAGCAAGCGCTTCTTCGGCAACTTTTATCACTGCTTCTATGTCAAGAGCGGTGCCTATTGATTCGGGAGTGATGGTGTATGACTTGGTTGCCTCATCATAGCTAAGCGCAGCATTGGTAGGCGCAATGGCCTCTGTATTAAAGGCCTCAATTGCAGGCGTTATACTTTCGGTAAGCGTCTCTTTTTTAGAGCTTGCAACTAATTTGTCCGAGTAGTCATGATGTTTGGTGATTTCGAGGGGCCACATCCAAGAATTGGCAGAAGCCAGCATATCATCGACTACTGAAGCCGCATCAATAGTAAGACCTGCTTGTTCAGGAGTTAATTCGAGCTCAAATTCTTCACCAGAGATATCAAGTGTGTAGTTCGAAATTTTGTCTCCAAGTGCTTCTTCTGCTTCTGAAAAGGTCTTAAACGATAGGTTTATGCCGCCTGCTGAAGTGTCGGGAAAAAATCGTTCCGAAAAATAGAGGGCAACTCCCACGTAAACCACTAACAAGAGTGCAGCAAGCGTTAAAAGCATGATAGACACAACTTTTAAAGGGTTGACCTTGCGATCTTTTGTGGGAGGAATTGGTGGAGAAACAGGAGGGTTGTTCATGTGGTTATCCTTGCGTGTTTTTAGTGAGTTAAACCCTGTAAAGGTACTTTATAGTATACGTAGCAAGGCAAAATACGCAACAATTGCCACGAAACGAACCAAATATTGTTACTTGCTTAGGCAAAGTCGTGTGTTTGTAATATTTTTATAGGTGTCTGGATGGAGAAAGCATGAAATGTAGCATTGTAGCCGTTGGAAAACTTAAAGAAAAATTTTGGAGTGCTGCGTGCGAAGAGTACCTCAAAAGGCTACAACCCTATATGAAGACTACGGTAAAAGAAGTGGCAGACATTAATCCCGATACCGCGGGGGGTATTTCTGCGGCACGTATAAAAGAGGGTGCTGCGATCGTTTCGGCAATTTCGCCGTCAAGTCATGTGGTGTTGTTAGATATAAAAGGAAAGCAACACTCCAGCGAAATGCTCTCTTCTTATCTTGATGAGTGTGCCCTTTGTGGGAAAAGTGACCTAGCTTTTATTATTGGTGGTTCGGATGGCGTAAGCGATGAGGTGCGCAGTCGCGCTGACGCAACGCTTTCTTTTGGACCTATTACCCTGCCTCATAATTTGGCGCGCGTGGTTTTGCTTGAGCAGTTGTATCGTGCCCAAAAAATTTCTCGCGGAGAGCCTTATCATAAATAAGGAAGCAATCTGGTGGTGCGAGTGGGCTACCCGCAGACATCGATGTTTCCTGCTCGCAATTCGCGCGTTACAGCGACCAGTAAAATTGTGGTGTGAGCAGGCTGCCGCAGGCTGCAGGCTTGTAAGGCGTTTATCAGGTGGTAGTATAGTGCTTGATGGTGTAGAAAGAATATCAAATGCACACCCAGTCGAGAAAGGTTGCTTATGCGCTTGATGTCATGGAATGTTAACGGCCTTCGGGCAGTGTTAAAAAAAGATTTTGAGGACATCATTACTGCTCTCGATGCAGACGTTGTTTCTCTTCAAGAGACAAAGCTTCAAGAAGGTCAGGCGACTTTGGCCTTTCCGCAGTACTATCAGTATTGGAGCTATGCAGAAAAAAAGGGCTATTCAGGCACGGCGGTTTTGTGCAAAGAGAAACCTTTGAAGGTTCTTCATGGTTTGGGCTGTTCTGGTTTAGATACTGAAGGGCGCATTGTCGCACTAGAGTTTGAACGCTTTTGGTTGGTAAATGTCTATACACCGAATGCACAAAACGAGTTAGCGCGTATTGAACATCGCCTCAAATGGGATGCAGCTTTTCGTGCCTTTTGTAAAGGTCTTGAACAGGGTGTATTACCCGAAGGGTCGCCCATCCAGCGTAATCCCTTAGGCGAAGGACATGTTGATATTTCAAGGTTGGAGGTCACCCAAGTTGGTGAAACGGCTTTGCCAAAACCCGTTGTTATGTGTGGGGACTTTAATGTTGCTCATAAAGAAATTGATCTCAAAAATCCCGGTCCAAATCGCGGCAAGGCAGGATTTTCAGACGAAGAGCGCTCGTCGTTTGATGCCCTGCTCGATGAGGGGTTTGTTGATACGTTTAGAAAAATTCACCCGGAAGAAACTGGCGCGTATTCGTGGTGGAGTTATCGTTTTAAGGCGCGAGAGAATAACGCAGGGTGGCGTATAGACTACTTCTTGGTTAGCGTTGAATTGGCAACCCAGATAAAGGAAGCTTGCATTTGCAGTGATATTTATGGCAGCGACCATTGTCCGGTGGCGCTTGAATTGTCACTTGGTTAAGCAGGGGTCGCAAGCGCGTGATATGATGTTTTCCTGTATAGACGAAAGGCGATAGATTGTGGATAGAGAGAAAATCGAACAGGGAGTTCGTCTCATTTTAGAAGGCGTTGGCGAAGACCCCGCTCGTGAGGGATTGTTGAAAACTCCCGAGCGAGTGGCAAAGATGTACGAAGAGATTTTTGCGGGTCTTACCGAAGACCCCGCCAAGCACTTTGAAACAACCTTCGACGAACATCATCAAGAGATGATCTTGGTGAGAGATATTCCTTTCTATTCTATGTGTGAGCATCATCTGGCTCCCTTCTTTGGTCATGCTCACATTGCCTACATTCCAGCAGCTGATGGCCGCATATGTGGCTTATCAAAACTGGCGCGTTTGGTCGATGTGTATGCTAAAAGACCTCAGGTGCAAGAACGTTTGACCTCGCAAATTGCCGATACCCTTATAGAACAGCTTGCTCCGCAGGGTGCGATTGTGATTCTTGAGGCCGAGCATATGTGTATGAGCATGCGCGGCGTAAAAAAACCTGGAAGCAAAACCACAACCAGTGCGGTACGAGGAACTTTTGCGCGCAAGCAGGCAACACGCGCCGAAGCGCTTTCGCTCATTTTTGGACGGTAAGCGTGTTGCCACGCTATATTGGTGGCTTTAGTGAAAAGTATCATCAATAACAAGACTATTAAGTATCATGATAAAAATTGGAAATAATGCGAAAGGACTTTAAGCATGAAGTGTGTAATATCTGTTTTAGGCAAGGATAGAAGTGGAATCGTTGCCAAGGTTGCTACCGTGCTCGCGCAATGTGGAGCTAATATTGACGACATTAGTCAGACTATTCTTGAAGACATTTTCTCAATGACTATGCTTACCACGCTTGACCCTGAAACAGCGCCTTTTAATGAGGTTCAGGAAAGGCTTGGCGCAGCTGGAGAAGAGCTTGGTGTTCAGATTATTATTCAACGTGAAGATGTTTTTCAGTATATGTACAAAATATAATATAAGCTTGCTGAGTATATGGGTTGCCATAGGTGGGAGATGAGATGACGAAAATTCACTCCTATACAAAACATATTTCTGCAGACATCGTTGATGCATTTTGCGAATTGCAAGAAAACTATACCGACCAATTTGTGTATTACCGAAAAGATAGACCTGTTCGCTATATGGGTCTTGGGCGCTGCATAGCCCTGAGGTCTCTTTCTGACATCGATTGCTCCCTTGAGGGCGAGGCAACTACTCAACCGATATTCTTCTCTTTTAACCGCTTTGATGCCGAGAACCCTCAGCCTGCAGACGAGTTGTTTGAAGCGTTTCCACGCCTGCGCTACATGCTTCCAGAAATTGTTCTCATTCAATCAAGCGAAGGAACATTTTTGCAGGTAAATTCCTTAGGTGTTGTGCGTAAGGAACGGGCAGCTCGTTTTGAAAAGCTGATAGCTCGAGCACGTCCCCGCAAGCGTTCTACTATTCCTTTTCAGGTTGTCTCTGATTCGCGTGATCAGTGGCGCAAAGACGTGGACCAAGCGCTGAGTGCTATAGAAGAGGGTTCCCTGGATAAGGTTGTGTTGTCGCGTCGGTGCAGGGTGTTGGCGGATCGCTCTTTTTCTTCAAAAGAGTTGCTGGTAAATCTTATTGATGGGTCTTCCCCGGGGACGGTTTTGCTTTATCGTTATGCGGACGTATTTTTTTGTGGCTGCACTCCTGAGCTCTTGGTCAGGAAATGCGGAACTAAAGTTGAAAGCATGTGTCTAGCAGGTACTGGTCCGAAGGGCGTGACGCAGCAAGAAAACGATGCCTTAGCACAGGAGCTTTATAACGACAAAAAGAATAGAGACGAACACAATCATGTGGTGGACTATATTCGCAGTGTTTTTCAACGGGTTTGTCATGGCGTTGAAGTTCCTTATGAGCCAAGCGTTTTATCGTTGACGCATATGCAGCATTTATACACGCCTGCACATGCTTTTGTTTTGGCGGGTATGGATTTGTGGACGTTGGCTAATTCGTTGCACCCAACGCCTGCTGTGTCGGGTGCACCTGTGGGCGAAGCTTTAATGTTGATACGCCGTATAGAGGCCTATAGCCGGGGATATTTTGCGGGTGCATGTGGTTTTGTGGATGCAGCTGGAGATGGAGAGTTTTCGGTCGCTTTGCGGTCCGGCGTCTTTGATGGGGAAACTGGTTGGATCTATGCTGGGTGCGGTATTGTGCCCGGAAGCATTGCTCATGACGAGTACGACGAAATTAGTACCAAGATGAAAACTATTCTTTCAGCCTTTGAAGGTGATGAGTTTGGCGAGTAAAGTAGCCACAGCGCGATTTGTAGGCGCATTTTTTGATGAGTTTGTGCGGTGGGGCGTAAGAGATGTAGTCATTAGCCCCGGCTCGCGTTCTACACCCCTTGCTATGGTGGCGTATGAGATGTCTCGACGCAATCCTCAACAGTTGAGAATTTTTGTTGATGTTGATGAGCGCGGTGCTGCATTTTTCGCGCTTGGAATTGCAAAAGCAAGTGGCCGTCCTGTGGCGGTAATCTGCACTTCCGGTACGGCTGTTGCCAACTATTATCCTGCTGTTCTTGAGGCTGAAGCCTCTCGTGTAGGGTTGATTGTTCTTTCAGGGGATAGACCTGCAACTCTTCAAGGGTGTGGTGCACCTCAGACGTGTGACCAGCTTCACTTGTTTGGAAGTCACGTGCGCTCTTTTCGCCAGATGCCCCTCCCTTCTGAAGACAGCAAATCTCTTCTGTTTGCCCGTCAGGCTGCGAGAGAAAGCGTCATTGCCGCAGGAGCTGAAAGCGCTTCGCTTCCCCCAGAGGCTTTGATCGCAGGGTTTTCTTTGGGTGGACCGGTGCAGGTTAATTTTCCTTTTGAAGAACCGCTAACTCCTGATATTACTTTGTTAGATTTATTTGAAGGCGCAAAAAGCCCTTCTTTTTCGTTCACGCAAATGCAAAAACAGACATCTCTTTCGTCTGGGATGATTGAGGAGCTAAAAGAATTATTCCAAGCTGCGCGTGTTTTGATTTTGGCTGGTGAAGGCACGTGCTTAAGCAAAAATGAAGCACGGTTACTGATAGAATGGGCACAAGGTTGCGATATACCTGTTTTTGCAGACGTGCTTTCAGGGTTGCGTGGCTTTGCGGGTTCATCCATCGTAGATTCGTATGACACGGTTATAGAAAAAGGTGGATTAGTTTCTGAAGGATTGCAGCCTTCCGTGGTTGTGCGGTTTGGGCAATATCCTGTTTCTAAAAAAGTAAGTCAATTAATTGAGCGTATTAGGCCACTTCAAATTGTAGTTGACCCTTATGAAACAAGAGACTTTACTGCCAGTACTCATATATTTGTGCGCTGCTGTTCGCATGAGTTTGTTGCAAGTTTTGGCGGGACTTTGGAATTTGACGAAGAGCGCGCTATCTTTGCAACGAGATGGCAAAAGCTTAATGAGGCTGCCCGGTTGCGTATTGAGGCGGGTAAGGTGGAACCTGCAAACGATTTTGAGGGCTCGTTTGTCTCTCGAATGATTGATTGTATGCCAGAAGGCTCCAGTTTGTTTGTTGCAAATTCGATGAGCGTGCGCGCGCTTGATACGTTTTTAACAGCAGGAAAACAGGTACGCGTGTTTTGTAATCGCGGACTTAATGGGATAGATGGAACGCTATCGACTGCTTTAGGGGTTGCTCAGTCGTTTAAGCAGACTACGTTTCTTGCGGGCGATTTAACGCTTCTTCACGACATAAATGCTCTTGCATTACAAAGGGAGCTGAGGATACAAAAAAAGACGGTTCAAGCTGTTGAGCCAGAAGCTGTGATTCCAAGTATAGTAATTGTTTTACTTAATAATAATGGCGGGGCAATTTTTGATATGTTGCCTCAAAAGTCTTCTGAAGATTATTTTGAACGATTGTTCCTTACCCCCCAGGACGTAAATTTTGAAGCGGCAGCGCATACCTTTGCCGTTCCTTATGCAAGGGCTGAAACGCTTGATTGCTTTGAAAAAATCTATCGGGAGTTTTTGGAGACCCCAGGAATTACCCTTTTGGAAATCCCCGTTCCTCTCCAAGGAATAAAAGAGCGTTACGCGCCATTTTGGAGTCTTGCGTGAGTGATTGCAACGTAGAGAGATCTCTCCAAAGCCCCGTCGTGGCTCCCTTAGAAATTTCTCTCCTAGAAAAAGAAAACACCAAGCCGACCACCGAAAGCGTTTCACGTGAAACACGTGAAACGAGTGAAGATGTTTTCGTGCATCAGGTTCGTACAACAGAAGAAAAATTTCTGTTTCGCGGAGTGCGGTATAGCGTACGAAAATGGGAGCCTGTCTGCAGAAAGAAAAAAGTGCCGCTCATTCCCTGCGTCTTGTTGCATGGGTTTGCGCAGAGTGTTGATTCGTGGAATGGCGTTGCAGGTAAGCTTTCCGCTCAAAGAGTTGTTTGGGCCTTAGATTTGGTAGGACACGGTTCTTCAGATGCACCGGAAGGCTTTGATTCCTATACGCTTGAAAGTCAGGGAGACTGTTTGCGCGCGTTTTTGGCATACGTCAAAGAAAAAGAAAAACAAACTCCCGCCGTGTTGGGTTATTCAATGGGTGGGCGCGTTGCCCTGCAAGCACTTGTTTCAAGCCCTCAAGACTTTTCGCACCTCGCTTCAACGTTAATGCTCGAAGGAGTTGGGTTGGGAAGCAAAAATGATGCGGAGCGCCTTGCTGCTCAAGAACGCGATTTAGCAAATGCAATCAAGCTGAGAACAGGGGGATTGTCAGCATTTATGGATGCCTGGGAAAAAATACCGTTGTTTAAAACGCAACTTGAGCTATCAGAAGACGTGAGAAAAGAAGTCCGGCTGGGTCGTATGAAAAATGACCCCGAAGTGCTTGCGCGTATGTTTGAGCTATCGGGGCAGCATGTGATGCCACCGTATGATAGAGTGGTTGAGGCGTTAAATGTATTGCATCGTAAAGGTAGAGAGATCTCTTTCATTGTTGGAGAGCGCGATATAAAATATTTCAAATACGCCCAACAGTTGGCGAAGGATACGTCAGTCTGCATAAGAGCAATTAACGGTACTGGACACAATGCTCATCTGGAGCGTCCGAACGAATTTGTAGAAAGAGTGCAAGAAGCTCTTTTGTTATCACAAGCAAGAATATAGATTAAGTTTACGAATGGCTGTGTTGGCATGAGCTTACGAAAAGGGTAAAAAGCTCTGTTGTTCTCGCAGCAAAGAACATAGCTCAAGAGACTCCGCTCATCGTTTTTTCTTGAATTCTTGTTTGATGGTATGCCTACGGGGGTTTTGTCGCGGTATGATGACCTAAACTTTTTTGTCTATACAATTTGGAATAGCACCATCGCAACAGTACTTCACATTAAGGATTTTGGAGGACATTTATGACCGATTTCTCTTGGAAAATTGGGAAAGAATACCGTGAAATTATCTATGAAACTTGTAACGGAGTTGCAAAAATAACAATCAACAGGCCAGAGCGCCGCAACGCATTTACTCCCCTCACCGTCAATGAAATGTACGATGCATTTTCAGTGGCGCGTGAAGATGAATCGGTGGGAGTCATCATTTTAACGGGTGCCAACCATGGTGGACGCCATGAAGATGAGGCTTTTTGCTCAGGAGGAGACCAGAAAATTCGTGGCA
The DNA here is from genome assembly GCA_964369725.1 of uncultured Eggerthella sp. Lineage (GTDB taxonomy): Bacteria > Actinomycetota > Coriobacteriia > Coriobacteriales > Eggerthellaceae > Paraeggerthella. The sequence continues at coordinate 88,045 of CAYJGC010000001.1, forward strand.
ACGGTGGGTATGTAGGAGAAGATAGCATTCCGCGGTTAAACGTGCTTGACCTGCAAAGACTCATTCGTGTTGTCCCTAAACCCGTGATTGCCATGGTTAACGGCTATGCAATCGGCGGAGGTCACGTTCTCCATATTCTTTGCGATCTTTCAATTGCTGCAGACACGGCAAAATTTGGGCAGACTGGACCAAAAGTTGGAAGTTTTGATGCGGGGTATGGCGCGGGTTATTTGGCAAATATTATTGGTCAAAAAAAGGCGCGTGAAATTTGGTACCTATGTAGGCAGTATTCTGCGACTCAGGCGCTTGAAATGGGTTTGGTAAACGAAGTGGTTCCTTTTGATGACCTAGAAAAGACCTGTATGCAATGGGCTCAAGAAATGCTGCAGTTCTCCCCTACAGCATTGCGTTTTATGAAGGCGTCGTTTAATGCAGCTACTGACGGTCTTGCAGGAATTCAGCAACTTGCCGGAGATGCCACGTTGTTGTATTACACGACCGACGAGGCAAAAGAGGGTCGCGACGCTTTTAAAGAACATCGCGCTCCTGATTTCACTCAATTTCCTAAATTTCCCTAGGTCTGTACAGATTAAGAGAGGGCAGTAGGGTGTAATCATGATAAGCGCGTTTGAAAGTACGGCAAGAAGGTTTCCTCAAAGTACCTGCTTCACACATGTTGATGAAGCGGGTTTTGAAACCTCGTATTCGTACCGAGAAACGCGCATGCTTTCAGCTGCGCTGGCGTATTGTTTGAGCGAAAAAGGCGTGCGTCAGCGCGATTGCATCACGGTAGACTTGCCCAATTGCCCTGCTTTTGTTTTTTTAACACTCGCCGCAGCATATGGGGGCTATACGCTCATAGTACTTAATTCGCGCTTGACGGTTTCTGAAAAACTCACGCGCATATTAGAGGTTGAACGAGACGGTAAAGTGCGCATTGCCCTTCGCATTGATGCTACCAATATAAAGAAGCTCATGAAGCAAGCTGAAGAGTTGTTTTCTGGCGAGGCTCTATCAACGAGGGAGCATGCTCGCTCATCAAGGTCTACAGCATTTCGCAATTCTGCGGCAAACGCACAGGCGCGCTCAACGCGGGCGTTGGGTCGTGCCGAGACGCGGCAAGATTTTGTGCGCAGGCGTGAGGCGGAGACCAGGCAAGAGGCTATAGAGGTAATAATCAATTATGCAAGTCGAGCAACGCGCATGTTTGACGGTTCAGCACGTGCGTTGGTTATGTTTACTTCGGGTACAACTGGTCGTGCAAAAGCGGCATCGCTCACCTGGGATAATCTATGTGCTTCAGCGCAAATCTCTAACGACTCTCTTAATCGTCAAGCGGAAGTGCTGTGGCAGCTTGCCCTTCCTCTGTTCCATATTGGCGGATTTCAAATAGTGGTTCGCAGTTTTCTTCAGGGAAATTCTTTCGTTTTGTATCAACGTTTTGACGCAACGAGACTTCTGGAAGATGCTGCCTATAAAAATGCTACACATATTTCTGTGGTAGACAAAATGCTTCAAGATATGCTGGCGTCTCCTCGCGCCGAAGCTCTTTCGCGCTATCACTGCATTTTGCTGGGCGGCAGTAGGCCAAACCCTCAAACGCTTGAACGTGCGCTGTTGGCGCAGGCGCGGGTGTATGTGAGTTACGGCATGACAGAAACATCTAGTCAGGTGGCCTATACGCGCCTTACGCCATCATATGTGGGCGGCTTGCGACTTCTTCCTGGCTATGAGGCTCATATAGTGGGTCCCGATGAGCAGGGGTTTGGTCGTCTTGCTATCAAAGGACCGGGGCTTTTCGAAGGTTACTTAAATGCACGAGGAGCATATACGGTAGACGGGTTTTTTCTTACCGGCGACACGGCCGCTCTGTATCAAGGAAAAATTTATCTAAAAGAGCGTACTAAGGACATGTTTGTATCAGGCGGCGAAAATATATATCCTGCTGAAATTAGGGATAAAATTCTTCGACTGCCAGGCGTTTCCGATACGTACGTTTTTAGTGTCGAAGATGCTACATGGGGTCGTCGCCCCATTGCTTTAGTCGAGCGGGACAATTCAACAGCTCCCCAATTAACCAATCCACAGTTTGCAAAAGCAATCCAAGCAAAACTCCATGCTCAGCTTTCAAAGCTGTATCTGCCAGACTGTATATGCGCGCTGAATGAGTTTCCTCGTACGGGAGTAGGAAAAACGGCAGCTACGCAACTAGAGCTGCTATATCACCAGCGGATAGAGGTAAAAAAAGTTACGTTGCATCGAATACGCCTGCCTTTTAAAAAGCCGTTTAAAACCGCAAAAGAAACGCTAACCCATCGAGAATCAATCATTGTTGAAGTGACCGACCACGCCGGCAGGACGGGACTTGGCGAATGCGTAGCATTTGAAACGGATTGGTATTTACCCGAGACGCTTGAACAGGATGCCTACGTGCTCAAAGAGGTACTCGCTCCACTCATTTTAAACACGGTTATGCTTCATCCAAGTGAGGCAAGCGGAGTTTTTGCAAGCTATCAGCGTGCTTCTTCTTTTCCTTTAGCGTGTGGCGCCTTAGAGCCAGCTCTTTGGGATTTGTATGGCAAAATTGTTGGAAAACCGCTGTGGCAGCTTATTGGCGGCGTGTCAGAAAACGACACCTCGTCCGCTTCTTTAGCTTCGCACGCGTCTTCTCAAAAAAGCGTTAGCGCAGGAGCTGTATTGGGGCTTGGTACTCCAAAAGAAACCGCAACTGCTGCAATAAACTGCGCGAAGGCGGGATATCGACGCGTTAAACTCAAGGTAAAGCCAGGTCACATGCTTGAGCATGTTCATGCGGTTCGCAAAGCTCTTCCGCATATTGCCATCACGCTCGATGCAAATCAAAGCTTCACCGAAGACAATAGAGAAGAATTGCGTGCCCTCGACAAATATCGCGTAGCGTGGATTGAAGAGCCGCTTGACTCAGGTTGCATGGGAAAGACAGCATCAGCGGAATTGCTAGAGCGATTGGTTAGATTGCAAAAAAGCCTACGCACCCCCGTTTGCTTAGACGAATCTATTGTTTCACCTGCGGATTTTGTGAAGGCTCTCGGTTACAAAGATCTTCGCACGTATGCTATTAAAATTGCAAAACTGGGAGGCGTAAAAAACGCGCTAGACTTTGTCTTTGAAGCGCGGAGCCACGGGATAGATGTTTGGATGGGCGGCATGTATGACACAGGGATTTCAAAACGCCTTCATGCTGCTTTTGAAACGCTGGGAGTTACAAAAGCTCCGGGCGACATAGGCTCTACCTCTCATTATTTTTCTCAAGACATAACCAATCCGCCGTATGAGGCTCATGGCGGGCAAATCCTTCTTAATACCAAAGGATATGAATACGGCCTGGGATGTAGTCTTAATCAGGCTGTATTAGATTCGGTTTTAGTGAGTCGCACCGTTATTTCATAAGCGCATCAAGTGAATTTTTTTGCCAGTGGTAGAAAAAAGAGGACGAGAGCGTTCGTTGGTGGCAATGCAACTCCCGTATGCAAAATTATGAATAATTGCGTAATGCGACGGGCGAAGCTGGGGTATTATACGCTTGTTAATTTTAAAGAATGGGGACCAATATGAGTAAGCAAGCAGGTAATGGAGTGGGTGCGGTAGCGTCTGGAGGTGAAACGTCAGGCGAAATGCAACAGCATGGTAACCTGGGGATTTTCCGCCTGGTGACAACGGTAATCACCCTTATTGTAGGCGGTGGTGTGTTTACCTTAGCAGGAGATCAAGCAGCTGGCGGCGCTAGTGGCGCAGCGGTTTTGACTGCTTGGGGTATCTCTGCTGTAGGCGTGCTTTGCCTGGTTCTTTCGTTTTTTGCTCTATCACGCATTAAGCCAGAATTACGAGGCGGCATTTACAGTTATGCAAGTGCAGGTTTTGGCAACTTTTTAGGATTTAATAGTGCTTGGGGCTATTGGATTAGTGCCATGTTGTGCACGGTGAGCTTTTCGGCTTTGTTGTTTGGAGCGTTGTCGTATTTTTTCCCCGTGTTTGGCGGCGGAAACAACTTGCCATCAATCATCGGCGCAAGTTGTATCATTTGGCTTTACGTATTTTTGGTATCCCGAGGTATCAAGGAGGCAACGGGCGTAAACGCGGTCATTACCATCAGTAAGTTCGTTCCCATTTTTGTTGCCATTATGGCGCTTATCTTTTTGCAGAAATTCGATCCCGCTATCTTTATGGCAAACTTCTCGGCAGGAGCAGACACCAGTTTGCCCTTTTTTGATCAAGTAAGCTCAACCATGATGGTTACCATTTGGGTATTTGTGGGTATTGAGGGTGCGATTGCTATATCTGGTCGTGCAAAAAAGACTACCGACGTGGGCAAGGCCACCATTATTGCGTTTTGCTGCGTGCTTACTATATATCTACTGGTAAGTATTTTAAGCATGGGTGTTATGCCTATGTCCGAGCTTGCACAGCTTGAAAATCCTTCGCTAGCTGGTGTTATGGAGGCCGCAGTAGGTCCTTGGGGAGCACTTCTTATTAATGGTGGCGTTGTGTTGTCCTTGATTGGCGCCATGCTGGGATATACGGTTTTAACGAGCGAATCCCCCTATGAAGCTGCCACTGAAGGCGTATTTTTGAAGGCATTTGCAAAGACCAACAAAAAAGGCGCGCCCATTGTGACGCTTATTGTCTCAAACATCATCATTGAAATCTTTTTGATTGTCATGTTGTTTTCTGACAGCACTTATCAGCTTTTCTACACGCTTTCTGCGGGCATGATTTTGCTACCTTATTTGCTCTCGGCAGCTTATTTTGCCAAAGTTGCTTTTACCGAGCCGGGCGCTTTCAAAAACAAACTGCGCGGAAGTTTGGTGTTCTGGCGTATCTTCAGCATTGTAGGCATTGTCTATAGCTTCTTTTTGGCGTACGCCAGTGGCGCAGTTGGCCTGACTATCATGTCTTTGCTCTATGCGCCAGGTATATTGGTCTATGTCAAAGGTAAAAGAGAACGCAACGAACCCTATTTGGAAAGCAAGCTCGACAAGGTGGTTGTGGGTATCATATTAATAGCTGCGGTTGTCTCGCTTGTCTTGTTGGTAACTGGACAGGTATAAAACGAATAGAGAAAACTCCTGAGGGGCGGCAAAGAGCCCTTAGGCAACATATAAAGCGCAAGTAAAAGCTGTGACTCACTACGAGTTGCAGCTTTTTGTTTGTTTGGGAAGGGTTGAGTTGCTTTTGGGACAGGGCATGATTGTTTGCCTAGGAGGGACTATGCGCTACACCTAATTTTAGGCAATACAGCATGCGGCTCGCCGCCATAAAAGCCAGCATCGAGAATTGGTCGGCGGCTCAGGTGCAACGTGTATTCAAGGGTATACCTATCGACATTCCCCTGCTTTTTAACATCACAGTAGTACCACAGAAACTTTCACCAAACGATGACTCGCGCAGCGTCTCCTTCAACGAATGTATTAATCTTTCAAGCATCCCAAAGGAACCACAAATACCCCATCATTTCTTTGGTAGGCTAGCTCTCCACCCGTTAAAATCATCAAAAACGATGGTTCTTTCATTTTGTCGGTGTTAATCTTATCTTTCAATTTGAGCAAATGTTTGGCTGCTTCTTCAATCTGTTTTGAGCCAAGTTTCACTTCAACGGCAGCCCAGCGACCGTCATGTAATGCAATAACCGAGTCGCATTCAAGACCACTCGAATCTCTATAATGAAATATTTGCCCATCTATGGCTTCTGCATACACTTTCAAATCCCTTGTACATAAGGACTCAAATAAAAACCCGAAATAATTGAAGTCATCAAGAAGCCTCTCGGGCGTTAGCCTCATAACCGCTGTAGCGATTGACGGGTCTACAAATTGTCTTTTAGGCGAAGTTCGTATTGCTGATTTCGATCGAAGCGCCGGATTCCATGCTGGCACATTGTCGGTCACAAAAATTCTATCTAAAGCGGACAAATATTGGCTGATGCTCTTTTCGGACAGACTATCACCGGTATCACCCTCGGCGATATCATCGTGTAGGGTTTTGATTGTGGCAAGTGTCGAGACATTCCGTGCCAGAGAGCGCAAAAGTGCCCTTACTCTCGCCGGATTTTTTTGAATATCGTCAACAGCCGAAACATCTTGATTGATGACTGCTTCCACATAATCAATGGCGTGCCTTAGTGAAGTAGTAGGCTTTTGGTCAAGAGAAGCTGGCCAGCCACCGCGGACAATCGCCGTAGCAATTTGTTCAATGCTCAAATCACTCATTGCAGTAATATCCATTTTGCCAGCAAACAAATCATGAAGCGAAACGCTTCCGTTCGATTCTTTCGATTCAAATAGGCTCATGGGACGCATTATCATACGAGAAATTCTGCCAGTTCCTGTGTGCTGTACCACATTGTCACGCGGTACAGCAGAGCCGGTTAAAATAAACTGCCCCGGCTCACCTCGCATATCGACGGCATAGCGCACTGCATCCCAAAGCACCGGTGCGGTTTGCCATTCGTCCAAAAGTCGTGGCGTTTCTCCTTTGAGGAGGAGAGATGGTTTTGTATCGGCGGCCTGTAGATAAGACATCCGTTTATCTGGGTCTTGCATGAACAAATGGCTTTTCGAGCTTTCCATTGCTGTCCTTGTTTTGCCGCACCATTTTGCCCCTTCTATTAGTACAGCACCTGTGGATTTAAGCCGTTCACGCAAAATTGTATCTGCTATTCTTGGTTTGTATTCTCCATTCAATTTTGTTACCTCGTTCCTGTCGGTAGAAGTAGTATACCACTCACTTCCGAAATTATTAACAGTTTACTTCCGAAGATAATGATGATTCACTTACTAAAATGTTAATGCTGACGGTTGCGCCTGTAGTAGTTGCACTTAACCAACGACTAGCAACCAACGACCACCGCCCAACGACCAAAGCCCAATGCCTAGCAGCCAGGCCATCGCTTGAAAAGAACTCACCTACGTTAAGGAGCTGCATCAAATTTGACACAGCTCCTTACTTTTGTATATAGTGTGGGTTTCGCGTAGTGAACAAGCGGCTTCATTCACAATAGATTTCTGTAGCGAATACAAACCGAGCTTTACACCACTTTTTGGCACACTTCCACCGTGTCTGCCCGTAGATGTTTGCAAGGCTGTTAGGTATCAATAATCGACCAGAGGAGACTAGCTTTAATGCCCGTTGCGTTAAGCCTTTTTCTTGTACTATTCTTTTTGTTTATGAATGCTTTTTTTGTTGCAGCCGAATTTGCTTTGGTTCGCATTCGCAAGTCTCAAGTTGAGTTATTTGTTGAAGAAGGTCGCCCAGGTGCGCGGCACGCAAAACTTGTTTCCAGCAACATCAATGCGTATTTATCTGCTTGCCAACTAGGAATTACGCTTGCTTCGCTTGCGCTTGGTTGGTTGGGTGAGCCAGCAGTTTCCGCCCTGATTTCGCCGTTACTGTTAAGTCTGGGTGTTCCTGTGGTAGCCATCCATGCTATATCTATTGCGATTGGCTTTCTCATTGTTACTTCATTGCATATTGTGGCGGGTGAGCTCATCCCCAAGTCGCTTGCAATTTTTTCGACCGAAAAATATGCGCTTCGCACGGCAACGCCTTTGGTTTGGTTTTACCGTATAACCTATCCTTTCATGTGGCTTTTTAATGGGCTAACAAATGCAATTATGCGCGCAATGGGGCATGATATCTCAAACGAACATGAGGTTTATACCGACGAAGAAATTAAGCTACTTATTGACGAGAGTACCGAAAGCGGACTGATTGACCCAGAGCACAATACGTACGTAGACAACATCTTAGACCTTGGCGAAAAGGATGCGGAAGCCATTATGACTCCCCGCATGGATTTAATCTGCATTGATTTGGAAGATTCGCTTGAGGAAAACCTTGCTGTGGTACATCAATACAAGTATACGCGCTATCCCGTATGTCGCGGCAACAAAGATAGCATTACGGGTTTTGTCCACGTAAAAGATCTTTATACCATGGAACCTGCACAAACCATTGAAGACCTACATGTTCGCACTATCCATGCTGTTCCCGAGGGAATTTCTATTGCAAAACTCATTCAAATGCTCCAAGACAATCATACCAAGATTGCGGTTGTTGTCGATGAGCATGGAGGTACGGCAGGCATCGTTACCATGAATGATATTATTCAACAAATTGTAGGCAGAACCGAAGACGAATACAATCATGGTTGTGGTGAAGAAGTTGTAAAAGTTGCTGAGAGCGTTTATGTTGCAGAAGGTGTTAAGGTTAATCAAAAGGTTTACCGCATAGAGGGCTCTCTGTCTGTTGGGGAGCTAGAGGATTTAATGGGGTTTGAACCCGAAGAATCTGAAGAGTGCGAAACTGCGGGAGGCCTGTTGCTAACCCTCTTTGATCGTATTCCGGAGAACGGGGATGTCGTTTCAGTTGAGCTCAACGACAAAAAAGCAACATTCACGGTTGAAGAAATGGATAGGCACCGCATAGACAAGATTAATGTTGTGATTGAGGCCAGAGATCAAAGTGAAGCAAGCGAGGAAGACTAAAACCTCTGGCGACGCCTACTGTAAGCGTTTTAGCGTTTCAACGCTTGTCCTAGTGAATCTCTTTGTCTAAAAAGCGTTCCGCGTTATGCCAGAGCAAGTTTTCGAGTTCACGTTCGGTAAATCCTGAAGAAACGAAAAGATTATACTCGGTTGCAGGATCCCACATGGGAAAATCGGAGCCAAATAAAACGCGGTCGGTTCCCCACAGACGCGTGAGTTCTCGCATGCGGCGTTGACCCAAAAAAGCTTGGGAGCTAGAAGCGTCAACAAAAAGATTCTCCGCATGAAGGAAGTCATACCCTAGTTCAAATAGTGACCAAGCACCAAAATGTGCGGCATTAACCACCAAATCGGGAAAAGCTTTAAGTACTTGTACTAGGCGACGGGGGTGAGAGCGATCAAAGCGGTAGTCACCTGTGTGAATAATCACAGGAATGCGACCGGCAATGATTTCGAATATTTCCATAAACTTGGGGTCATCCATGTTAATCCCCTGGGTGTCAGGATGAAGCTTCATGCCGCATAGTCCCATGCTAATGGCTCGCTCGATTTCTTTTTCAGGGTTGGGATAATCTTGGTGCATGGCCATAAAACCAATAAATTCAGGATGTTGTTTGCATTCTTGGGCAATGAAATTGTTGATAGTTTCTACGCTATTTGGCGTGGTGGCAACAGAATGAACGACAAAGTGTGTAATAGGTGCCTTCTCTTGGGCGCTTAGCAAATGCTCAGAAGTTCCTTCACCCTTCATATCCGTGCTGTAGAACTTACCAATTGCATCGACGGCTCGAGCAGCGATTTTTTCTGGATAGATATGTGCGTGAATGTCAACAATAGCCATAAATAAGAGCTCCTTGTAGGGTGATTGAGCCTTTGTGGGGTTTCGATTGTAGTTTATTTGCCGAAGGTGGTAAACTAATTAGCTGTTATAAATTACATGAATCGCGCAAAAAGCGTATAGAAAGACAGGAGTAAAGTATGTCTTGCGAATGCAAAGCCCCCGTTGTTGGTATTATCATGGGTTCGGAAAGCGACATGCCTGCCATGGAAGCCTGCATGAAACAGCTCGATGAGTTTGGTGTTCCTTATGAGGTAAAGGTTGCCAGCGCTCATCGTAAGCCTGCAGAAGTGCATGATTGGGCTAGTTCTGCACATGAGCGCGGTATTCGCGTTATTATTGCAGCTGCTGGTAAGGCTGCTCATCTTGGCGGCGTTGTGGCTGCTTATACGCCAAATCCTGTGATTACCGTTCCCATGAAAACAAGTGATTTAGGTGGTTTAGATTCACTGCTTTCTATGGTTCAGATGCCTTCAGGTGTTCCTGTGGCATGTGTGGCTATTAACGGATCAAAAAATGCTGCAATTCTTGCGGTGCAAATTATGGGTACGGGCTGCGATGGAGCGCGCCAGAAAATCATAGACTACAAAAAGAGCATGGCTGACGCATAGGCGTAAGCTTAGAGAAGACCTTGCATCTTTTCTTGCAAGGTCGCTTGTATTATAAGACTTTTCATTGGAAGCATAGTAAGGCCCTGTAGGATGGGTGTGAGGTCGTGTAGGGCAAACACAAGACGAAAGCAAGACAGGCGAAGGTATGGCAAAGCAATTATTGATGGGTAACGAAGCCCTGGCGCACGCCGCCTTAGAGGCGGGGGTGCGCGTGGTGGCCGGATATCCCGGTACGCCCTCTTCAGAGCTCATAGAAACAGTGGCTAAACTTCATGCATCAGGTAGTGCTCAGGGTGTGCATGTTGAGTGGTCAACGAATGAAAAAAGTGCACTGGAATTAGTTGCGGGTGCCGCTTATTGCGGAGCTCGTACGTTGTATACCTGCAAACAGGTTGGGCTGAATGTAGCTAGCGATGCCTTGATGAGTCTTAACTATGTAGGCGTTAAGGGTGGTACGGTGCTTTACGTGGCGGACGACCCCGGTCCCATATCGTCACAAACAGAACAAGACACCAGGCGTTTTGCCTCCTTTGCAAAAGTCCCGGTACTTGACCCCGAAAACCCTGATCAGGGCTTCGAAATGATGAAGGCTGCGTTTGAGCTTTCAGAGCGGTATGCTACGCCGGTGATAGTGCGCCCTACTACGCGCATTTGTCATGCTTCAACATTTTTCGACGTAGAAGAAGTGACCACCGCAAAACCCGTTCCTGAAGAGGGGTTTGAATACGACCCTCGCTGGATTATCTTCCCTCGTCGCGCTTATGAGGCGCACGGAGAAATTAACACTCGTCTAAGAAGCATTGCGCGCGACTACGCAGAGGATACAATGTTTTCGAGATTTAACCCCGTGTTTGAAGGCGGGGAAACGCAGGCGCCTTGTTTGGGGATTGTGGCAGGTGGTGTGTCCTCGGCACATGCACGTGAGGCGTTGCGTGTAATAGAGCAACGTGCCGGTGCTTTGGGGGTAACGGTTCCTGCGTATCGCTTTTGGCAAGTTGGTACGCCCTATCCGTTTCCTCAAAACATTGCAGAAGATTTCACGGCAGGGCTTAGCCGTATTCTGGTGTTTGAAGAATTGGATCATGTGCTCGAAGACGAAATGGTTATGTTTGCAGGACGTACCCACGCATCTTACGAGGTGCTGGGCAAGTTGACTGGACATACGCGTGACCGCGGCGAAAACGACGTGGACGACTGCATTGCGCGCCTATTAGAATTCTTCGGTATCGCTGAAGAATTGAGCGAAGCAGAGTGCAAAGATGCCAGCTCCCCAGAAGTCGTTGTAGCTCAATTGTCGCAGAGCATTTCGCTGCCGGTGCGCCCGCCGGTTCTTTGTGCGGGGTGTCCTCATCGGGGGAGCTTTTACGCCGTTAAGCAAGCGTTAGGTAAAGCACCTGCAGTGTTTTGCGGAGACATAGGTTGCTATACGCTAGGAAATGCGAGCCCCCTTGAGGCGGTTGATACGTGTCTTTGTATGGGTGCGGGTATTACCATGGCTCAAGGTTTTGCCGTAGCAGAGCCGCACAAAAAAGCTCTCGCTTTTGTAGGGGATTCAACCTTCTTCGCAAGTGGATTGCCGGGAATCGCCAATGCTGCTTATAACGGACATGATATAACCGTTTGCGTTCTTGATAATGCAACCACTGCCATGACGGGTTTGCAGCCTCATCCGGGGACGGGCTTGACGCTTATGGGGCAACACCGCAAGCCTCTTTCGATAGAAGCGGCTCTCAGGGCTCTCGGATTCGAGTGCATTATCTATGCGGATCCTTTGAATTTAGAACAATCGGTGGCCGCTGCCAAAGAAGCAATTGGGTTTACTGGTCCTTCTGCTTTGTTGTTTGTGTCGCCTTGTATACAGCTTGAGCAGCCTCATGCTCCTGCTACTATTGACTCTCAGGCATGCACAGGCTGTAAAAAGTGCATTACCGAAATTGGCTGTCCTGCAATTGCCTTTGATGTTGATGCTCGGGGGCCTCGCAGCAAAGAGCGAGGTCAAGCCTTTGTAGACACGTCTCTTTGTAACGGGTGTGCCCTGTGTGAACAGGTTTGCCCTTTTGGTGTTATTGCCTGTGAAAAACCTACTAAACCGGCAGACAAGCAGGAAAACAAGGAAACACACGCAACGCTTGTCAATGAGAGCGCTCTGCAAAAGGAGGAATCCCATGCTTAACATATTACTAGCAGGCGTGGGCGGACAGGGAACGGTTTTGGCTGCAAAGGTTTTGGCTCAGGCGGCACAGGAAAAAGGCTGGCAGGTGCGTACGGCCGAGACTATTGGTATGGCGCAGCGCGGAGGCAGTGTTGTTTCGCATGTGCGTATGGGAAACGAAGGTGAAGAGGTTTGTGCGCCGCTAATCGCACATGCTTCGGCTCAGTTGATTATTGCTTTTGAGCCCGCTGAAGCAGCACGCATGGTTCCTTATCTTGCGCCGGGAGCAATGCTCGTTACTGCTAAAACGCCTATTCAACCAGTTTCTTCGGCGCTTTCTGCACAGCCTTATCGCGCTCAGGAAGTTTTGGATTCTCTTGCACAAGCCATCAAAGCTGCTCGGGCACACATTACGGTGGTTGACGACATGGCTCTGACTAACGCAGCAGGAGGACGCAAAGTTCTAAACACGTTGCTTTTGGCAAGCGCATTGCAGACTGGCTGCGTGCCGCTTAATCTTGAAGACCTAAAACGAGCTATTGAGGTGTGTGTTAAACCCCGCTTTGTGGCAATGAATGTATCCGCAATCGACATTGTTTCTGAGGACGTAGTATGCGTATGACAGAAGAGCAGTTGCTGCTCATAAAACAGCAATTTAAAACACTCAAGGATAATTCTTCGTTTTACGCAAGTAAATTTGAAGGCATTGATTTGACTGATGTTCAGACTCAAGCTGACTTTGAAAAGCTGCCCTTTTCTGAAAAAGATGATTTGCGCAACGCCTACCCTTTGGGATTGCAGGCGGTTCCCGATGAAGAGATAGTGCGCATTCACTCTTCAAGCGGCACAACGGGCACTCCTGTTATTATTCCCTATACCCAACAAGACGTCACTGACTGGGCAATACAGTTTGCCCGGTGTTATGAGGTGGCAGGAATTAGCAACAAAGACCGCATTCATATTACGCCTGGTTATGGCCTTTGGACGGCGGGAATCGGTTTTCAGTTGGGTGCGGAACGTTTGGGGGCAATGGCAATTCCCATGGGTCCGGGAAATACCGAAAAGCAACTGGCAATGATGCAGGATCTTCAGTCTACTGTTCTGTGCGCAACAAGCTCGTATGCACTGTTGCTTGCTGAAGAGATTGCAGCTCGTGGCTTGCGGGACAAAGTGAAGCTGCGCAAAGGCGTTATTGGCAGTGAGCGCTGGGGCGATAAAATGCGTAATCGTATTTCAAATGAGCTTGGGATTGAGATTTTTGACATTTACGGACTGACTGAAGTATACGGTCCCGGCATTGGCATTTCGTGTTCAGCTCATGAGGGAATGCACGTTTGGAACGATTACATTTACATTGAAGTTGTTGACCCTATCACGGGTGAACCCGTTGCCGATGGTGAAGTGGGTGAATTGGTGTTAACCACGTTGCGCAAGCAGGGGGCACCACTTATTCGTTACCGCACTCACGATTTGACGCGCATCATTCCTGGTGAGTGCTCTTGCGGAATGAATCATCCTCGCATTGATACCCTTGTAGGACGAACCGATGACATGTTTAAAGCAAAAGGATGTAATATTTTCCCTGCTCAGGTAGAGGAAGTCATTAGTTTTACCAGTGGCACTTCTTCGGAGTATCAGGTTATGATTGAGCACATTATGGGCAAAGATGTTCTTACTGTTTTGTTTGAAACGCCGTTGGTAGGGGAAGATAAAGAGCGTGCTGAACAAGAGCTTGCAATGATATTTAAGGCAAAAATTGGATGTACGCCTGAAGCAAAAGGTGTTCCTATTGGAGAGCTTCCTCGCTCAGAAAAGAAAACGAAACGCATTTTTGATAGTCGCTACTAAGCAATAATATAACACTAATAAGCCTGCATGACCTAAGCAGATTGTCCTCATCCGGTCATGCAGGCTTTACTTGTTTTCTTAGCCTTGTGGAAGTAAGGTCATAGATAGGTGTGAAGCCTGCAACGAACCCGCAGCAAAGCCTGTAGAGAGTTCGCAGCAGGCTTGCAGAGGATCTGCAGCGAGCTTGCTGCAAGCCTGCAATGAGCCTACAGTGAACCCGCTGTAGGCTTCATGCCAACAAACTTTTTTAGAGTGTCATGAGATAAACCACAAACAAAAGAGTCAAAATAATCGACAGAGGCGAGAGCTCTTTGGCGCGCCCTGTAAACAAATATATGGCACTATAGGTTATAAAACCTACAGCGATACCATTTGAAATTGAAAACGATGCCACCATAACCACAATGGTAATAAAGCAAACTGCGGCAGTGGCAATATCTGACCAATCAATTTTTTTCATCTGCTGGGACATATATACCCCAACGGCAAAAATTGCTGGTGCTGTTACACAGGCAACGGCAATCGATACAATTAACGGCGCCAAAAAGAGCGAAAGGAAAAAGCCAGCAGCCGCAACCAGTGCGGTAATACCTGTTCTACCGCCTGCAGCAATGCCAGTACCTGATTCGACATACGTAGTAATTGACGAAGTGCCTAGTATCGCACCAAAGATGGTACTGCCGGAGTCAACAACTAAAGCACGACCCATGCCTTTCAAGTTGCCTTCTTCATCCATGAAATTTGCGCTTGAGCCAAGTGCAATAAGCGTGCCTGTTGTGTCGAAAAAGTCTACGAACAACAAGGTGATGACAATAATAATCCACTCAGGGCGATGGATAAGGCCATCAAGGCCTCCTACAAAAGCGCCAAAGGTGCTGAAGTCAACGCTTGTGGTGAAAATAGAAGCAGGAAGAGTGGGCATTCCAGCCATGCCAAACGCGCCCATGATAAGGCCTATAATTGCAGTGACGGCCATGCCAATGAAGGGTGCGCCGAGTGTTTTTCGTGACATAAGTACTAAGGTGACCAAGATGCCAAATGCCGCTAACGCTACTACAGGATCTGAAAGTGTTCCTAATTGAATAATGCTTCCTGATCCGGCAACAATAATGCCTGAATTAGAAAGGGCAATCATAGAAATGAAAAAGCCGGTGCCTGTGCCAATAGCTAGCTTTAGGGTGAGGGGAATGGCATCGATAATCATCTGGCGAATGCCAGTCACGCTTAAAATAAAAAATAAAACACCAGCAATAAAAACCGCGGCTAATGCTTCTGCGCCGGTATAGCCATAGATAAGTACAATAGAGTAGGTGAAGATGCTCGTTACGCCCATGCCAGGTGCAAGAGCAACGGGGAAATTAGCAAAAAGACCCATTACCAAGCAAGCTAAGCATGAGGCTATGGCGGTAGCAAAAAACACGGATATTGCTGAAAGTCCTGTAGCAGGATCACCCAAAATGCTCGGCGCCACTCCCAATATATACGACATTGCAAAGAATGTTACCAAGCCTGCAATGATTTCAGTTCGGATAGTGCTTTTGCGTTCTGTCAGGTGAAATAGCTTTTCAAGCATGGGCTGTCTCCTCGGATAACAATGAAAAAAGTCATTGTAGACCTTTGGTCATTAGTTGACTACCCATGAAATATATAAGTTAATTAGTTGCGGATTTTATTCTGCGTTAATAACCGTTATTCCGTCGGCAAGTGTTGCGGCAAACCCAGGAGTAAGCAAAACCTCATTGGCCTCAAGGCAAATAATACCGCTTAATTCGTTTTTTTCTTCAAGAAAGGCTAGGCCGGCGCTTGCTCCTAAAAGAAATACGGTTGTGCTCACCATGTCGCATAGAAAAGAACTTTCTCCCACTATAGAAACGCCTAAAACCCCAGAGTTCACAGGCATGCCCGTTTGAGGGTCAAGGATGTGGTGGTAAAACGTGTCATCTTTCGTAAAACTACGTTCGTAAAGGCCGGAAGTGACAGCAGATTTGTTCTCGAGGTTCATAGTTGCAAGGAGAGAACCGTCAGCGCGTGTAGGATTTTGTATCCCAATACGCCACTGTTCGCCTCCTTCTTTTGTTCCCATGGCGTAGGTGTTTCCGCCCAGATTAAGGAGAGCATTTTGGCAATTTCGTTCGCGTAGAAACTTGACGGCCAAGTCTGCTATATAGCCTTTTGCCACGCCACCTAGTTCGAGTTTGATTTGAGGATCAATAAGCTGAACGGTAGTTCCTTCAACAAGTACCTTGCGATAGTCTGTGTGTAGTAAGGCTTCAGAAAGTGCATCAGGGTCAGGAATGGTTTCTGTAGAAAAATCCCATAGCTCAGTTACGCGTCCCAGCGCTATATTAAAAAGCCCCTCGGTTTCTGCACAAAACGATAGCGAGCGTGCAAGTATGTCTGCCGTTAACGGGTCAACCTCAACTTTCGTTCCTTGTGATTCATTGATTCGGTAAATATCGCTTCCTTCTCGGGTTCGCGAAAAAAGCTGCTCATAACGAATAAGTTCCTGCTCAAGCTCGCTTAGTACTTGCGCCGTGGAATAAAGGGAAACGTCAATTACGGTGTCATAGAGAAAATAAGTTGCATCAAGGCGAGAGATTTGTGTGGTTTGAGAGCACCCGTATAAAGAAGTCGCTCCCGATGCGCCCAAAAGCATGCTCATGGCTATAAAAGTTCGTCTACTAATCACCGCTTCAACCCTCCTGTGGGTTTGCTCTATATTCTTTCGCTATGATATTGAATGTTGGAGAAAGGTTGCGCAAGGTTATAAAAAACCCATGTTTTAGGTAGTGAAGGGTGTGAAAAAGTAAAACGGATGTGGAGGTTTTGCGTGCAATGTGTTGTGAGGTAGGGTTGCAGTGCGCAAAAGCAATTGTAGTTCAATTGTGAATACAGAAAAATGTATTAAATACTATACAAAACACCAGGAAAACCCAGAAAACAGGTTCGCTAGTTCTATTTTGAAGTACAATGAGCTGTATTATTAAAAATACTGCAAAACAGTACGTTTGGTCACTAAAAAGTAAGGCTAGAGCTTCTATGAAAACAAAACCAGTTACGAAAAATCCAGGTATTGCAACAGTTGTTTTGCTTTGCCTATGTTTATGTGTGTTACCTGTTTTGTTGGGTGCGGTGGCAAAAGAGACAGCTTATGCTGCCCCCCTCGCAAGTGGCGAGAGTGGCACGGTCGATTGGGAAATTAGTGCTGAAGGTGTACTGACGCTAACGCCAAAAGAAGGTGCGAGTGAAGGTACGCTTGCCTCTCTTCGTACTGACATTAGATACGACCGCTTTGACCAAGCTCCTTGGTATGATTACAGAAAATCTATTACTGCGTTTGTTATCCCTGAAGGAAAGACAATCAAAGCAGGAGCTTCTATCGGCTATATGTTTTATGGCTTCACAAGTCTTACTTACCTTGATTTGACAGGATTGGATGTTTCAGGTGCAACAAGCATACGTGGATTGGTTTCTGGTTGTTCAAACCTTTCGGCTATTGATTTTGGAGGAATTGATACTTCTCGCGTAACGAATTTTGAGGGAGTATTTGCAGGGTGCTCTTCTCTTTCCTTAATTAATGCAGCAGCGATCAACACTTCTAGTGCTACTACTATGGAAAGCATGTTTAAAGAATGTAGTGCTTTAACGTCTCTTGATTTGACTGGATTTGATACATCGCAAGTTACTACTATGGATGAAATGTTTAGAGGATGTAGTGTGCTTGCGTCTTTAACAATAACACAATTTAACACTTCAAATGTAACCTCTATGGTATCTATGTTTGAAGATTGCCCTAAACTCACATCGCTTGATTTAGCAAACTTTAATACCACAAAAGTAACCAACATGAACTATATGTTTGACGGTGCACAGGGTCTTGTATCTCTTAACATAAGTTCTTTTGATACGATAAATACAACCAGTATGGCTGGTATGTTTGCGGGATGCGCTAGTCTTCAGACACTTAGCTTTCCTAGCACTTTTACAGTCCAGAATGTAAGCCGTCTTTCTTTTATGTTTGAGGGCTGCGCCTCTTTGACCTCTTTAGACTTGAGCGGTTTTAGTACCTCTAAAGCAACTGAATTGAACTATATGTTTAGCGACTGCTCAAACCTTCAATCTGTCAATCTTTCCAACATTGACACGACGTCAGTAACAAGAATGCAAAATATGTTTGAGGGCTGCGCCTCTTTGACCAGTCTTGATTTGTCTAACTTCAACACCTCAAAAGTGACCAGGATGGAATATATGTTTGCGGGTTGTTCTTTGCTGGTTTCTCCTAACTTGTCTAGTTTTGACATTACCAAGGTAGAGCAGGTAAATAACATGTTTGAGGGGTGTTCATCGCTCGCATCGATTGACCTAACAAACTTTTCATCGAGCAACGCTTCGCTTAATGTAAGAGATATGTTCCGAAATGCCTATCTTGTCTCTGTCTCCATTGGGGAAGCAACTCATACGGAAATTAAGGATCAGGTGCCGCTCCCTCCTAAGGATTATCAATTGGATCTCGCCCTTGATTTGCTCACAACGGGAAAGTGGATAGACAAAGATAAGGTTGCTTATGAATCTCTTGCAGCTGCACCAGCTGGCGAGTTCAGCGCCCAACTAGACGGAACTTTGAATTTAAATTCAAGCACTGTGACGTTTTCGATAGATCCTAGCGCTGCAACGTATTCAGGAGAAGAGATTAAGCCAGCAGTAACGGTAAAAAATGGCGATCGTCTTCTTACGGAAGGAACTCATTACACCGCAGTGTATTCAAACAACGTTAGTGCCGCTACGTCTAGTGCAGCTAATGCACCTACCGTAACTATTACGGGCGTTAACAATTGTGAAGGAACACGAAGCCTTACTTTTGACATCAACCCCCTTCCTGTTGATGGAGCAACTATTGATGCTATTGCAAGCCAGACCTACAATGGTCAACCCTATACCCCCAGTTCAACAGTGACATTAGATGGAGTTACCTTGGAGACTCCTCGCGACTACACCACAGCGTATCTTGATGCAGGTGGGGCGCCTGTCGCATCTCCTACTGACGCAGGGACTTATAGCTTTACTATTACTGGTGTAGGAAATTATACGGGCACTAAAAGCGTGATTTTTACTATTGACCAAGCCGCTGTTGACACAGCTTCTATTGCAGTTATCCCCAATCGCGCCTACAACACGCAACCCTACACTCCCAGCCCTACGGTGATGCTCAGTGGAGCAACCCTTGAGACCCCTCGTGATTACACGATAGAGTATTTTGATGCCGTAGATGCGCCTGTCGCTTCACCTACGGAAGCTGGAACCTACCGTCTAAAGATTACCGGTGTAGGAAATTACACGGGTACTCAAACAGTAAGCTTCACCATTGACCAAGCTGCTGTTGACGCGGCTTCTATTGCAGCTATCCCCAATCGCGCCTACAATACGCAACCTTACACTCCTAGCCCCGCGGTAGCGCTAGATGGAGTCACCCTTGAGACTCCTCGTGATTACACGATAGAGTATTTTGACGCAGCTAATGCGCCTGTCGCTTCGCCTACGGTTGCTGGAGCCTACAGCCTAAAGATAACCGGTGCAGGAAATTATACGGGCACTCAGACGGTAAGCTTTACGATTGACCAAGCTGCCGTCAGTGGTGCAACTGTTGCCGCCATAGCTAGCTATACCTATAACGACCGACCCTATACTCCTAGCCCCGCGGTAGTGCTAGATGGAGTCACCCTTGAGACCCCTCGTGATTACACGATAGAGTATCTTGACGCAGCTAATGCTCCGGTATCTTCACCTACGGAAGCTGGAACCTACCGCTTAAAGATTACCGGTGTAGGAAACTACACAGGTACTCAAACGGTAAGCTTCACCATTGACCCGCTTTCTATTCAGCCTGCAGTAGTTATCCACATACCAAACCATCTTTTCGATGATAAGCCTTATGCTCCAATCCCTACGGTAGTGCTTGATCATACAACCTTACAAACCCCTCGTGATTTCACCTATGAATATCTTGATGCAACCGGTACCTCGGTGACATCACCAACTTCAGCAGGAATCTATAGCGTAAGGATTACTGGTACAGGAAACTACACGAGTGTCATAAGCACCAGCTTTATCATTGATCCTCTTTCACTAGAGACTGCAGTTGTATCTGGTGTTTCTGATGCTGCATATACCACGCAGTCCTATACTCCCGTTCCTGTAGTAACGCTAAACGGAGTTGCCTTAGAGAGCCCACGTGACTTTACGGTAGAGTATTTTGATGCAACTGATACAGCTGTGGCATCACCTACAACTGTTGGAACCTATACGGCTAAGATAGTAGGTACAGGAAACTATACTGGCATAGCAACTCAAAGTGTAGACTTCACCATTACAATAGCCTCTTTAGATGCAGCTCAAATTGCACCTATCCAAAACCATACGTATGACTCTAAGTCCTATACGCCAAGCCCTACCGTAACCCTTAACGGACAAGCGCTTGAAACCCCCCGTGACTACACGGTGGAGTACTTTAATGCAGCAGGTGAGGCCGTTACATCTCCTGTCGACATAGGAACCTATACCGTTAAAATTACTGGTGTTGAAAACTGTGAAGGTTCAACTAGTGCCACGTTCCAAATTGTAGAAGCGCCTGTTGCGCCTGAAGATCCTAGTAATTCAACTAGTGGCAGCGGCAATGGAAAGACCCTTCCTGGTACAGGAGATAATAACGCTCCTATAGTTGCGCTTCTTGGCTTGAGTGCGGTAATGTCTCTCGTATTGGTGAGAGTATCACGAAAGGCTGCATAGCTGCATAAGTGAACTGTCGTTTCTGGCGGTGAATACTACAGGAACGTATCTTGGCTGCTTAAGCGATTGTATTGCTTAAGCAGCCAAAGTTGTTTTATGGGTTGATTGTCTTTGGATATTTGTTGCGAGTATCAGAGCTCTAGCTTATTGACACACATTTCGTCCAATAAGCTAGAGCTTACGACTAAATTCTTTGCAGAATTCTAAGATTAATCCATATCGCGCGATAGGATTGATCCGTCAACAGCATTGAGCTTGTACTCATATGTTGCGACTCCCACGTTCCATTCAATCTCGAATTCAGCAATGCCGTTATCAAGGTCAAACTTGCACTGTAAATTTTGAGTATCGCTTGCGTTTACTCCAGCATCTTGAAGAGCAATTTCTTTTGCCTGATCTTCTGTGATATATTCGCTTGAAGAAGCGGGGGCATTGCTTTCTTCGTGTTGACCATAGCCTAGCACTTCGCCAGTTAGAGCATCAACATCATAATTGTATTTGGTGTTTCCATGCCAAAAGTCAATTTCATAAATTGCGCGGCCATCATCAATTTCAAGGTTGCTTTGATAGAATTGCACATCACCCTCAACCAGCTTTGCGTGTTCTAAAACGATAGTCTTTGCTTTATCGTCCCCAATATAATCTGCTGAGGTAGTTGTTTGTGGTGTGGAAGTGTTTTGTGGTTGTGGGGAGGTGCTTTCCGATGGCGCAGAAGCGGGCGCGGTGCATCCAGCTAAGGCTAATGATAAGCAGAGGCTATACATGGCTACACTGACGAAGCGAAGGGAACTCTTTGGTTTCATAGTAGCACCTTTCTATTTATTGAGATTGTTCTGTTAGTTTACGAAATTTTATTCATAAATTCTAGCCAAATCATCAGTTATATGATGTGTGATAGTTTGGCGATTAAGGCATGAGCGACGCTCAGATGCAGTGAGAAATAAAATTTATAATACCTGTTGACATAATGCCAAAATAGGTTCATAATAACCTTCGCTGTTTTAGCTATGCGCCGTTACCTCAGCTGGATAGAGGGACTGACTACGAATCAGTACGTCGGGGGTTCGAATCCCTCACGGCGCACCATTTAACAGCCTGAAATCCGCAACGACTGTAAACAGCACGTGCGGTTTTTTTATTGGAAGAAAGAAAGGGACTTTTTTGAAGGTTCGAAAACCGAAGCCTCATAGTATGTAGTCCTCCTTTGATTTCCCCTGTGCGGCAGTTGAAGGAAGACTGCCTGACCTATGCTTAACACAAATTTTACCTGCGGTTCATTGTGCGCGCTTTGTGTAGCGCTAGTATGAAAGATGCTCAAATTGACAAGCATAGGCGTACACAGTAAGGGAACATTTATGCTCTATCTCTCTCAAATGCTGGGAAAGCCTGTCATCGACTCAACAGGCGAAAAAATTGGTACTATTTCTGATCTCGCCATTTCAACAGGTGAGGTTTTTCCTCGTATCACGAGTCTTGCATTTCAAGGGCCTGGAAAAGTGCCCTTCATGATTTCATGGCGAAAATACGTCGACACCTTCGACGAAGATGGCATTACGCTCACGGTTGAAGCTTTTGATATTCGTTTTAGCTACTTGCAACCCGATGAAGTTTTATTGGCGCGAGACCTGTTGAATCGTCAGATTGTTGACACGCAGGGGATGAAGGTTGTTAGAGTAAATGACTTGAAGCTTTCTGTTTCGGGGGTGCAATTAAGACTTCTCGGCGCTGAAGTGGGCACACGTGGAATTTTGCGCGGACTTGCGCCTTGGATTGAGAGCGCGGTAGTGGCTACTGCTAAGCTTTTTGGAAAACGTATAGACGAGCAAATCATCGCATGGAATTACATGGATTTGCTCGACCGAGACCTATCAAAGGTAAAGCTTTCAGTTACGCATAAGCGTCTTGATGAGCTCCATCCTGCTGACGTTGCAGACATTTTAGAGCAACTAGATCCCCAGCAGCGGGCAAATGTTTTTCAGCACTTAGATGATGCCCATGCGACCGAAGCAATTTCGGAGATGGAAGATGAGTATCAAGCAGACTTTATCGAAGACCTTGACGACGCTCGAGCGGCGGGGCTGCTTGGGGATATGGACCCTGATGACGCTGCAGACATTGTCAGAGACTTGTCATACGAAAAAGCGGAAACTTTGTTGCGCCTTATGGGTGTTGAAGATGCCACTGAAATTCGCCGTCTATTGGGCTACAAGGATGGTACTGCAGGCGGCATGATGACAACGCAGTATGTAGCGGTAAATATGGATGATACCGTGGCTGAAACTATTGAAGTATTGCGCGAGCTTCCAGAAGACCATCCTACGGTTCATTATGTTTACGTATTAGATGCTTATGGGCAGCTTGAGGGTGTTTTAAGTCTGCGTACGCTGGTGCTCAATGATGCTTCGAAACCCGTTCGCGATCTTATGTATGATGACATTATTTCTGCAACACCTGAAGAGACTGAAGAAGATGTATCTGCGGACATTTTTAAATATGAGCTACCCGCAATGCCCGTAGTTGATGAACACGGAGTGTTGTTGGGTATTGTAACGGTAGATGACGCTTGGGATGCCATAGAAGAAGATGTAAGCGGGGATAAAGTACAGCTAACGGCACTAAAAATTTCAGGTGCATTGCTTGGAGCTGTACTGCTTTTGGTCTTATATACATTGGTTTTGTTCCAGATTATTGGCTATAGTTGGAGCTAATGTATGGCAGAGAACAAAAACACAGCACCTGAGTTGTTGACCCAAGAAACAGAAGGGCTTGAAAGGAAGAAGCCTCGTGGAAAGCTTTGGCTTTTGCTTGCTGCTATGGGTCCGGGTATTGTAACTGCTATGGCAGGAAACGATGCTGGAGGTATCTCTACCTATTCAACCGTGGGAGCTACGTTTGGTTATGCGGCTCTATGGGTTATTCCGGTTATGTGTGTCTTGCTTATCGTGGTGGAAATGACCGCAGCACGCATGGGTGCTGTTACGGGTAAGGGTTTTGCAGCGCTTATCAGGGAGCGTTTTGGTATTCGTCTTACCGCATTGGCAATGTTGGCACTATTGATTGGTAATGTATGTACAACATTTTCAGAATTTGCTGGCATAGCGGCAGGCATGGAAATGTTTGGTGTCTCAAAATATATCTCAGTCCCTGTTGCAGCAGCAGCTGTTTGGCTGCTTATTGTAGGAGGAAGCTATAAGCGGGTAGAAAAGGTATTTCTCATACTCTCGTTGGTTTTCGTTACGTATATCGTCGCTGCATTTCTTGCAAAACCAAATTGGAATGATGCTTTGACCAGCACCTTCATTCCTCAGATAGTAGAAGATCGAGCATTCATTTCGCTTGTTATCGCTATGATAGGTACAACAATAGCGCCTTGGATGATGTTTTTTAACCAAAGTAACGTGGTTGAAAAGGGCGCCTCTATTAAAGATTTGTTTTCGCAAAAAGTAGACGTGGTCTCGGGCACTATTGCGGCGTGTTTGGTTGCTTGGTTCATTATCGTAACTACGGGAAGCGTTTTGTATCCGCAAGGAATTGCTGTTGAATCTGCTGCCGATGCGGCGAGTGCTTTGGCGCCGTTTGCGGGAGAATATGCCGAAGCGCTTTTTGCAGTCGGTTTGATTGCGGCATCGTTTTTGGCAGCGTGTGTGCTTCCCCTTACGACAGCTTTTGTTATTTGTGAAGCGTTTGGTTGGGAGGCTGGCGTTTCCTTTAAGTGGAAAGAGGCTCCACTCTTTAAGAGTATTTTTACTTTTGTGATTGGATTCTCGGCGCTAATCGTGCTGCTTCCTGGCGTTAATCTGATGGGGATTATGCTTACTGCTCAATTTATTAACGGACTTGTTCTGCCCGTACTTTTGGTATTTATGGCCATAATTGCTGCCGACAAACGAGTAATGGGCGCTTATCGCGTCCGTATGTCGTCTCGTATTTTAATTTGGCTGACGGTGAGTATTGTTACGGTGCTCACCGTCATTTTGCTAGGAATGCAAGTTTTGGGCGTTGGCTAGAGGGCCTCTATTGCTCTTGCAAAAGTCTCTCTGATTCTTTTTTGAGAGACTGGGCAAAAACCTGTTGCTTGGTTTGCCCATCGCGGTCGGCTTTCATGATTGAAGCAACGCTGATGGCTGAAAGATACGCATCCATGCTTTCTTCAATAAGATTGTAGGATTGTTGGATGTCATCTAAAATTCCTTCACCCTTACGAGCTTCTCGTTTTGCACGGGTTACATGTTTGGAGTTTGCATCAATGGCGCTGATGATGTCAAGAAGGCTGATGTCATTAGTGTCTTTTGCAAGACAGTAGCCGCCATGCTTGCCTGGACGCGCTTCAATAATGCCTGCATTACGCAGTAGCTGTGCAAGCTGAATAAGGTAGTCCCGCGGAATGGCCATATCTTCTGCAATGCTTTTTGACGAACAGATGGTTCCTTGAGATGCTAGATAGAGTACAGCACGCATCCCATAGTCGGTCGACGCTTTCAAATGCATAGTTCTCTCCTAACTCGATGTGGGCTCGAGTTTGTACGAACCCAGAGTCGTCACGATACACAAAGTTGAACCTAGTGTAACGGTAATGAATTGATTATAGCAAGTCTTATAGATATTTGAAAATGAAAACGAAGAGAAACGGTTACGATTGCGAAACCTCTTTACCGTTCTTCCTTCGAAAACATAAATATCCTCCTGGCTCACTTCGTGTCCAGGAAAACCTCCGGAGCCCCCAAAAACTGCACTAAGTTTGGCAACCAACCAACCAACCTCTGTAGCATCCTTTGAAAGCTGTGGCTGTTGAAAAGAAGAAAATGGGCTATACTGCGAGGCTATGATGACAAAACAAGAAATAAGAAAACAGCTGATAAAACGCCGAAATGAGATTCCTTCCTCGGTCAGGGAAGAAAAGAGTTCGGTGATTTCTCAGGCTCTTTATACTTTGCTTGATACCCACAGTGAATGCGCACTAGAAAATCGTGACAGAGTAACCCCAGAAAGCTTACTTCAAAGACCTCTTATAGCTTTGTATGAAGCAATGGGTAGCGAGGTTGACCTGAATGTCTTTGTCAAGAAGGCTGATAGGCAAAATTGGAGACTATGCTTTCCTTTTATGGTGAGAAACCTGACCGGCCAAAAAGCCTCAATGTTTTTTTATGAGATTGAATCAGGGAAATTGTGTGATGCAAGGCAGGGAGTGTTGCAAAAGCCTCTTTGTGTGCACCGTCATTGCGACCTAATTCAGCAGGGGTTTATTTTAGTAGATCACTCGAGCATAGATATTGTGGTTGTCCCTTTGGTTGCATACACTAAAGAGGGTCAGCGTCTTGGCTATGGCGGGGGGAATTACGACCGATTTTTGCCAAAGTTGTCAGAAGATGCTTTAGTTGTGGGTGTTGCGTTTGAGGAGCAATGCAATAACAGCATTCCTCTTGAGCCACATGATATCCCGTTGTCACGCATTCTGTCTGCGTAGGGCTCTTGGGTATGCGTTGCTTGACCGTGAAATACAGCGGTAATCCAGCTCCACGCATTCTATCTGCGTAAGCTTTGCGCTGCAGAAGTATAAACATTATTAAATGGCAAAATCGAAAGACGTGTCGAATTTTCTAGGGTGCTAAAAAGAGAGTTATGCAGTGGGTTTCTATCAAGTAGCACCCTGCATTTAGCGAGGTTTATGCTCAAGTGCCTTGTAGAGCATATGAGGCACGCAGGCTGTTAATCCCCGTGCTGCTGTGATTGGGTCGGAATTAGTAGAACAAAGAAAAGATCTAATAGCAAGGCTTTCAATGTGGGGATGAATTTTTGTGCAGTAAATTAAGAGTTCATCGGATAAATCATGCCCTCGATTCTTAAGCGCTGATTGTAGGCAGCACGTTCTGTCGGATACCCATTTTTTTGTTTCTCCTATTGAATGAGGAGAAGAGGGCATACCAAGATGACTTGAATTTGCACTCAGTAGAATATAGCGCCTTTCTTCTGATATCAGAGAGAAAAGTATTTCATACGCTTCGTTCCAATCAAGGTCTTCTCCGATTCTATCGATAGTGTGCGTGCAAATCAGTTCTTTGTACCACCGACTTATTTCGAATTTTGACGAAAATAAACTATAGAAGACCCTTTTTGAGATGTAGGCATTTTGACAAATGTCACTCACTGTTGATTCGTTAATATTTTGTTTAAGGCTGTGAACAATCTGTAAACGTCGTTCGTCGTCACTAGAGAGCCTCAAAATAAAGAAATTACTCACGAAACCCCTCCTCGATCATGCACAGATTACTGCAGGCTCACAACCAATTAAGCGAGACAAAAAGACCCTGCAATTTTCCCCCGTACATACTATGCAAGATTCAGAAGTGATACGCAAGGAGTTGGTGTTGAAAATTGATTCAACTTGGGCGGTTAAGTCTCATTGTGAAACAAAAAGCTAAAACAGTTTCACTAATGCAACGAATGGTGAACTTGAAACTTTCAAAAGTTATTGAGATTTGATACATTTTTTGTGGAGGTTTTAGGGAAGTCTCCAGCAATGCTTCAGAAAAGGAGAGGTATTATGGAAAAAAAACAGAACGATAATAAAGAAATGGTAGGAGTAGAGGAAATTTCTTCAAAGGGTTTGAAACGTAGGGATTTTCTTAAACTTTCTGCAGTGGCGGGCGTTGCTGCTTCTGCAACTGCAATGATTTCGGGATGTTCTCCTGCTGGAAAAGGAACGGATTCAAGTACCGATTTAGGCGATGCGGAACTGTTTAACTCGTATGCAGATCCTATTGCTCCGGTAGAAACTCCTAATAGTTGGAATGAAGAAGTAGATGTATTAATTGTCGGTGCTGGTGCGGGTGGTCTTTGCGCAGCACTTAGATTGGCAGAAGCTGGTCGCAAGGTTACGGTAATTGAAAAGATGCCGGTTACAGGCGGCACTTCAAAAGAAGCTAGTATTCTCATGAACCTTGGTGGACATAAGCAGGCAAATGCTGCTGAATGGGCTTATCCTTCCTACCCATATAACCCAACAGAAATAGCTGAATATCATATGGATCATCAAGGATTGGGCGGAGAACCTTCTCTCTATTATTCCATGGCCATTGCTGGACCAGTGTGCATCGATTGGCTTATTGACAATATGGGTGCGAAGCTTGTTCCTATGAGTCCGGCAGAAAGCGTCTATACTGCATATCTTGTGTATGAAGGAGCGATTACCGGCGGAAATATATTTAGACCAATGGTTCATCTTATGGATGATTTTGTAAATCTCGCTACTGAAATGGGAGTAAATATACTTACCGATACTGAAGCATCCGCTCTCGTAATGGATGGTGACAGGGTTGTAGGCATAAAGGCTACAACCGGTGGTGAAGAGATTTTTATTAAGGGTAAAGAAGGCGTTATTCTTACTGCAGGCGGATTTGGAGAAAATCGCTCTATGGTAAAGAAGTATTGTCCATCTGCATTCCGTGGTGTAGCTAGTTCGTTTAATATGCCGGGAACTGCTACGGGCGAATGTGTGAGAATGGGGCTTGGCGTAGGGGCAGATATGACGGGCTATAACTCTGCAGCAATCTACGATGGTGGTCTTTATGGGCTGGAAACTGGTGAATATGACCAATACTATCCGTTTGCCTATCTCATCGATGGGGGAAATCAAGTTTGTCGTCAACCGTGGTTGACGATAGATGGGTTGGGAAACAGAGTTCCGTTTATATCTTCAAGCGTCTATCCCTACTATAACGATAGAAAACCAAACACGCTATCGGATGGTCTTGATGAGACTGGAGCAATTCAGACAATGAGATGGAAAGGCAAATCTTATGTTTGCTTTGATTCAAAATTTGAAGAATATATAAAGGGCAATGAGTTGTTTGATGTGAAATTAGACAGGATGCCTACAAGCTTGCCAGATGATAATGAATTTGCAGATCGAGTACCAGAAGCTTATAGAGACTGGAGAATTGGTTTCGAAAATGCACTGCAAACAGGTCAAATTAAAGAATGCGATACCATTGAAGAGCTAGAAGCTGCATTGGGACTTAAAGAAGGTCTTTTGGTCGCAGAGGTAGAAAAGTGGAATGAGGCGTGCGCTGCAGGTACGGACTATGCAACTTCGTTCAGACTTGAGGACGAATGGATGCTTCCTCTTGAAAACCCACCATATTACGGTGCTTGTCTAGGCGGGCAGATTTATGCGACAAAAGCTGGATTGTTAGTGAACACTAAACTGGAGGTTATTAATACTGAAGGTAATGTAATTCCAGGCTTGTATGCAGGTTTTCATACTGCAGGTGGTTCTTCTGGTGAAAACAATGTTGGTAGTAGAAGCCATGGAGGCCAATACGGAGCATTTGGTACAAGCTTGATTGGAGGCTTCATTGCTGCATCAAGTATATTGGGAGAAACTTACTAAGCGTATGGGCGAATCCTAAGGAAATAAAGGATTTCCAATCAGGTTTGTGGCGCGTAGTTGTTCTATAGGCCTGGGCTTAGGTTTCATTTAGAATTAATAAGAGGAGGAGCTTTGAGTAATCGACTCCTCCTCTTATTTGAGGCTTGTTGTAATTGCAAGCTTTGCTACGGTAATTACTGCTTGCAAAAAAGAAGGGTACGGATTAATTCGTACCCTTCTTCGCAGTGCTGCCTGTAAAAAACAGACGCTGCTAAGCTTTAGTTGCTTGAGGTTTTATTTTTGACAAAACGAAAATACCGACAATCATCAAAGCTAAGCTGACAACAAGGGGAATCCAAGGGTTACCCATGAAGCCTGCAATAATGTAGCCTACCAAACAAGATGCAGCAACAACAGTTGCATACGGAATCTGTGTTGCAACGTGGCGCAGGTGATTACATTGTGCACCGGCAGAGGACAAAATGGTGGTATCTGAAATGGGCGAAATATGGTCGCCGTATACAGCGCCACCAAGCGTTGCGCCAATTGCTACCAAAAAGAGCGGATCCTCAACAGGGAATACGCCGATAACAATGGGAAGAATGAGAGCCATAGTGCCCCATGAGGTTCCCATTGAAAAAGCAATGAAGGAGGCAACAATAAAAATCACTGCTGGCAAAAGGGCAAGGCTGACGCCAAGACCGCCAAGGAAGCCGCTGACAAATTCACCGGTTCCCAGCAAGTAGCGGCAAGTTCCGCCAAGGCTCCAGGCTAAAACCAAAATCATAATAGCGCCAACCATAGAGCGTACGCCTTCGGATATGCCTTCCATATACTCCCCGAGTGTCATGAGCTTGCGGGGTAAGAACATGCAAGCTGCAACGACAAGAGCTACGCAAACACCAATAGATAATCCAAAGATGGGGTTTTCGCCAATTGAAGTAGAGAAGTCAACTCCCTCAAAATAACCACCAGCGTACATCATGCCAAGGATAGAGAAGACAATCAGAACTACGATAGGAATAATCAAATCAAGAACATGACCCTTGTCAGAAACCTTCATACCCTTAAACTCTTCAACCGCTGCTTTTGCTGCTTCATCCAGCTCGTCTTCTTCGGCTATGACGGTAGGAATCTCAGGAGGATTTTTGTCTACCATGCTTGGGTCTGATACGCGAGCGGTCGATACAGTTTCAAGAGCGCTTTTTTCTGAAGGAATGCGCTCCCTCTCTTCGTTTGATTGCATAACCGCAGCTTGGGCGGAGCGCATAGGGCCAAAGTCGCGTCCGGTAAAGCAGATAACAAAAACAAAAACGAGTGTTACAAGTGCATAGAAATTGTAGGGAATTGATTGGAGGAATGTAGTAAATCCGCCTTCTCCCAAATATCCTCCTACAGCAACAGCCCATGACGAAACGGGCGCGATAATGCAAATAGGAGCTGCAGTAGAGTCAATAATCCAAGCAAGCTTCTCGCGGCTAATCTTGAAACGGTCCGTTACGGGGCGCATGACCGCACCTACGGTTAAGCAGTTAAAGTAGTCGTCAACAAATATAACAATGCCCAAAACTGCAGTGAGAATTGAAGCCATACGGGCGCTTTTGACGCGCGTACTAACCCATTCTGCATAAGCGCGAGATCCGCCTGCTGCCGCTATGACAACCACAAGCGATCCTAACAGCGAGAGGAATAATATCATTCCGCCATTGCCAGAAATTTGCTCAATCATCATTTGCGGAACCATAGTAAACGAATCAATGAGCTGCTCTGCGCCAGCGCCATTGAGTGAGAATTGGTAGATAATCATGCCAGTAAACACACCGATAGCTAAGGCGGAGTACACCTCCTTAGTAATAAGCGCTAAAACCAGCGCCAGAATGGGAGGCACGAGAGACAGCGCTCCTGTGCTAATGAGATCAAAACCTTCCATGAATCCCCTTTCGGTTGAACTAAGGTGGAGCCAAGCGTGTCTGTTGCGCAAACTTACACGCGCGGCTTCACGACGATGTGAGTTAGTATACCTAACCTCAGCACATCGTAAAGGAAAAGGGACCTTTTTCTTCTGTAGAGATGCGTAAAAAGCCCCAAATAGACCTTGTAAGCATAGGTGGCATGAGGTCTATTTGGGGCGAGATCACCGAGATGATTGCATGAATCGGTTTGTACAAGTTGCCCTCTTCACTCAAGGTGCACCCGTGTGCTGCGTTGAGAGAAGAAAACGGGATTAGTAGGCGTTGTGGTGATGTAGCTTACTTCTGGTGTTCAAGCTCAATCTCTAATTCGCGGTCAATAGCGCTTTGCGCAGAGGGTGGGTCAACCTCAAAGGGCACTGCCTTCGTAATCAAGCTCACTGCAGGCACGATAATAAGCGACAGAATCATAGCAAGCGCGCCGCAATTGATGGGATTGGCAATAAGAGGAGCACCAAACATTCCTGCGATCATGTTTCCCGAAGTTAAGCCCACGCCAACGATGAAGCTTGCCCAAACTGCTGCGCGAGAGATACGCTTTGAATAGAGCCCCCAAAAGAACGGTCCCAGAAAAGCACCAGCTAAAGCACCCCAAGAAATGGACATAAGTTGAGCTATAAACGTAATGGAGGAGTTGTACTGAATTAAAGCTATGATGGCAGAAATTGCCACAAATAGTACCAAGAGAACACGCATCCATCCAAGCTGTGTCTTTTCCGACATGCTTTTAATGAAGTTTCCTTTTACCAGGTCCAGAGTTAGTGTGGACGAAGAAGTAAGAACCAAGGAAGAAAGGGTGGACATTGAAGCAGAGAGAACCAGCACAATTACCAAGCCAACCAACAAATCCGGCAGGGTTGATAGCATGGTAGGGATGATGGAGTCATACACAGGGGTGCCGGTTGCGGTAGTTTCAATCTCGCTGCCATAAAGGCGCCCAAATCCTCCTAATAAGTAGCTTCCTCCGGCAACGATGAGAGCGAAAAGCGTTGAAATAATAGCACCTTGTTTGATAGCGGGACCGCTTTTTATGGCGTAGAATTTTTGAACCATCTGCGGCAAGCCCCAGGTACCAAGGCTTGTGAGGATAATAACACCCAGAAGATCTACAAGATTAGGGCCAAAGAAACTCGTGTAGGCTCCTTGCATGCTTGAGTTGTCTGCGGGGATAAGAGATAGCTGTATAATAGCCTCGGTAAATCCTCCGTTGTTTGCAAGAACGGCAGCTACTACAGCAATAATGCCAAAGAGCATGACAATTCCCTGAATAAAGTCATTCATGACGGTAGCCATGTAGCCACCAAGTACCACGTAAATACAGGTGATGAGTGCCATACCTATGACACAGACTTCGTAGGGTAAGCCAAACGCCATGCCAAAAAGACGCGAAAGACCATTGTAGATACTGGCTGTATAAGGAAGCAAGAATACAAAAACAATAAGTGCGGACGCAATGCGCAGATTTTTTGAATGGTAGCGGGCGCCAAAAAACTCTGGCATGGTGGTTGCTTTAAGGCGATGAGACATCTCGCGCGTACGAGGCCCTAAAATCCACCAAGCAAGTAAACTGCCAATAAAAGCATTCGCAAGGCCAATCCATGCAGCCGCAATGCCAAATTTCCAGCCAAATTGCCCTGCATATCCAACAAAAATTACAGCAGAAAAGTAACTCGTACCATAAGCAAATGCCGAAAGCCACGGGCCTACATTGCGCCCCCCTAAAACAAATCCGTCAACGCTTGAAGTGTGTCGCCGGCAGTAGATGCCTACGCCTACGGCAACACCAACAAAAATTAGTACCATACATATTTTAGCTATCATGAACGTTTCCTATCACTTCAATTAGTTAGTATCGTTAGCTCAGCTCTCTCAGGTCTAGTTGCAAAGAGCTTGGTCTCTGCAAAAGAGTGATGGCGCGCACGGCTTTCCCAAAATTGATGCGTATCGCCTGCGACACAGCATCACGGACAAGTCCATGCGCTAGAGGTATCGATAGGAATAATAAGAAACAGAGCAAGATTGAGAATGATGTGAACAAGCGGTCTTTAAAGAGCCGACAGGCAGCACAGCAGGATAAGTCCCCTGACTTTTTAATGAATTGCTATGTACCTGAAAAAATCGCATGAAGGTACTTTATCACAACAGAGTTCCATGCGGTAACAATTCTTGCGGATTTTTGAATCAGTTGTATTTTTAAGCTACCGTGCACGGCTTGGTCAGTGAGACCGGCCTACTGTATTCCGTGAGATTTGCAAATCTTAACAAAAAGTGGAGTTGTTTAAAAATGAGAGAATCGTAGCTTTTTAAAACGAAGGTGGTTTTCTTAGGTTTAGGAGACAGAAAAAACTTCTAGCTTGTAGAAAAGCTCTCTTGAAAGGAAAGCTTTCATGGCTCGTTAGAGCGCCATGAAATTTCGAGCAAACTGAGATAGGCTCAATTCGCTCGAAAAAGATTGCATTAAAAGTTTTTGTGGTGTTTAGTAAAGCTCAAAAAGATACTCAATTTCTGAATTCCAAGACGTTTCGTCTACAACCCAAACATCACCTTCTTTTACGAAGTCGAGACTAGACTCTAGTTCCATAGTTCCCGTTGTCTTCTCCATAGCTGCAATATAAATTTCGCCTAATCTGGCAGCGGCTTGTTCTTCGGTGAGGCCATTCATCTCACCCGCATCGATAGCGGCTTGGGCGTCTTCCATAAATGTGAAGGCAAAGCTCATGGAGTCACGTAAGGTAACGGTAGCGAATACGATGCCTGTTCCATCGCCATTGTCGTAAACGCCGTTAAGTTGGTAATCAAAATCTCCCAAGGTCCATTCTGTAAACATCACGGGATCAACCCCGAGGTCAGTTAAGCTAGAGCCGGTTGCTTCCTGAAGTCCAAGGTCCATGTTTTGCGCTAGCTGGTTTACGAGTTCGGCGTCCATGTTGATAATCTTGTCATACTGAAGTGTCGCTGCTTCTTCTAAAGCTGCTTCTTCATCGGCTAGTAACGGGGTGGTTTCTTCTGGCTCAATGATTGAAGAGGAGCTTGAAGAAGTTGTAGGCTCTAGGCTTGAAATGCTGTCAACAATCAAGCCACCTAAAATAATCCAGAACAAAAGAGAAAGGATAGAAAGGACAGTGCCGATAATGCCGCAAATCTTGCCGGCCTTAATTTTGGTGTTGCTGGGGGCGCCTTTGACAGCTTTAACGGCTAACACAATTGCTATGATGCCTAAAATTAAGCTTGGTACGGCAAATCCGCTGAAAACAATAGAAGCAATACCACAAACAAGAGCACCGGTGCCCTTTGGATTCACTGCAATGGGAGCTTCGTAGGAAGATCCGCCCATTTGACCAGGTGATTGTGGGTATGAGTAATTTGGCTGAGACGTGTAGTTGTATTGATTTGTAGTTTGCTGTTGGGCAGCATTGGTATTAGCTCCCGCAGCGAAGTTTGGTTGAGACACGTAGTCATGCTGAATCGTGACTTCTTGTTGCGGAATAGCTTCCTGCTGAGGAGTGGCACCCGACCCATAGACGTAGTCTGGTTGAGGAGTGGCTTCCTGCTGAGCTGTGGTGACGCCTGACCCAGAAACATAGTCGGACTGCGAGACATCTGCTTTTGGCTGCATGTTTTCAGTTTGACTAGGCTGGAGAGAGCCTGATGAGGATTGAGAAGGGATATCTTGTTGGTTAAGGTCTTGTTCTTGCACGACGCATCCTTGCTAAATAGAAGTTAACTTATTTTGAGCGACAAAGTATACCCTAAGAAGACTGACTAAATGCTCAAATCTTTGCGAGAGAATACGATAATCGCTGCTGAAAATAATACGACACTCAATCCAAGAAGCGTAAAAGCTGAAACAAAAGCACTGGTCTCTCCTGCAGCAAGACCGAAATAGTCAAAAAGTGTTAGCGGATTGAGATTGTTCAGGAAGCTTAAGTCTTCTGAAACATCAGAGATCATCTGCATAAGAAAAAATACAATGCCCAGACCTCCTCCTGCCCATAAAGCTGCTCCCGAATGAGAGAAAGCGCATGCAGAAAGAAAGCACATGCCACACAGAAATATCCAAAGGCTAAAAAGGCCGAAGTTTGCATAGAGTAATCCTTCTGTATCTAAATCGCCCGGGAAAAAGAATGCAGCAGAAAGCACTTCTACTGCAATGGTAAGGAGCATTAAAAGTGCCAGCAATGCAAATATTGAAATAGCAAGGGTGGTAGCTATGCTTATGCGAGAATTTGGCGTTGCAAGCAAATAGGCCATTGTTCCGCGTTCAATAGGTTTTACGACAATCTTGTTTATCAGAATAAGGATAAACACAAAAGGAAGAAGCGTAAGCAAAAAACCGTAGAGGTAGTTTAAGATAAAATCAAGTAAAGTGGCTGAAGGCTCTGACATTCCAAAAGCAGCAAACATAGCAGGCATAGATTCCATCATGGCATCTAGGTTCTCTTGAAGACCCGGATCAAACATGGCAACAACGCTTACCACATATAGAGTCACCGCAAGAAAAATGAAACTCATGACTAATAGATTTGACCGGACTTCTTTTACAAACAAGGAACTATTCATGACTGCTCTTTTCGATTGAGGTGTCATACAAGTGCAAGAACATTTCTTCTAAGCTTTGCTCGTGTAAAGAAATGTCAGAAATATTGAAGTTTGATAGTTTGGCCAACAGTGCAGGCACGTTGTTGGAGACGGGTATGCTTGCTAGGCAGGAACCGAGGTTGGTGGCGTCAGAGTGCTGTGATAAAAAACGCTGCTGTTCGTCACCTTGAGCAAAGGTAAGCACAAATTGTTTCTTTTTGTGTTGCCGAACTTCGTCCATGGTTTCAACAGAGAGGAGTCTTCCTTCGCGAATGAAAGCAACGCGGTCACACGTGCGTTCGACCTCCTCAAAAATATGTGAAGAGAGAAAGACGGTAGCACCACGTTTTTTCTCACTAAGAACTAAGTCGATGAAGTGATTTTGCATAAGTGGATCTAGTCCACTGGTAGGTTCATCAAGCAAGAGAATGTCGGGTCTTGACATAAAGGCACAGACAATTCCTACTTTTTGTTTTGTACCTTTTGACATTTTGCCAATTTTACGAGAGATGTCAAGTTCGAAAAGCTCAATAAGTTCTTGGGCGCGACTGGTATCTTTAATTCGTTTCATGCGTGTCATAAAGGCAAGAAACGAAGACCCAGTCATATCATTCATTCCTGCAATTTCTCCTGGTAAATAACCAAGATCTGCCTGGATGTCGGCTCGGTTAGTAAAGCAGTCTTTTCCAAGGATTGATACCGTTCCAGAGTGAGGACGTATGAAGCCCATAAGATTTCTCATAGTGACGGTCTTGCCTGCGCCATTTGGTCCAAGAAATCCAAAAGCTTCCCCCTGCTGAACGGAGAAGGTAACGTCAAAGATGCCTTTGTTGTTACCGTAGTTTTTAGTCAGGTTGTTCGCCTGAATAGCGGGATAAGATTGATTCACAAGACCTCTTTTCAGTGGATTTGATTTCTGTTGAGTCATGTCTTGAAGTTGTTTTTGATTGGTGTTTTAAGCAAAAGATGATATATGGATATCGTTTGTAAAAAATGGTGGGGAACCATGTTCCCCACCTAAAGATTAATCCAATGCTTCCCTAAGAGTGTAGGGCGTCTTTGCTTTGTAAGAATACGGTAATTAGCTACAAACGCTGCTCTGCTTACTCACTGGGATCCGGAGTTGGTGTTGGGGTGGGACTGGGCGTTTCTTGGAAGGTGACAGTGACGGTAATGTTGTTGACTATATTTGCTACCGTAAATGTTCCTCCGCTTTTTGATACCGAATAGCTCTGGCCATTGGTGTCGGTGACAGAAACGACTTCGCTGCCAGAGTTTGGTGTTACCGTGAAGGTGATGCTTTCACCTTCTTTGACGGTCATGCTCCCTGGTGTTACCTGGCCTCCTCCGCCATTTACGTTAGCGGCCACTGTAAAGGTTTGCGCTTCAGGCTTGCCGGTGCTCACTTCAATATATACGGTATCGCCTTTTTTAAGTTTACCTGAGTTGGGACTTTGGCTAATAACAGAGCCTTGAGCTACGGTTTCGCTTGTGTTCTGTCCAACCTCTACCTTAAATCCTGCATTAGTAAGCGTGGTACTTGCTTCTCCTTGAGTTTTGCCAACAACGTTTGGCACATCGATTGATTCAGAGCCTGAGGAAAGGTGGATAGTAACTACTGTTCCGGTAGCAACTTTGCTACCGGCTTCAATGCTTTGTCGAGCGACAAGTCCTTCGGCAACGGTGTCAGAAGATTCTGAGGCTCCGGTAGTTGCTTTCAGGCCTGCGTCAGTTAAGAGCTTTTCTGCCTCTTCAGGCGTTTTTCCTACAAGGTCGGGGACGTTTATGTCGCCTGTGCCTGCCGACACAGAAAGGGTAATCTGACTGCCCTTGTCTGCCGTAGTGCCGCCTTTGGGGTCTTGACTTATTACGTAGCCCTTCTCTATGGTTTCGCTGTTTGTTTCGGTAATCTTAACTTTGAATCCTGCAGCCTCTAGCTCCTGAGTGGCCTTTTCGCTGGTCATTTCAACTACCGTTGGCACATTTACTTGTTCTGCGTTGTCGCTTCCGCCTAAAAGAGCAAAAGCAATGCCGCCTATTATGGCAAGAGCGGCCAAAATGCTCACTACAATAGCCACGGTTTTCTTGTTGTCTTTAGGTTCTTCCTCTTTGCGGTAACTGCGCGTTGGCGAAACAGTTGCTGTTTCAGGAGTAAGGGGATTCATAACAGCAGTTCCTGCCGCGGGGATAGCTGCAGGAGCCATGACAGAGGTTTGTGCGTTGGTGAACCCGCCATCAAGATTGACGGGGCGGCCAGCAAGGTAAT
Organism: uncultured Eggerthella sp.; assembly: GCA_964369725.1. GTDB lineage: Bacteria > Actinomycetota > Coriobacteriia > Coriobacteriales > Eggerthellaceae > Paraeggerthella. The sequence continues at coordinate 125,981 of CAYJGC010000001.1, forward strand.
CATTGAGGGCAAGACGCATGTCTTTAGCAGTTGCAAAGCGTTCATCAGGATTTTTGCTGAGTGCTTTCATGATGATAGCTTCAAGAGCCGGATCGATATCAGGTTTGATTTCGCGAAGAGGAGCAGGCTGTTCGCTTACTTGCTTCATGGCAACACTCACTGCGTCAGGCGCATCAAAAGGCAGGCGACCAGTGGTTGATTCGTATAAAACAATACCTAAAGAGTAGATATCACTTGCAGCGGTAAGGTCTTTTCCACGAGCTTGCTCAGGCGAAATGTAGTGTGCTGTGCCAAGAACAGAAGAGGTTTGAGCCTTAACAGAATTCTTTGCACGCGCAATGCCAAAGTCCATCACCTTTACGTTGCCATCAGGTTGAACCATGATATTTTGGGGTTTGATATCGCGATGAATGATATCAAGACCGTGTGCAACGGAAAGCGCTTGGCACACTTGCGCTCCAATTTCTGCAACTTTACGTTGGTTGATGGCGCCGCGCTGGCTAATAGCTGTTTTAAGATCAGAGCCGCGCACCAATTCCATCACAATGTAGTAAACGCCCTCGTCTTGACCCCAGTCATATACGTTAACAATATAAGGGCTTTGTAGGTTAGCAGCTGCAGCAGCTTCTTGCTTAAAGCGCTGAGTGAAGTCGGGGTCGGCTGCGTATTGCGGCAGCATTACTTTGACTGCTACCATGCGTCCTAAGACATTGTCTTGAGCGCGATATACTTCTGCCATACCGCCAATACCAATGCGTTCGGTAATTTGGTAGCGGTTGTTGAAAACCCTGCCAATCATGTTTCCGGTCACGTTTAAACTCCTTTAGGGTACATGCTGAGACGTATCAGTTTGTACGTATGATACACCGATTTAGCCTCTTTGCTCTATAAAAGTCCGAGAACTTCCAAAGATGTCCTCAATATTGCTTGAGATTTTTGTGCACTTTCGCCCTCTTCGCCGTCTTCAATAATAATGGCTACAACAACCTGTGGATCGTCGGCAGGTGCCATGCCAACAAACCATATGTCATTGCCATCAATTTTTTCTGCAGTACCTGTTTTACCAGCTACTTGTACACCTGCAATAGCGGCGCTCGTGCCCGTTCCTTCGTTTACGACACCTTCAAGGACGGTTTTTACGCGGTTTGCTGTTTCTGCATCGGTTGCTTGGGTGAGCTTGCTTATTGTTGCAGCAAAGCTTTGCTGTCCGCTGGCCGTGTAGATGCTATCTACCAAGTAGGGTTGCATGATGCTGCCTTCGTTTGCTATGGCGCATCCTACAAGAGCCATCTCCAAAACGGTCGCTTGAGGGCCAGCAGGGCTGGGGTGGTTTGTCGTTTCGTTTTCGCCGACAGGCTCACCCGCAGAAGCCCAAGCTGTTTCCCACTCGGTCATATCTGCTGGGTCGGGCATAAGGGAGGTATACATGCCCAATGCGAAATCTATATTGGTATTGAATCCAAAATTTTCAGCCGTTTCAACAAGGATTTCCGAACCCATTTCTGTGCCTAGTTGGCCAAAAACCGTGTTTGATGAAAGTTCGGTAGCACGCGCAAGCGTAATATTGCCGTAGTCGTTGCCGTTGAAGTTTGAAACTGTTCCATTGCCTATTTCCATGGTTCCGGGAGATGAGAAAATGGAATCTTCGCGAGCAATGTCATTTTCGAGAGCGGCAGCCAATGACACAATCTTAAAGGTTGAGCCAGGAGAATAGAGGGCATGAACGGCGCGGTTGAGCAACACGCTGTCTTGCGTTGATTCGCCAGAAGCTGCAGCAGAAATGACTGACTCAAAATCCGCAGCGTCGTAGGTGGGCGAAGAGGCCATGGCAAGGATAGCTCCTGTGCTGGGATCTATCACAACAGCTGCACCTATTTCTCCTGCTAATGCATCTTGTGCGGCTTGTTGAATGGTGGAATTGAGGGTGAGCGTAACGTCATTTCCTTGAACGCCAACTCCCGCGAGGGAATTGACAACGTCTGTCCAAGAAGCAAAATTTTCTTCGCCCTGGAGGGTTTCGTTGTAAGCGGCCTCTATGCCCGATGTTCCATATTGCGTGGAATAGTAGCCAACTACATGGCTTGCAAGATCTCCTGCGGGATATACTCTGTTAAAGGTTGCGTCATCTTGAAGAACGCTTTGCGCTAGTACAATGCCGTCATACGTAGAAATAGTGCCGCGTTGATTCTCTTCTTGGTTCATAATGGTGTGATTGTTGCCAGGCATATTTTGATAATATTCTGCGCGCACCACCATGACAAGAGTGAGGTTTGCTACAAGCAGGGCAAACATAAGCGAGTACATAATCATGGTATTGGTGAGTCGCTTGCCTAAAGAAATGCGACCAAGTACGCTGTTGGAATGAAGGCTGCTTGTTGCGCTGGTTACTTCGGACCCAACACCCGTGCCCTCGTCACCGCAACGCAGTAAGAACCCAACAACAATAAAACTGGCAAGCAAAGAAGAGCCACCTTGGCTAATAAAAGGCAACGTGAGGCCAGTTAGGGGAATGAGGCGCGTTACGCCTCCTACGATAATAAAAGCTTGCAGCACAATCATGGTGGTAAGACCAACGGCAATAAGCGAACTAACATCGCTCTTTGCTCGTGCGGCAGTAAGCAAGCCACGAATAGCAAAGCATAAAAAGAGCAAGAGTACTCCTGCGGCACCTAAAAGTCCAAGCTCTTCGGCAATAATGACAAAGATAAAGTCGCTCTCTACAACGGGGATAATCTCTGCAATGCCGTTCCCAATGCCTACTCCAACAAGTCCGCCGTCGGCCAGAGAATATATGGATTGCACCAGCTGATAGCCGGTATTTTGTGCGTCAGCAAAAGGATCAAGCCATGTTTCGACACGAACCTGAACGTGACTAAAAAGAAGAAACGCCGCCACGCCGCCAATGGCAATAAGCCCCAGTCCCACTACAAGGTAAGTTTTTTTGCCTGTTGCAACATACAGCATGACCAAGAACAAAAAGAAAAATACCAGTGCGCTACCAAGGTCTCGCTGGAATACAACAATAATAAGCGAGATAAGCCACATAAGAAGAATGGGGAGCAGTGTGCGAATGTCGGGTAGGTTAAATGGACCAATTCGCCACGTAAAAACTGAAAGCATTTCGCGATTTTGAGCAAGATAACTCGCCAAGAACAAGACGATAACTATTTTTGCAATTTCGCCTGGTTGAAAGGAGTATCCACCGATGCTGAGCCAAATCTGGCTACCATAAATTTCTTGTCCAAGACCCGGAATAAGGGGTGAGAGGAGCAGTAAAAAACCCACTATCATGAGTGTGTATTTGTAGTTGCCCACTTTGTCTACGTTGCGAACAAAGACAAGAACTAAAACCATGCAGGCTATGCCTACAAACAGCCAAACAAGCTGACCCATGGCTAAATCGGGCGATATGCGTGTAACAAAGGCAATGCCAATGCCAGAAAGCGAGAAGGATAGGGGTAAAATGGCCGGGTCTGCGCCCGGCGCAAATTTTCGAATAGCAAAGTGAGCTATAACAAATGCAGCAAAAATGCCAATGGGTACGCCGAGCGTAGTTGCGTCAAGACCCAGGCCTTCACCAAGGGCAATCATGGCGAAGAGCAGCACAATAAGTGGTGCTGATAAGCATAGCAGTATGAGTTCTAGATTTCTGCGTGTCATGAGGAGCTGTCTCCTTCTGACGCACTTGTGCCTGAGGTTCCTTCAGTAGTTTCTGTTGTCGTTGAAGGAGTGGTGTTTGATGAATCTTGCGTTTCGCTTGCGTTTTCTTCATCAGGCGCAGAGCTTTGGTCAACTTGCTTTTGGTACTCTTCGATAAGGGCTTCGGCGGCCGCTACATTATCTACCTGAATACCTCTCTCAAGATTGTCCGCAGTTCCGGGCTGTAGGTCATCAACATTGATGTCGGTGGTGTATTCGAAGGTCGAGAAGGAATAGCCCAGTACTTCTCCGGGGACTCCGCGATATAGTGCTACTTTGCCGTTGTCGTTTATAAGGTAGGCTACCGTATTGAAGTAGGTATTTGCCGTCCACACACACCCTATAATAATGGCAACCAAAAGAGTAAGTATAAAAGCGACGGATAGTTTTGTTTTAAGAGCCATTTTCTTGTGACGCACTTCAGCAAAGCCTGTAACATCGGCAACGATGACCGTAATGTTGTCATGTCCGCCGTTAGAAATAGCTTCGTTTACCAGTTGAGATGCGCAGCGTTGAGGGTCGTTTCCTTGGCTTAAAAGGCGCTCGATGTCCAGGTCTTCCACCATGGTAGACAGGCCGTCAGAACAAACCAGCAAACGGTCGCCTGTTTCGACATTGACTTCGTATATATCGGGGTGTAAATCGGTATTGCTTCCTAACGCGCGCGTGATGATGGAGCGTTGAGGATGAGTACGTGCTTCTTCGGCGGTAATCTGTCCGGCTTCAATCATGTCGGCCATAAGGCTATGATCGCGGGTGATTTGTTGAAGCTTCCCCTTATGAAGGAGGTAAGCACGCGAATCTCCTACTTGGGCAATAAGGAGGCGCTCGTTTTCAAGCATCGCTGCTGTGAGGGTGGTGCCCATGCCTTCGCGTCCGCGTCCGTCGCGAGAAGCGCGAAATACTTCGCGGTTGGCCTCTTCAACGGCGTGAGACAGCGTTTCGGCGTCGGGCTTGGTAGGGGCAAGTTCTGACAAGACATTGACGGCAATTTCGGAAGCCACCTCCCCGGCTTCGTGTCCGCCCATGCCATCTGCGACGGCGAAGAGGGGAGGCATAACGACAAGGCTATCTTCATTATGAGAACGAATGCAGCCAATGCTTGTGCGACTACCAAAAGGAACAGCAGTGTCGCGGCGACTGTGAGATCTTGATGGTGTTGAGCTGCGAAAAGCCATTAGTTAAACCTTACCCGAATAGCGACATCACCAATATTAACGACATCTTTGTCTTTTAATGCCGCAGGTCCGTCAATGATGTGCCCATTGACGGCAGTACCATTAGTGGAGCCAAGGTCTTCGACAAATAAGTTTTGACCCATAAGATTAAAGCGGGCATGACGACCGGAAACAAAGCCAGCACCAATCACAATGTCGGACCCGGGACTGCGTCCTACAATGACAGGCCCACGCACAACGATAGACACACCGCGTAATTCTTTTGGTCCTTTTTCAACCGAAAGATTCCATGCGTGCTCCTTGCGCCGCTGTCCCCGTACAAGACCAATTCCTGTGCGCATGATGGCAAAAAGAAAAAGGTACAGAAGTGCGACAAAGAGCAGTCGAACAATGAGCAATACAATGTCTATCACAAGGAGTCCTTCCTCCTAGTTAAGCTTGAGAAAACACGAGATTGGTTGTACCAATGGTAATGCGGTCTCCGTCTTGTAAGGGCTGTGAAGAAATTCTCCGTCCGTTGACTGAAGTGCCATTGGTGGAATTTAGGTCGGTGAGAATCCAGATTCCTTGGGGGCTTAAGACGAGCTCTGCATGAGCGCGAGAAGCGTTGGGGTCATGCACAGTAATGTCATTTTTTGATTCTCGGCCTATCGAAGCTTTTGAGGAAGTGAGGTCGAAGGGGCGATGCGTTGCTTCGTCGATAATGCGTGCACGCATGGCGGGGTAAGTTGGGGCTTGTGCTGGTGCTGAATGGTCTGCGCCAAATACCAGCGTATGAGGAGCTGCGGCGGCAGCGCCCATGTGAGCGCCGGCGGTGGCAACTCCAGCGGCTGCTGCGGCGCCCATATCAGCTCCAGCTGCAGCGTAGGGGTCACCGGCAGCACCATAAGGGTCGCCAGCTGTACCTGACATGTCGTAAGGATTGGCAGCATTGGCTTCCTGAGGGGCATCATAGTAGTCGTAAGAGTTGTTGTACCCATTGTCGTAGACGGGTTGAGCGGGTTGAGGTGAAGGCTCGTTGTAGTTTTGAGGAGCACCATATGAGGAAGGTCCACCAGCAAGACCGTAGC
>CAYJGC010000001.1:132027-137139 GCA_964369725.1 uncultured Eggerthella sp.
TCGTTGTAGTTTTGAGGAGCACCATATGAGGAAGGTCCACCAGCAAGACCGTAGCGCTGAAGCTCCTCTTGGCGCAATTGCGCGATAATGGGCGCGGCAACCATTTCTGCCACTACATCAAATTTTCCGTGCTTGAGGCCTTCATCGCCAATAAAGCGAACCAACGGTTGGCCATCCATCACAAGACCATGTTCTGCGGCTTTAGCAGCAAGGTATGTTTCAGTTTCGCCAGCAAGAGTGGGGTAGTATCCAAAAAGACGGCGATCGTCTTCGTCGTTTACTAAAACGGTATACAGGGTTGGGGCGTACTGTTTTCCTGCGCCGAGCATCTTTTCGCGGCGCATTTGTTTCTCTGCTTTCTTAGCAATTTGAACAGGGGAGATGGGTGCATTCGCCAAGTGATCTGCGGCGCCTTCAAAGGTGTCTTCCATTTTGCCTTCAAATCTAGAAAAAATTCCCATGCTTTCTCCTTTGTCGGGCGACTGACTTTCTTTGCTGTCAGTGCTCACGTTGTATCCCTGTGTGGTATACGGTGCTTTTGCAAAACGCTAACAGGGCACCGTTACGTTTTGGCGGCTACTTCTTTTCGTGCTGCGTCTTGTCAATGCATGCGTATACTAATGAGTAATTATGTAAGATTCCATCTTGCCATAAATCAAAGGTTTATAGGGCTCACTTTACGCAATCGTCATTATTAAAGGCGAAATAAGCGTAGCTGGGTCTGTTTTGCTCATATACTATTTTTGTGAGTTGGATATCAAAATAAAGTAAAAGTAAAATTATTCTTGCGGAACTGATGCGATTTCGCTATAGTTCTTGTTTGCACTTCGGAAGAGGTTGCATATGCATGCCAACGTGGCTCAGCTGGTAGAGCAGCTCACTCGTAATGAGCAGGTCACCGGTTCAAATCCGGTCGTTGGCTCCATAAAATGTTCAGGTCAGGTGCTCGCGCATCTGACCTGTTTCTTTTACTATTACTTGGGAAAGCCCTGTTCCGAGATTCGTTTCCCCAGCTCAGAGTTTAAAATTGCTAGTCTTTAACCACTAATACAGGCATATCTGCTTCGCGAAGAACAAGACTGCTTACGCTGCCCAAAATGCCGCGCAAGCCACCTAACCCGCGCGATCCCATAACAATGAGGTCGCATTTGTTTTCTTGTGCGTACGCTACAATTTGTGCACCGGGGTTTGTTTCTTCAAGAAAGTCAATTTCTATTCTGTTCATGAGTCCGTGCAGCATTTCGTCAACTTGACGGTGAAGGGTCTTGCTGGCATCTTTAATAACTTCGTCAAGGGCTTCGCGCATTCCTTCAGGCACGGCACTTCTTTGTAGTGCGGGTGTGTTAAGTTTGGCTGCAACCAAATCTTCGGTATCGATAATTTGTACGATGAAGAGGTTCATGCCGGGGTCTTCTTTGGCATAGCGTATGGCTTCGGCAAGCGCAGCCATGGCTGATTCTGATCCATCAAAGGGAACCATAACGTTGTCGTAAAGCATGCTGCTCCTTCCAAGCGTGCAGGTCTGCAAGAGGCGACCTGCGTGTTTGTTGGTTGTACTTTAGTATACCAGCCTGCTGTAAGCGTAAGCAGGAAAACCTTGGACTCTTTGCGAAGTGTCTGCCAAATTGTAGCAAAGAGATAGTTCGGTGCTTTTTGGCGCCAAGGTTGGGGTGTAGCTCCTGTCTGCATTATCGCCCCCGTTCCGATAATTTCACAAGAAGGTGTTTCATTTTCATGCGAGTTAGCAGGAGTGTTGTGGTGGATAAGGTGTCGTTTCCCTTGATGTTTCAGGTTTTAAGGGTCTGTCTATCCCAGTTGCAGACAACACGGTGCACGGCAACCCTCAATATCTCAGTCTTTGAGGGTCTGTCTATCCCGTAGATTTTTAGATGCGACTTTCGTGGGGCGTGCGAATGGCGTATCATGTGCGCTATGGGAAATAATGGACTTGCATATATACGCGTGACCACCTCATCAGATGCAACAAAGCAGCTGGCGGCTACGCTCGCGCCGTATTTGCGTGCGGGGGATACCGTGGTGCTTTCTGGCGATCTTGGCGCAGGAAAAACGCAATTTGTTCAGGGAATTGCTGCAGGTCTGGGCATTCGTGATCAAATAACCAGCCCAACGTTTAACATCATGCTTACGTATCCTAGTGGCAGGTTGCCCTTGTACCATTTTGACTTATACCGCCTTGATTCGGCTGAGCAGCTTGAAGATATTGGCTTTTACGAAACGGTTGATTCTGACGGTGCATCATTCATTGAATGGGGTGAGCGTTTCCCCGATTCTCTTCCGTATAGTTATTTGGAAATCATATTAAGTATGGACGAAAAGGGAGATCGCAAGGTGTTTGCTCATGCTTTTGGCGATCGTTCCCGACAGCTTTTGTTCCTTTGGGCAAAGGATTCTAAATCTCGACTCATGAAATCTGCGAGGTAATTTTAAGTGAATAGTACTATGCTGCGACCCGAAGGTGCATCTTTGCGAGCACATTACGTCCTTGCATTTGACACATCAAATGAAGTAATTGCCATAGGGCTTGGTTTGTTGCAGCCCGCTAGTTGCGGTGTTGAGTTGGTTGCTTCGATAGAGGTGGCGGCGCATCGCGCATCAAATACGCAGCTGTTGCCGCGCATTGATGCACTGCTAAGCGCGGAAGGCGTGCAGCAAGAACAGCTTGCTTGCGTGGTAGTGGGGTGTGGGCCGGGTTCGTTTACTGGTGTGCGTATTGCCATGGCCACAGCAAAAGGTATCGCATCCGCACTAGAGGCGCCCTTGATTGGCGTTTCGTCGCTCGATGTGGTGGCTTGGAATGCTTGGCGTGAGGGAGAGCGCGGTTTGCTTGCTGTTGTGGCAGATGCCATGCGTAAGGAAGTGTATCCTGTTCGTTATCGATTGCAGGATGCAGGCATTGAGCGACTTGACGCAGATCGTGTAGTAAAAGCAGAGATGGCCGTCGAAGAGCTGATGGCTGACGATACATGGGCTCAAGCATGTGTCGCGAAGCAGTGTTTTATTTCGGGCGATGGGCTTACCAAGTATGAAGATCTATTTACCCCTTGTGGAACACTGCTTAATCAAGCGGTATGGGCTCCTTCAGGCAGAGGGTTGTTGCTGGCATTGCAAGATGCTTGGCGCGCAAATGAGGTAGATCCGCTGGACGCTCAGCGACATAACCCCGCTTTTGCATTGCCTGTGTATACACGGCTTTCAGATGCAGAAGAAAACGAGCGTATCCGGCTTGCAAAAAATGACCCCAAGAATTTAACAGCTGGCGTACAAGACACTGCTTCTCGTCGCGATCAGCGAGCAAGCATGAATGACACGGCCATACTGAATGCCCTGCCTAATGAGCAAGGTATAGTTTACAAGCCGCTTGATGCTGCTCATGTGGCAGCAGTGGCCTGTTTGGATGCGTGTGTGTTGCCAGAAGATGCTTGGAGTGCTCAGTCTTTTGCAGATGAGTTGCCGCGCGCAGACCGTACCTGGTGGGCGGCGTATGCGCCGGCCCCCGACGAACAGCAAGCGCCCGGTACTCAGCAACCATGCGGCGCACAGCAGGTGTTTGATGCGTGTCAGGCATCCGGTGCGCAGCATGTGCTTGGCGCTCAAGGGGGCAATGCGGAACAGTCAAACGACACTCAGGCGCTTGATATGCAGCCTGAGCAGACTGCTCCGACACTCGAGTTGGTTGGTTATGCGGGCGGTTGGATTGTGGATGGCCAAGTGCAAATACTTAAAGTGGGTACCAATCCTGCGTGGCGTCGCCATGGTATTGCCCGCGAACTTTTAGCGCGCGTAGCTTCTGATGCGCGCGATTTAGGCGCAACTAGTTGTTCGCTTGAAGTGCGTGCAAGCAATAAAGGTGCACAAGCGTTTTATGAAAGCTTGCAGCTTTGTCCCCTTGGCGTTCGCCCGCGTTATTACCCCGACGGAGAAGATGCCTGCATTTTGGAAGGACCTTTGCCGCTTGCTCAAGTTGATGTTGCAGGAATGCAGTTACAGATTGATGAAGCGCGCAATTCTTCTGCATCTGCCCGTAAGCTAAAGAATTGTGTTTCACATCCTTTGATTTTAGCTATTGAAACATCGTGTGACGAAACCGCTGCAGCTATTGTCGATGGTGAAGGTCAGTTGGTTTCAGATGTGGTGGCTTCCCAGATAGATTTTCATGCACGTTTTGGCGGCGTTGTGCCTGAAATAGCCAGTAGAAAACATATCGAAGCAATTTGCGGTGTGTGTGATGAATGTTTTGACGTTGCGGCTCAACACCTTGAGGTGCCTTCGTTGAACTGGAAAGACCTTGATGCCGTCGCGGTTACTCATGCGCCTGGCTTGGTGGGGGCTTTGGTGGTGGGAGTGGCTTTTGCCAAAGGTGTTGCATGGGCGGCGCAAAAGCCATTTATCGGAGTGCATCATCTAGAAGGACATCTCTACGCAAATAAAATTGGTGCGCCAGATTTTACACCGCCAGCAGTGGTGTCGTTGGTTTCGGGCGGAAATACGTTGCTGGTACATATGAAAGACTGGGGCGTGTACGAAACGCTGGGAGCAACTATTGATGACGCGGTGGGGGAAGCGTTTGACAAGGTGGCAAAAGCGCTGGGTTTGGGCTATCCGGGAGGTCCGGCAGTGTCAAAGCAGGCGGCGCTTGGGTGTGCCGATGCCATTGCTTTCCCGCGCGCTATGATGCATTCGGGAGATTTGCGCTTTTCATTGTCGGGTCTTAAAACAGCTGTGGTGACCTATATCAATAACGAACGTGCGGCAGGGCGCGAGCTTAATATCCCTGATATTTGTGCAAGTTTTCAGCAGGCTGTTGTGGATGTTCAGGTTAAAAAGGCGCAGATGGCTCTCAAGCAAACGGGTGCGCCTACGTTTTGTCTGGGAGGCGGTGTTGCTGCAAATCCGGTATTGCGTGAGGCTTATGAGGTTATGTGCCAGCGTTTGGGTGTGAGACTGGTTTTGCCGCCCTTTTCTGCGTGCGGAGACAATGCTGGCATGATTGCTCTGGTGGCTCTTGATCGTTATCGCCAAGAGAAGTTCTTTCCGCTTGAAACCGATGCTCATGCCTATGCTAATTTGGACGAACCATACTAAGATGTTCTG
>CAYJGC010000002.1:0-34296 GCA_964369725.1 uncultured Eggerthella sp.
ATAGAAGGGAAGCGCTAGAAAAAGAAAAAACCAAACATTGTTTGGTTTTAAAAAGTTCATGGTGGGCCGTGAAGGATTCGAACCTTCGACCTTGGGATTAAGAGTCCCCTGCTCTACCAACTAAGCTAACGGCCCATAAAAGTACTTTGCGCTAATGAAGCGGTTTGCTATTCTAGAGCATTCCGAACAAAGACGCAAGTGCCATTCTCAAAAAATACTGGGGTGAGTGATGGGACTTGAACCCACGACCTCCAGAGCCACAATCTGGCGTTCTAGCCGACTGAACTACACCCACCAAGGCACGAAGGGAAATTATACAGATACTTCTATGCAAGTGCAAGAGGAAATTTGTAAATACTTCTTAATATGCTGTACCGCTGGAGTAGCGAAACTTTCCATACTAGCCGCAACACGGATTAAGAAATCGCTGGGCTGTGTGAGTTCAGTTAGAATATAGGGAAAGCTTAGACAATGAGGCTTAGGTGAAGTTTAAAAAACGTCTGCAGTCATGATGTACAGGTCCGTATGAAAAACGAGTAGTGATAGGGTTTTAGCTGGTGGATGGGCGTTTTGTTTATCTTATTAGGTTCTACAAAATTGTAAAATTATTTGCTTCAGAAATAACAAAAGGCAACCTTAAGTCGCCTTTTGTAGAATTCAATAGAACTTATGCTGCTTATTATTTGGTTGATTCGTTGCCGTTAAATGTAATCTCCTTGCCTTCTTTGCGCCATTCGCGATATTCAGCTGTTGCGGTGAAAAGAGCGTCTGAAGAAGAGTTGAGTGCGGTTTCAAAAGAGTCCTGAACAACGCCAATGATAAAGCCTATAGCGACGACTTGCATGGCGACATCGGCACCAATACCAAACAAGGAACAAGCAAGAGGTATCAATAAAAGAGATCCACCCGGAACGCCTGAAGCCCCACAAGCAGCCACAGCTGCAAGAACGCTCAGGATAACGGCAGTGGGGAAGTCGATAGCTATACCCATAGTGTGAGCAGTTGCCATGGTCATGGTGGTGATAGTGACGGCAGCTCCAGCCATATTGATTGTAGCTCCGAGAGGAATAGACACTGAATAAGTATTTTTGTTGAGACCTAGCTTGCGGCATAATTCTAAATTAACGGGAATATTTGCTGCAGAGCTGCGGGTGAAAAATGCAGTGATTGCACTGTCTTTTAGACAGCGAAATACAAGGGGGTAGGGGTTTTTGCGAGTTCCCCAAAAGACAAGCAGAGGATTGGTGACAAGAGCAATAAAGAGGATGCAGCCAACAAGGAGTAAAAGCATTTGACCGTATTCGGTGAAAATTTCAATACCACTCGTGCTTACTGATGTGTAAACAAGCCCCAAAATGCCAAAAGGTGCCAAAGCGATAATCCAGCGTACCACTTGCGAAACAGCATCCGCTACATTGGTGAAAAGATCTTTGGTATTTTGCTGGGCTGCACGAAGAGCTATGCCAAGAAGGATTGCCCATGCCAAAATGCCAAGATAATTAGAGTTGATGAGTGCATCTACCGGATTTGCAACAATGTTCATAAACAGCGTTGTTAAGACTTCAGCAATTCCTGCCGGCGAAGTGCGGTCTGCGGCAGGGATATCAAGGGTGAGTGTAAGAGGAAAAAGATAACTTACAATAACTGCAATAAGTGCCGCAATAAAGGTGCTTGCTACATAAAGAAGGATAACAGACTTCATTGATCCAGCGGCTTTTGCGTTTGCTAAAGCGCTGATTACAAGGAAAAAGACCAGAACCGGAGCGACTGCTTTTAATGCTGAAGAAAATAAAGTTCCCATAAGCTCGATACTTGCAACATTAGGAAGAAAAATTCCCAACACGGTACCAATAACTAAGCCAGCTACAATGCGAGCAATAAGACTGATGTCATTCCATGCCCCCCAAGCTTTTTTGATTGCCTCCATACGTGGATCAACCCCTTTCCTTGTTTACCTAATAAGATTCCAACCTCAAATTTGTGTTGCAAAAAAATTAAGGGGAGCGGGCCATAGGGCACGCTCCCCTTAATTGGTGCGGGCGAGAGGACTTGAACCTCCACGAGTCTCCTCACCAGAACCTAAACCTGGCGCGTCTGCCAATTCCGCCACGCCCGCACTCGCTCTGTGCAAAAAGCACGAAGAACATAATAACAAAAAAATAAGAAAAGGGAAGAACTATTTTTGACGATACCTTATTTCGTTGTGACCTAATCTCCATGGTTTGTTCGGTTGACTTCACTTTCTCTTAATGCGAACATAAGTTCTATTATGAAGTCTTAAAAAGAAGGAGTGTTGTCTAAGTATGGAACGGGTGATTTTGCATAGCGACATGAATTCTTTTTACGCTAGCGTTGAACAGGCTCAATGTCCAGAATTGAGAGGAAAGCCTATTGCGGTTGCAGGGAAGGAAGAATTGCGTCACGGTATTATTTTGACTAAGAGTATCGAAGCGAAAGCCTACGGCATCAAAACTGCGGAACCGTTATGGCAGGCGCGTAAAAAATGTCCTCACCTTATTATTGTTCCGCCGCGCTATAAACTTTATCAACGATATTCAGAAATGGCGCGTGAGATATACAACCAGTATACCGACTTGGTTGAGCCTTTCGGTTTAGATGAAAGTTGGCTTGATGTAACCGGCTCGCTTTGGCGCCATGGATGGAACGCTCATGAAATTGCATCAGAAATTAGTGGGCGGATAAAGCAAGAATTAGGAGTAACAGTATCTATTGGAGTAAGCTGGAATAAGGTTTTTGCAAAATTTGGAAGTGATTATAAAAAACCTGACGCCATTACCACTATAGACAAAGGGAACTATCAAGAAATCGTATGGAACGCCCCGGTACGGGAGCTTTTATATGTAGGTGCTGCAACTCAGCGTAAACTTCATGCGTCTAATATTCACACCATCGGGGAGCTTGCTCATGCTTCAGATGCTTTCTTGCAGCGACGTTTTGGCAAGGTAGGGTTTATCTTGCGTACGTATGCTCGCGGGGAAGACATAGCAGAAGTCTTACCCTATGACTCGTATAAGCGCAAGGTGGATAGAACCATCAAAAGCTACGGCAATGGATTAACTACTTCGCATGATATCGTGAGCACGGTAGATGCCAAAGCTCTTATTTGGTTGTTGTCTGAATCAGTAGCGCAACGTCTAAGAGAAGATGGTATGCGGGCTCGTACGGTAAGCATTGGAGTGCGCAGTGCTCTTGATTTGTCAGGGTATGGAAGGCAGGTCAAGCTGCGGAGGCCTACGGCATCTACTTCCGATATTGCACACGCTGCCTTCAATCTACTTGCTTTACATGAACCTCTTGATAAAGAGCATCCTCTGCGAGCGTTATCTGTACGGGCAACAGACCTCTCTGTCTTAGAAGACTCGACACAACTTTCTCTTTTTGAAGATACAAATAATCAGAAAGAGAAGTTGGATTTTGTTATTGATGATTTAAGGCGGCGGTATGGTAACACTTGTATTGTTAGAGGTGTTGAATTGGCGGACAAAACACTTGCTGGAACAGATATTAAAAAAGAAAACACGGTACATCCAATAGGTGTTTTTTATCGTTGAGTAAAGCTTCAAGAAGGTGATAGACAGGAGTAGATCCTGTGGCTATTAAAAAGCTACTATATTGATGGAGTGTTGCAACGTAGCAATCTTTGAGAATTTTTTAGAAGGAGGTGGAGAGGTGGTGCAGGGTATAGAAAGTTGGCGCAAGCGTTATGTTGAAGTGCTCGTTCGTTATTTTGAAGATGGAACGTATAGGCCTCTTTCTATTGTATGGGAAGATGGTCGCATTTTTGACATAGATGAAGTAATGGACAAGCGTCGCGCTGCTTCGCTTAAAGTAGGTGGTGTGGGAACGCGTTTTATTGTCCGCATTGGAGGTAAAAGCACTTGTCTCTATTTTGAGGACCCCCGTTGGTTTGTGGAAGAAGTAATTTCAAAATAAACGCCGCACTTCATGAAAGAAATGCGGCGTAGCGGGTGTAATCTGTTGAGCTAGGTGCTAAGCCTGTTCAAAGTTCCATGAATTCATATAGGAAATTTGCTCTTCCGTTAGGGTGTCAATTTCAAGATTAAGGGTTTCAAGTTTGACTCGTGCAACGCTTTCATCAATAGCAGCAGGCACATCGTAAACCATATTTTCAAGTTCGGCGGCATGTTTGAAAAGATATTCTGCAGCTAGTGCTTGATTGGCAAAGCTCATATCCATAACGCTTGCTGGATGCCCTTCGGCACACGCAAGGTTTACTAAACGACCCTGTGCTAAAACAATAATCGTGCGTCCATCGGCAAGAGTGTACTCTTCCACTAAAGGTTTAATTTCTTCAACTTTAACAGCATGTTCTTCTAGCCAAGTAATATTAATTTCGGAATCAAAATGGCCAGAGTTGCAAATAATAGCTCCATTTTTCATGCTTTCAAAAGCTGGAGCGTCAACAACTTTGCAGTTGCCGGTAACGGTAACCCAGACATCGGCAAAGCGAGCTGCATCTTGCGCTTTCATGACACGGAAGCCTTCCATATGTGCTTCAAGTGCTTTGAGTGGATCAACCTCGCAAATAATGACGTTCATGCCCATACCGCTTGCACGACGTGCAAGACCGCTTCCGCAGAATCCATATCCAGAAATTACTATAGTGCGTCCGCAGAGCAAACGGTTGGTAGCGCGCACAATACCGTCAAGAGTGCTTTGTCCCGTACCGTAATGATTGTCGAAGCAGTGTTTGGTATTTGCATCGTTGATATTGAAAACAGGATAGGCAAGTGTTCCTTCTGCCGCCATTGATGCGAGGCGAATAACACCCGTTGTTGTTTCTTCGGTTCCGCCAATAACATGGGTAAGCTTGTCGGTGAACTTGGTATGCAATGCAGTGTCAAGGTCAGCACCATCGTCCATGATGATTTGAGGATTGGTGGCAATAACTGCCTCAATATGACGGTCGTATGTCTCCATGTCTTCTCCGGTAATAGCATACACATTTACGCCAAAGTCACGGACGAGAGAAGCGGCAGTATCATCTTGGGTAGAGAGAGGGTTTGATGCGCAAAGAGTAACCTCAGCTCCTGAAGCAACGAGCGCACGCATAAGGTTGGCAGTTTCAGTGGTAACATGCATGCAGGCACCAATACGAATACCTTCTAAGGGGCGCTCTCGTTCAAAGCGCTCGCGGATCGACGCAAGGACGGGCATATCGCGGTCTGCCCACATAATACGCGCAAGGCCCGCATCAGCAAGATTAATGTCGTGAATGTCACAATTTTGAGACATGAATTCCTCCGTGTGTAGTTTATTGCTTAACTGTGCGTGATAGGGTATCACACGCAAGGCATTGGGAAGAAAAATGCAACAAGATAGCAGCAAATAGATAGCAAGACTCTGAAAAGGTTTAATAGTGGAGGTATTTCGGGCGTTATCTTGTGAAGGTATGATGAAGACTGACTGCATAATCCTTAGATTTTCTCTATGATAATTGCAATAAAAGCAACGAATTTGTTTTCTTCGCTTAAAACTTTTTAATTGTCGTGTATTCTTTATTGTCCTTATAAATTAGTTTGCGGTGTTGGAGAAAGAAGATAATTGTGCTGAGTCAGGTTTCGTTTGTAGATATTTTTAACTTCTGCATATTTCTTACCTTTACTTTTTGCTACACCTATCAGTTGTATTATGTGTTCGTAGTTCTTACTCGCCAGCCAAAAAAGTTAGAGGCAAAAGAGAATCATAAATATGCGGTAATGGTTTCTGCGCGTAACGAGGGAGCGGTTATAGCAGACCTCATACGTTCAATTCGAATGCAAAATTATCCATCGGATTTGATAGATATATTTGTTATCGCAGATAATTGCACTGACAACACTGCTGAAGTTGCTCGCGACTCTGGCGCCACGGTTTTTGTGCGTAACAACACTGAAAAAATTGGCAAAGGTTATGCGCTTGACTATGGATTTCAGTTTATCCAAGAAGAATATGCTCACAAAGGTTACGAGGCCTTCTTTGTTTTTGATGCGGATAATGTTTTGGACGAAAACTACTTCCGTGAAATGAATAAAACCTATGACAATGGGGCAAAAGCTTCAACGAGTTATCGTAATTCAAAAAACTATGGATCGAATTGGATTTCTGCAGGTTATGCCGTATGGTTTTTACGCGAGGCAAAGTTTTTGAATCAGGCACGCCTTACGCTTAACACAAGCTGTGCAATATCGGGCACAGGGTTTTTTATAGCTGCCGACGTGATCAATGGTCACGGCGGATGGAAGTGGCATTTGCTGACTGAGGACATTGAATTTTCAGCCAATTCAATTGCTGAAGGTGTACGAATTAGCTATTGCCCAACAGCAATTCTTTACGATGAACAGCCTATGACATTTCGCGATTCATGGAATCAGCGCTTTAGATGGGCAAAGGGTTTTTACCAGGTGCTGGGAAAATACAGTGGTTCATTGTTGAAAGGGATTTTCACTAATCCCAAAGGCTTTCGTTTTGCTTGCTATGACATGTTTATGACCGTTGCTCCCGGAATGCTTCTTACCATTGCTGCAGTGGCGTTTAATGCGTCGGTGATCATTTTGTCTCTTCTTGGGCTGATGCCGTCTTATATCATCATTGAATCTTCAATCGTTTCTATTGTTTTTTGTTTGTTCAACTACTTCATTTTTATGTTTGCCTTTGGTGTTTTGACGACTATTGTCGAATGGAAGTCTATACGTTCGACTAGCAAGAAAAAAATATTTTATATGTTTACGTTCCCCATTTTTATGATTACTTATATTCCTATAGCCTTAGTAGCTTTGGTGCGCAAATGTCAGTGGAAGCCTATTCGTCATAGCGTATCAGTAGATGTGAGTGAGTTTGCGCACGTTCAAGATTCTTCACACCCTGAAAAATAACGTAAAGCATCTTTAGTTTTGCCTGACTTGAAGGACGACTAAGTTTTGCTCACCACGTACGCGCAAAGGTAATGCAAGATACTGTTTCTACACCTGCTGCTTTAGCGGTCTCTGCAGCTGTGAGAAGAGTTGCTCCTGTAGTGTATACGTCGTCCACTAAAATGATATGTTTAGGTATGGCGCAGTTGTCCAAAAGGCGAAAACAGCCGGCCATATTGCTAAGCCGGTTGCTGCGACTTAGTTTTCTTTGGTCGCGCGTATGGGGTGCTTTGAATAGTGAATATGTTTCTAGGTTAAGTTGATTTGCAAATGATTCCGATAAGTCTTTGGAGTGATCAAAACCTCGTCGCCTTCGGGCCGCAGCGGTGGCAGGGATGGGTACAACAGACGTTTTATCCGTCAACCATGCTGGATTAACAACTTGTGTCATAAGCTTAGCCATAACTTCTACAAGACGTCTTTCTCCAAGGTCTTTCCAGATTCTTACGAGTTGTAGAGCTTTATTATCGAGAATTACCGCGCTTGCACAGTGTTCAAACGGTAAAGAGTATTTTCCTAATTCCGCAAGGGTAAGCTCGTTGCATTCAGTACACTGTATTTTTCCCTGTGGTGCGCCACACCGCGGACAAGCCTGCCACCAGTCAAGATAGATAAGATTAAGCTTGCATTGAGGGCAGACTAATTCGTTTGGCCTATCACATATAGCACAGCGCGTGGGCCAAATTGTTTCTGAAAAAGCTTCGCATAATGTTTTTATAAGAGGGCGTCTTGCTATGTGTTGCGTCTGAGTAAAAGAGTTAGAAGCGGTTTGAATGAAGTTTTGCTCTCGTGAAGATGTAGGATGATTTTTGTAAGTCCGTTTCATGCTTGAAAGCTTAGCATTCAAAAGCTGCATGTAATCTTAACAGTGTTTTGCATGAATCAAGCATGAACATAGCGCGATTCTTGTTTGTGTGCGATAGAGTAAACAAGGTAAGGGAATTTATCTGCAAATAGAGCAGATTCCTATTGTGTGGTTATGGCAACTTCTATGTTCTGCTAAACTAAGTAAGCTTCTTTTGAGTCTGTAGTTGCGGGTGTTAACCTTAGTCCAAGGCAGATGCGGTCAAAAGGATCCACGTAAGTTATGTAGCTTTGCATAGCGATCATGGCGTATCCTAGAGGTAAGTCGCACCGCTTGTAAATTGTAAGCGGCATACCGTCGCAACAAGCGAGAGAACGTACGGCGCAAGCTTTAGTTCCAGTGCGCGGGTGTGGGGGCAAAGACTAGGTCAGTCAAAAGAAGCGCTTATTTAAGAGCGTAAGATAAAGGTAGGTTAGCATGAAGAATTTTAAGAGAGCTATTTCTCGTGTAGTGGTTCTGGTTTCCTTGTTGGCGCTTGGTGTTTTTTTGGCGGGTTGCGCTGAGCAAACTACTTACACGCCTCCCGAGCAAACTCCTACAATAGCCTCACCTGCAATTAGTGAAGATGGTATTTTACGTGTGGGTGTTAATACGGCAAGTGCACCGCTTGCTGGAGTTGTGTCTGACAATTCTGAAATTGTTGGCATAGATGTCGATATAGCTGCAGCTTTGGCAGACAGCTTAGGTTTGAAGCTTGAGGTTGTTGATGTTGGCACTGATTTAGAAGCGGCACTTACCAGTAAGCAGGTTGACATTGTTATGGGAGTTGACAAGTCAGATACGAGTGTTGGCTTCTGGACTTCAGAGATATATATACCTACATCAGTTGCTTTATTTTCTCTTACTGAAAACGCAGGACTGCCAACTGCCTCTGCTCCTTCTCTGACAGCTGCCCAAGTTTCTTCAAAAAGTGCATGGGCGGTAACGAATGAATTTGGACAAGAGGCACTCCTCGCAACCGAGGATTTAGAAGCTGCTTTTGGATCGCTTACGGCAGGAGAAGTGAGCTATGTGGCTTCAGATGCACTTATTGGTACGTATGTTGCAAACTCTTTGGGTACTGACGCTTATTTGGTGGGGCTTATGCAGCAACCAAGCGGGTATTCAATTGGCGTGCTTGATTCTAATGCTGACCTAAAGCAGGCAGTTTCAAACGCTGTGGTCACCCTAAAAGGCAATGGTTTAATTTCGGTTATTGAAATGAAATGGCTAGGTACGGCGCTCGATTTTAGTAATACGCCACTTACCTCAGGAGCATCTTCGTCTAATACAACTTCGTCGTCCACGAATTCTTCAGCATCATCGACGGACGAGGCAGATTCTGCCAATAATTCATCTTCGTAGTTAAAAGTTCGTTAGCAAATATTGTATCGATTGTAATGACAGGCGCTTAAAGTAAAGTACGCCTGTCATTTTTTTGTAAGGAAGCAATAGATGAATCAAGAAGATTTACGTATCTTACTCAAAGATGTTGCAGCAGGGGATATAACGGTTTATGAAGCGGAGCAGTTGTTTAAGACAGCTCCTTTTACAGATTTGGGTTACGCGAAGGTTGACCATCATAGAGCAATTAGACAAGGTGTTGCTGAGGTTGTCTATGGAGAAGGTAAGACTCCTCAACAACTAGCGGGGATTTCTAAAAAATTACTTGAAGAAGGACAAAAATCTTTACTTATTACGCGTCTTGATAAGGAAAAAGCGGATGAAATGCTTTTACTGCTTGAGGAGGATTTGTCGTTCCCTCAGTTTACCTATCATGACTTAGCACGTCTTGGGGTGTTTGGCGAAATGCCTGAACCAAACGGCAATGGAACAATTGTTGTGGCGGCAGCAGGAACAAGTGATCTTCCTGTTGCGGAAGAAGCAGCACTCGTCGCGGAATTTCTTGGGAATAAGGTGCTACGGCTTTACGATGTAGGGGTGGCAGGTATTCATCGGTTGCTGTCTCATGTTCAAGATATTTCCTCAGCGCAAGCTGTCGTTGCGGTTGCTGGTATGGAGGGCGCATTGGCTAGTGTTATAGGCGGTCTTGCTTCGTGTCCTGTCATAGCTGTGCCCACCAGTGTTGGCTACGGCGCAAACTTTGGTGGCGTTGCCGCATTGCTTGCAATGCTTAATTCCTGCGCATCAGGTGTCTCGGTAGTAAATATCGATAATGGTTTTGGAGCCGGATACCAGGCTCATTTGATTAATCACGCAAGTATAGACAGGGGTTGAGATATGACAGTGCTTAGATGGAATCTTGCAAGCGATGCGCGAAGAAGTCAGATATTGTCTGAAACGCTTAAGCATCTTTCGGAGGAACAGGCACATGAGATACACCACAAGGCGCTTAGTGCGGGTGTTCCAAGTGTTCATCATCGTAATCTCTCGCGTGTTATTGAGACAATAGAGCAGCTTAACGTTAGCAAAAAAGTGAAATGCGACATGCGTGGTGTGTACACGATATTGGCTGAGGCTGAAGCGACGGCTCATGGTTGTCGTGTTGAGGAGACGCATTTTCACGAGGTTGGAGAGGGTAGTGGTATTGTTAACGCACTAACCATTTGTCTTGCAATTGAGGCATACAATCCAAAAGAAATTGTCTCTACCTTTATACAAACAGGAACAGGGTTTGTCGAATGTGCTCATGGGCAGCTTGCGATCCCTGCTCCCGCTACAGCAGCCATTTTGAAAAAAGGAATACCGAGTAATTCTTCACAGTTGCCTGGCGAATTGTGTACTCCTACATCCGCCGCATTAATACTTTATTTCGTAGATAGGTTTGAATAGCTTACAAAATAACATGCCGCTTTCATAAGCGGCATGTTCACATAGCATTTGAGTTGAGTTATCTGATGATTAACTCAAGAAGTCTTCTAATATTTCTTGCTCTGCCTCTTCTTCTGAGAGACCGAGTGTCATAAGTTTGATAATCTGTTCGCCAGCAATCTTGCCGATGGCAGCTTCGTGAACGAGGAGTGCATCTTCGTGAGCGGCTTCAATGCCTGGAATCGCCGTTACCTTAGCTTTTCCCATGAGAATGGCGTCGCATTGGATGTGCCCGCGACATGCCGCTTCGCCTATAACAAGTGGGTTAAAAATTTGCTTAGAGGTATCTTGAGCAACTGAGCGCGAGATAACTTGCACGCTTGAGTCTTCGCCTTTAAGCTCAACCTTCATATTGGAGATTGCAATTTGGTCGTCATGGGTAAGGAGCTTTTCGTTAAGAATAAGCTTTGAGCCCGCACCAAGTTCTGCATTGGTGTCGCGTGTTGTTGAAGATACACCACGTAGCTGCGTCAACTCCATCTCACACAAAGAATTCTCATCCATAAAGACATTGGTAGTGGGGTTGAGTAGCCTCTCACCTGTTCCTTCGCCAAGACCCGTGTGCTTCTCGGTGTATTTTAGCCGACTATTTTTGCCAATATGGAAGGTGTGAATGCCATCGTGTCCTGATGCTTCATGACTGTCATTATGGATGCCGCATCCAGCAATGATAGTCACGTTGCAATCGTCTTCTATGTAAAAGGTATTGTATACCAAGTCTTTAATACCAGCTTTGGTCACTATGACGGGGATATAGAGAGTTTCACCTTTGGTTCCTGCTTTGATATGTATGTCAATACCAGGATGGTCGGTTTTTGTTGAAATCTCAATATTTGCTGATGAATGACGTTCAACAAGTTCGCCATCTTTGCGAATATTGAATGCACCGTCAGGCATTCCGTGTATGCTTGCTATCTGGTTGAGCAAATCTTTATCAAGAGGGGTTAAATCTACGGCCATAATAGTCTCCTTCTAGAAATACTTAGCTAATGCTTTTGATGTTGTGAGAATGCTTTAGCAAGTAGTAGGGATTTCAGTAATGTGTAATTGAGTGGGACTGCTGAGCTGGCAATTTCGATTTCCCTTTGAGACGAAGCCTAATTTTGGCATAAGTTCTTCAGGAGTTCCTGTTTCAGCAAGTGAGCCATTGCGGAGTACAACAATTTTATCCGCTAGCTGAATGATGCGCTCTTGATGTGAAATAATTACGATGGAACGGCCTTCTCGTGCCTCATGGATGTCTCGGAATGTTTCAGTTAGACGATCAAAGCTCCATAAATCAATACCGGCCTCCGGCTCATCATAGATAGCTAATTTTGGATCGCGCGCCAAAATGGTAGCTATCTCAATGCGCTTAACTTCTCCACCAGAGAGATTCTTGTCTACTTCTCGGGTTAAGTAATTTGCAGAGCAAAGACCTACTTTTGAAAGATATTCGTTACAGGCAAGCATGGGAAGTTTTTTCCCCGCAGCAATATCAAGCAGTTTTTTTACTTTCATACCCTTAAAACGTGCAGGTTGTTGAAAGCCATAGCCAATTCCACGTTGGGCACGCTGTGCTACATCAAGGTTAGTGACATCTTCTCCATTGAGGATAATTTGTCCCGAGGTGGCTTGTTCAATACCCATAATGAGTTTTGCTAACGTTGATTTTCCGCCACCATTTGGACCGGTAATCACGGTAAAGCAATCGTCGGGAATAGTAAGGGAAAGATTGTCTATGATACGCTTAGTTTCTTTGGATCCCTCTTTTAAGGGAACTTCAAATGTAAGGTTTTTTATTTCTAACATACGCTCTCGCTTTCGCTCTCGTCTAAATGCTACTGTATAAGTATCATTTAGATCACATTATGTCAAGCAACTTTTCGTTGGTGTGGCTTACGGGATAAATATTTCAGAATGACATTATAGACATAAATTGGAAAATTAGGCTAATCAAGCAGGGAAAACGTATGAGGTTTCCCTGCTTGAAACGTTTCAAGTTCCGCAAAAAAACTTTGAGCTGTTATTCTCCTAGAAGGTCAACTATGGCAAAGCGGCGTTGAGAGGATTCAATGATTTCTTTACTTCCAAAAACACAGACGGTGTTTGCCTCGAGTATTTCTTTGAGCGGTTTGGCAAACCTTGGAAAATCCGCTGCGGTCACTTCCATCATCTCTTTACGTGATTGCAAACGAGAGGAGGGATCTCTTCCGGTAAGCCATTCTCCATCTTGATAGCGGATAAGCGTTCTTGTTTTCGATGGAGCATCTAAAGAAGAAACAGTACTGACTATATACCCCTCAAGATCGCTTTGACTTGGTGTAAAGTTGCTAAGCCAGTCTGAGGCAGCAGTAAACCGCTTAATGGTTTCATCAAGATTGGGGTCTCGGTATGAGTAGAACCGTGCATTTCCTGTTCTGGTTGTGCCGAACCCTGCTCCGTAAGCGCCGCCCTTCACGCGAATTTCGTTCCACAGATAGTCGTATGAGAGCGCACGAGAGACAACTCGCCATGCACCTGTGTAAGGGGAGTTGAAGAGCCTACGGTCAGATCCTTGAGCGACGTAGCACACATCACTTGGCACAATGAATGCTTCATTGAGGGGGGTTGGTTGAGGTATAACTAAACGCGGGGTAATATTACCTGTGCGGTTAAGCATTGCGCCAGAATTCCAAAATTGCGTATAGGTGTCATCAGATCCAGTGAAGCTCACTCTCATAGTGTTGTCAACGAAGAGCCTCTCTGCAAGGGAAGTGAGCTTAGAACTCAGCATACCTGCCTGTTGGTCGAAATTTGCAAGAAGATCTTTAAGGAAACGATAAAAATCAATCCCTCCAATTTTTTGACGTACGACACCCGCACTTTGGTAGTATGAAGCAAGTCTGCTCATGGCGTTAGCGTGCCCTGAAGAGGCGAAACTCTGCTCGAGCCCAATACGCCGTTGTTGTAGAGTGTCTTTGATTTTGCTCGTATCAGAAAAATCAGTTGTTAGCATGATTTCACGCGGGAGGTCTAAAAGATACGCCATATTTTCCGCCAAAGCGCTTGCTCCAACCGTGAAACGAGGGGTAACTTTATGGAAATCATATTCGTCTTCATAGACTTCGATAAAGAAGGTTAAACTTCCCAGCTTTCCGTTGGTAAGAGTATCGAGCTCGGAGGCACTATGGTGAGCTGTAGCTAGCTTTCCAAGCATTAATGATAAAACCTGTAGGTAAGGTAAGTCGTCGAAATCAAAATGAGATAAATCGAAGTAACGATACGTGTAGGTGATGCCTCGCGTTGTAGCGTGGTGTCTTATGCTTGGAATGGGATTTAAAGGGCAAGCTTCATAGGGTGGCTCTTTTGGTGCAGGGCCAATATCAGAGATAGAAAGTCGAGGGAGCGTGAGAAGTGCTTCCGGCAAATCGGGTTGTTCTTGATGCTGACGAAGGGCAGCTTGTTTTTGCTTTACTTGAGTGAAGTCATGTTTGGTCATACGCGCTGCACAAGATGTTAGTCGTTCTGCTTCAAAGGGGTCATCGTTTGCGTCTATGGGAATAATTTCAACTTGGGCCATATGATTGCTTGATAAGAATATACTCTTTATGAGCTCTTCAAAATAACCTTCATTGAGAACTTGACGAAGATAGGCAAAATCTTCTTCATATTTAAGGTAGGTAGTTGCGAGGCTGTCGTCGTAAAGCCATCCGGACAAGGCAGCCATTGAAAGAGCAACGCCGTCTGCCATCCCAAAATCTTGCTCACGCATAACAAACTCAGCACGTGACAAAGAAGCTTCGATTAAGTCATGGTCGAGTTGGCCGTGAGCAAGTGAATGGAGTGTATCTTTAACGAGAGGAAGGAAATGTTTTGCAGCGTTTTTGCGAATGCCCCGAAGTTGAATGACGGCAAAAGGCTGCAACAAGGAATCTGCTAAAAAGGAGCTTGCATCGTCGCAAAAATCAGCGTTAAGGAGTGCGCGCTTAAGCGGAGCCTCATTGCTTCCAGCGATTGCGTCTATAAGGATATCTGCGGCGACCATACGGGTGCGGTCTGAGGCGTCTCCAATAACGTAACCAAGCGCCATGCAGGCATTCTCTGGTGCGGTAGCCATAGTTTTTTGAATGTTGAGATTTCTGAGTGGTTGTTGCTTGGTTATAAGATGGGGCGTTAGCGCTGATTTCCCTTCATCAGTTCGCTTTTGCGCGCGCTTTTCTTCCTCTTCAGCAACAGGATTGAGATAGGCGTTGCTCAGGAACTTCAACATCTTTTCAATGTCAAGATTACCGTAAAGAGTAAGGTAGCTGTTATCAAGTCGGTAGTGCTGAGCATGGCTCTCGAGAAACTGTTCATAGGTGAGATCAGGGATGGCGCGGGGGGTGCCGCCGGACTCAAAATTATAAGTTGTATCAGGGAAAAGCGCCGATTGAAGGCTTAGGTAGAGAACTGAATTAGGGTCTGACAAGGCACCCTTCATCTCGTTGTATACAACACCATTAATGGTAAGCTCAGGGCAAGAGGCTGTTTCGTCTGTATTGTCAGATTCTTCTTCTGTATTGCTAGCGAGTTCGTAATGCCAACCCTCTTGTTCAAAAATGGTGCGTTTTTTGTAAATCATGGGATGAAGAACTGCATCGAGATAGACATCCATGAGATTAAGAAGGTCTTGTTCATTAGTGCTCGCAACTGGATACATGGTTTTATCAGGAAAAGTCATTGCATTGAGAAAGGTTTGCATAGAACTTTTGAGAAGGTTTACAAACGGTTCCTTAACAGGAAATTTTTCCGAACCACAAAGCACTGAATGCTCAAGAATATGAAAAACGCCCGTATCGTCTTGAGGTGGCGTTTTAAAGGTGATGGAAAAAGTCTTATTGACATCTTCGTTTTTGAGATATAAAAGCCTAGCACCGCTCTTCAGATGAAGGAGTGTGTAGGCATCTCCTTCAATTTCTGGGATATATTCGTGACTACAAATTTTGAAACCTTCAACAACTTGGTCAAGTGTTAGATTAATCATAGTGAAACCTTTCTTCATTAGTTAAAACATATTGTTGCACAAATAATCTTTCGGTTTGATTTGAAGTGATGATACACATGTCATTAGCAGAGTGCAGTGTATTTGTTGAATCAAATGCTCACTTAGTTTTAAAGCAATACGGTTTAGATTCTCGATAGCTTTGGCAATGGAAATTCTTTGGAAGAAGGTATCGTGAGTTTTTATCCTTTATAATCAAGATACAGCGAAAGGATATCGATGGTTTCAAATGATTCAAAGTTCTCCCATATCTCAGTTTCATCCGATGACGTAGATGAGATGGTTATTCATGCGGGTGTACGTACGTCCGTACCTTCAGCGTCTTCTTCCGTAGATGATGGGAGCCACCACGAGACGGTGGATGCTTCTCCTCATAGTTTAGACAACCCCGAAAGTGTAGATCAGGGTGAAGGAAATCCTTCCGAAGAATCTCAAGCGGACTTGCAGTTAGAACCTATGTCCCTAACGCAAAAAATTGTCATAGTGTTAGCCCTTTTAGGTGTAACTGCTATTGTAGTTTATTACATTCTCTTCATGCGATAACGTTTTCTTATAGTTGGAAGGTAAAAATATGCCAAAACATGCTTCAAACGAACCCCGTGGCACCCAGTCTCATGATGATCGTATCGGCTTAACTCAAGCTTTTGAGCCAATAGATTTAGACAGTTATGAGCAAAATCAAATAGACGAATCAAAGATAGGTCTAACTCAAGCGTTCCAGCCTATTTCAACCGAAAAAGGGGTGCATGCGTCAGGTTTTAGTTATCAAGGTGATAATGAAGATGAATACCCTGATGCTTTTGATAGTCTTGAGCCAGTAGAAGCTCCTGCACTTCTCTTTGACGACGCTGCACCTGTTTATGATGAGACGCAAGAGAAAAGCGGCAGACACGGAAAGGTTGAACCACCTCCAATACCTGTTTATATGCGTAAATCTCGTCGTACAAGGCGCGTTTTGATAGTGGTGATTTTGCTTATTTTCGGCCTTATAGGTGCTGGTGTTTACTACACGTATCAGTTGATTCTTGAGAGCCAAAATATTGCGAGCGAGCAAGTAGAAGAGCGGCAGGTTTCCCAAAAGTTAGAAACATTAAATACTGAACAGAGTGAATCTAAAGACGTCGGAGCAGCAGAAGAAAAAATTACCAGCGTCCCTGATTTAGTAAGCCTTGTGGGTCTCACGAAAGACCAAGCGGTTGAGCAAATTGGACGAGGTGCAGTGGAGGTGAGTGCTCAGTCTAATGCTGAGGAAGGTGCAGTAATCACTACAAATCTCACGTATATGCTTATGGATGAGCCTACAGATACACGCTCAGGAACGCCTATGGCTTACTTAGGGCTTAATAGTGAAGGGGTAGTTGTACAGGCAGGCTATTCCACACCTGTTTCATTGTTGGGATATGGCTCATTGAGCTTTTACGACCTTGTGGAAACGGAGCATATTATTGAGACAACCCTACAAGAGGTAGGGCTTCCGATAGCAGACGATGTAGTTACGCTGCCTGTCGACAAAGCAGAGTATTCCGAATACAAAGGCGAAGATAACGTACTTGCTAAAGAGAGTTATTCGTTTTCTGGTGAGGTTGATGTAAGTGGTGTCGTAAGACCCTGGTCGTCGGTGTTGCTCTATGATTATTCGACCGTGAATATTACCAACAACCTTGATGACACAATCCGAACGTTGTATGTGTATGTAAACTAGTAGTCAGTAACCAAAGTAGTACAAAGAAATGAATCTGATTAAATAAATCCCGCACGTAGCGGGATTTATTGCGTTAAGTGCGGGATTGTTTGGGAGAGAAGTTACTTAACTTCTTTGGCCTGACGAATTGCGCGAATTTCTTCAAGAGAGGTAGTCGGTATGCGTATCAGTACGAGATAAAGAAGGAATATTGCCACACAAACAAGGATTACCCAGACAAGAGGAATCTGTACTAAAAAAGCGCTCACGCCTAAAACAAAATATGAAATGGCGAGCATGCGCAGTTTTGAAGAGAAGGGCATGCCACCAGCTTTCTTAAAAGGAGTAACATATTTTTGATACACTTTAGTGTTGGTGATCCAGGTATGAAGTTTTGGTGAGGATTTCGCAAATAGAAAGGTAGCAAGCAAAAGAAAGGGAGTGGTTGGCAATACAGGTAAGAAAACGCCTATAAATCCCAAAACAAAGCAAATGCAACCTGTGATAAGTAAAAGGTGGCGAAGCATAATGAAGAAATCCTTTCTTTGACAGCGAGCATAATGCTGACTTCGCGCGAGTATAGCAAATTAGCATGTTGTGTTTGGTCAAATTGAAAAATTGCAATGCGTTTGAGCATGAAGGGTACTCTGAAAGGTATTCTTTACATATATTCTCTACAAATAAAAATACTTCTTGCAATACAATCTCACCGTGGTACTATGAGCAAGTTGTTTACACAAGTGAGGTAATTCCTCCACCTGTTTCGGCGCTTCGGTAGCTGATGGGTCGCTTAAATATCACGCTTTCATGATATGCGATGCCTGCAAGCCTCTGACGCTGTAGGCATTTTTTGTTGACGTTAAGTGCGTCTAGAAAGGAAGGTGAGCGCGATAGCTGCTCAAGAGCCCAGGCTCAATGAACAAATTACCGTGCGAGAGTGTCGCCTGATAGGTTACGACGGAGCGCAAATGGGCGTATATGTTACGTCGGAGGCGCAGCGGGTTGCTGACAATTACGGTTTAGATTTGGTCGAGATTGCGCCTAATGC
Organism: uncultured Eggerthella sp.; assembly: GCA_964369725.1. Classification (GTDB taxonomy): domain Bacteria; phylum Actinomycetota; class Coriobacteriia; order Coriobacteriales; family Eggerthellaceae; genus Paraeggerthella. The sequence goes on from CAYJGC010000002.1 coordinate 18,343, forward strand.
AGAGCCTCCTGTTTGTCGTATTATGGACTATGGCAAGTTTAAGTACGATCAGGCTATCAAGGCAAAACAAGCACGTAAGAATCAGAGTAAAATTGAGACTAAAGAGATGAAGTTTCGCCCCAAGATTGATGTGGGCGACTATACCACTAAGAAAAAGCACATCCTGCGTTTTCTTGAAGCTGGTAACAAGGTAAAAATTACTATTATGTTCCGTGGTCGTGAAATGGCTCATCCGGAACAAGGCTTGACAATTTTGGAGAGATTGGCTGAAGACCTCAAAGATATGGCCGTTATCGAAAATCATCCAAAAATGGAAGGTCGCAATATGCATATGCTTATCGCGCCTCTGCCAGCAAATGCTGTGGCGAAGAAAAAGAAAGATACTGACAGGAAAGAAGAAGGGAAGGAAAACGGTAATGCCTAAAATGAAAACCCATAGCGGTACCGCAAAGCGTTTCCGCGTAACTGGTTCTGGCAAGATTATGCGTTCGAAGGCGTTCAAAAGCCATATTCTGACGAAGAAAAGCCAGAAACGTAAGCGTAATTTCCGCCATGAAACCGAATTGGCCAAGTCTGACAACAAAGTTGTTGCACGTAACCTTGGTCTTCGCTAATTTACAAGGAGTTGTGATATAAGATGCCTCGTATTAAGCGCGCAGTAAGCGCTCATAAGAAACGCCGTACTATTCTTGGTCGTGCTAAGGGTTATTATGGTGCAAAGTCACGTTCATACCGTGCAGCAAAAGAGCAAGTTCAGCATTCGTTGCAGTATATGTATCGCGATCGCCGCAATAAGAAGCGTGAGATTCGTCGTCTTTGGATTACTCGCATCAACGCAGGTGCACGTCTTAATGGTTTAAGCTATTCTTTGTTTATGAACGGACTTAAAAAGGCTGGTGTTGTTCTCGACCGTAAAGTTCTTTCAGACATGGCTATTAACGATCCTGCCGCTTTTGCTTCTTTGGTGGAAGTTGCTAAAAAGGCTCTTTAGTATTTATAAAATACTGACGTAAGGCAACTGTTTCAGGTTGTTTGCGGTAAAAATCGAAAGCTCCTACATTCTTGTAGGAGCTTTTTTAGTAACTGGGGTCCGCAGATAAGAGGATGTGAGAAATAGCGCTATGCTACCTCGAAATCGCGGTCAGCACCGCTGAGAATGTTTGCAAGGTAAGATTGTGCTGCTTCGCGAGGTGAGAGATGTTCTGTCTTGTAAAAATCTATACCAGCTCTCTCAAAAGCTAGCCTTGCATCAATGTCAATAGAGTTAGCTATAAGAGCGTCCACGCCAAGGCTACTAAACAGAGATACTAATTCTGGCAAAGAAATCTGAGGATTAGTCATATTCTGGCATGCCGTAAAGACGCCATAGTCAACCTGATAGCAAGTAAAACTAAGGGTTCGCTCAAAGTGCAGCGAGACCTCTAATCCCTTACTTGCAACAGCTATACGCATTTCTTTTCCTTTCGGCAATGTTCTCATACCTTAAACGTTTCTTAAGATGATTTTTACTCTATCAAGTAAAGGGAATTAAAATCGTGTTGAGTGACACTGAATTTTACAAACGGTAACTTTCAGTGTCGGTTTAAGCGTGTGACTTGTAGTCTAATGACGCTGCAGGAAAGCTAGGCCATTTTTAAGAGGTGAGAAATTCTCTTTAGTTTTGTTGAGTACTCTTTTTTGAATGCTGATGCTGAGGTTTTTTTCTTGCGGGTTGTCCGTTTTTGGGTCGATTAGCACATGATTGAGAAGCGTGCTTCTTTGTCTTGCTTTTAGCGACATCGGATTTGTTTGCTGCATTTGCCCGTTCTTGTGCTCTCCGCTTGCGTCTCTTTCGTGCATTCTCTTCTTTGGTTGCTTGTCTTACTTCAGGGTCATGTCGCGCATCGGATCGTTGTGTTTTAGATACGGCTTCATTCTCCGCTTCTTGCAAATCAAATGAAGACAACTCAAGAGGTTTTAAGGGTTTCTTAGTGAATTTCTCGATACCTTTTAAGGCATCCTCAGTATCGTGGCTTACAAACGATACTGCATAGCCTTGAGATCCGGCTCGACCCGTTCGCCCAATGCGATGCACATAATCTTCTGCTTGGGTCGGAAGATCAAAGTTGATAACATATTCCACTTCTTCAACATCGATACCTCGTGCTAAAACATCCGTTGCTACTAAGATACCCGTACGGCCTGAAGCAAAATTTGCGAGAGCTCTACGTCGCTGATTTTGACTGCGATCTGAGTGTATGGCTTCTGTATTAAATCCTGCCCGTTTTAGTCGTCTGCAGGTTGATTCTGCTCTGCTTCGTGTCCTTGTGAAGACGATAACGCGTTGCGAGCCTTTTTCTTCTAATACTGCTTTTAGCAGTGCTGTTTTTATTGTTTGAGGAACTCTAATAAGGTACTGCTCGACTGTGTCGGCGGTTTCCCCTCTGTGCGCTATTTCTATTACAGCAGGGTTGCGTAAAAGGTCCTTTACATTGTTCATGACACTTTTATCTATAGTTGCAGAAAAAAGTAGTGTTTGACGTGAAGTTGGTGTCGTGGCTACAATTTTGCGTACCGCGGGTAAGAAACCCATGTCAAGCATACGATCCGCTTCGTCAAGGACAAGCGTCTCAATGCTGTCAAGAGAAACTGCTTTTTGTTCCACAAGGTCTAAGAGACGTCCAGGTGTCGCTATAAGTATATCTACACCTTGAGATAGGCTTGAAATCTGAGGTGCATAAGACAATCCACCCACGACGGTTAGAACACGGTGCTTGGTAACTTTGGCAATTGTTTGACAAACCTGCCCAATTTGTTGCGCTAGCTCGCGCGTAGGGGTGACTACAAGCATAAGTGGACATTGTTTGCGTTGAGAAAAGGCGAGCCTGTCTATAGCAGGAAGTGAGAATGCAGCAGTTTTGCCGGTTCCGGTTTTTGCCGCAGCCAGTAGGTCGCGTCCTTCTAAAACGATAGGTATTGCCTGCTCTTGGATAGGAGTAGGCGTGCTGTAACCGAGGAGATCTATGCTTGTGAGTGTCTTTTTTGACAACCCGAGGCTTGAAAAAGGCATCTTGAGGAACTTTCTGTGGTGCTTTGTATAATAATCTTAAAACCAAGTCCTCCGACAAATGATTGCAGTTTGTTAAGGACGGGTGAGTATCATACCGTATATCATCAAGATTTGACGCTGGAAAGGATTTCGACGGCTGGCTTACGTGCTTTTCGAACTTAAAACTTCCGAATCTCCATAATTGAAAAAAATATAAATTAGGTCTTGCGTAGTAAGGAGTGTTCAAGTAATATATTTCTCCGCGATGCGGACGTGGCTCAGCTGGTAGAGCACGACCTTGCCAAGGTCGGGGTCGCGGGTTCGAACCCCGTCGTCCGCTCCATTGCAATTAATAAGTCGGTCTAACATCAGGAACTTTGACCGACTTTTTAATGATAGTTAGTGATAATTGGCGACGTGGCCAAGTGGTAAGGCAGAGGCCTGCAAAGCCTTTATCCCCGGTTCGAATCCGGGCGTCGCCTCCATCAATATATGGTGGAAGAGTTAAACATGCGGACGTGGCTCAGCTGGTAGAGCACGACCTTGCCAAGGTCGGGGTCGCGGGTTCGAACCCCGTCGTCCGCTCCATAAAATTCACCTGCGTAAGCAGGTTTTTTTGTATCTAGGTTCAGTTATATATGTGTGTTTTGACAAAATGAGCGTTAGTCTTGTTGCTGCTGCTCACAGGAAGTGTGTAAATCCCTGTGAGCCTAGGTTTGCCTCTTAAGCCCATGCAGTGAGGCGTATGCCTACATAAACTGCATCTTCAGGTAATCCTGATATTCCGTACATATCTGCAAGAGGAAGAGTTGAAACACGCCAGGTGTATCCCACATCGTTAATTATGATCGACCCACTTTGGAAGGTGTTCCCGGCATCGTCAACTCCTTTTCCATCTTCTGGAGTTGTGGCGGGGTCAAAACCTTGAAGTGTTATGGCATTTTGTATGGCCGCTTCAAGGCTGCCTGAAGTGAAATCAGCATAACGAAGCGTCATGCTTGATCCGTTAGAGTAGTCAGAAGAGTAAGTCCACATGCCGTTGAGGAGTTTAGAAGCATTAGTGGCATCTAACGTAGTGATACCTTCTGTGATATATGCTGCTCCTTCCTCGGAGCTTACGTCGGAGGGAAATTTGGTGATCTCCATGAGGATGCCAATATCTCCTTCATCTTGTGTGGTTTCGTACAGATTAAAGCCTTGATCTACAAATGACTGACGGATGGCATCGGTGCCCCCGAGAGGTACTAGTGCGGGCAGTGAGGGGAAGTCATAGCTTACTTCTCGGCTGAGATTGTTTTCAACAGCAGCTTGTTCACGCTGGGCGCTTCCATAAACATTGTCATAAATAAGAAAAATGAGATAGGCGCCAATAAGTGCAGCAGCTAAAACGAGCATGATTGCAATGCCAATTTGTGGACCTTTAATACTAAAAGGTCTGTTTAAGTTGCTTCCGTCAAGATAGCGAATTTCTCCATCTTGTTCAGTATATTCTGCTTGTTTCTTATGTAAGCCGAACTGGGTAAAGTCGAACTGCATGTCTTCTCCTGTGATATTACTTTTACTCTAGCCGTAAGTATAGCATTGCGCACATATCCTTTAGGGATAACTCAGCAATGAGCACGATAGCTAAGAAAACGGCACATCATCCCTCATAAAATGTTCATATCCTTCTTTAGAAACGATAAGTCTCACAGATTGAGGAAGAATACGCGCAGTAAAAGGTGTGAATAAGTTTGTGTCTTCCCCGTCATACTGTACTGAAAGCGGAGGGTCTGCCTCGATGCGAACAGAGCGTGTCTGATGTATTTCAATAGCATCCGTCTTTGCTAGCGACTCATTACGCCTTTCAATCAAGCCTGAAATAAGTGCAGAGATAAGCTCGAAGGCATTTTGTGCTTTGAGAATGATGACATCAAATTCGCCATCATGTGGCTTGTTGTCATAGGTGGTAGTTATATCAAGTTGAATTTTAGAAAAATTTACGAGAAGTATTCCTACACCTTCGGTTTTAATAATCTTGTCATCAAGCTTGATAGTTAGGTTTGATTTTTGGGGTAGCGGACTTGTTAGAGCGGAAGAAAAATAGGCAACGGGTCCTAAGAGTCTTTTTGCACTGTCGGTGCTTTGCATAATAGACGCATCATATCCAGCGGCAGCTGCAATACTGAATCCAAAATATTGGTTTTCTATTTCAATCTCGCCCAAATCAAAATCAACCATGCGACCTTCGCGTATAATTTTTGCGAGGGCATGGGGTTCAAGTGGCGAAAACAGATTCATCGCAAGTGAATTAGCGTTTCCTGCAGGAAACGGCATAAGGGGTATCCCTGTGTTTGCAAGAGCGTGACTTACCGTTGCCACTGTTCCATCTCCGCCGCTTGCGATTACCGCGTCAAAGGATTCGGCGTCTCGTAAGAGGTTTCGGATGTCTGTGGTACCGTCGGTAGAGCGCAGGCACACTTCGTCGCCGTCTTCGGTAAAAGACCGTATAAAGTCGTAAACAGAGCCTTCTCCAAGTCCTGATGAAAGGTTGTTGATGACAAGCAGTTTCACAGATTCCCTTTCTGTTGGTATTATGGCATGGTACAACATAGAGCATAAAACGCAAAGGTAGGATTAGTTCGTGTACATAGCAAACCAAGAAAAGTTGGCGTCATTCGTCGATCGCGCCATGAATTCAAGTGTTTTAGCCATCGACACCGAGTTTATGAGAGAAAAGACATACTATGCAAAATTGTGCTTGCTGCAACTTGCAACTGAAGACGAAACGGTGATTGTTGATCCATTTGAAGTAAAGAATTTGCGGGTGCTTGTTCCGCTGTTAGAAAACCAAAACGTGGTAAAGCTGTTTCATGCGGGAAGTCAAGATTTAGAGATAATTTTTCGTGAAGTGGGTGTTTTACCTCGACCCATTTTTGACACCCAAGTTGCGGCAGCTTTGTTAGGACATACTCAGCAAATTGGGTATGGCGCGCTGATTCAAGCAGAGTGCGGCGTGACGCTTCTTAAGGCTGATTCTTTTACAGATTGGTCGCGTCGCCCTCTTTCGGACTCTCAATTATGCTATGCGGCAGACGATGTGGTATACCTCCCAACCGTGTATAAAAAGATGCGCAAACGCCTCGAGAAGCTTGATCGCATGTCTTGGCTTCTTGGTGATTTCGAAGATATGATTAATCCTGCACATTATATAATTGATGAGCGCATTAGATACAAGAGATTAAAGCGTGTGTCTTCTCTTTCGCGACGCCAACTTTCAGCAGCTCGCGAAGTGAGTGCATGGAGAGAGTTGACGGCTCAACAGCGTGATTTGCCTCGCAAATGGGTAATTACTGACGAGCAGATTGTAGAAGCATGCAAACGCGAAGCGCGAAGTATAGATGATTTGTTTATGGTGAGAGGAATGTCAGATCGTCTTAGCACAAAAGATGCACGTACTGTGGTTTCGCTTATGGCAGCTGCCTTAGATAGTCCTGAAAGTTCATGGCCTGAACCAGATCGTTGCACCAAAAATGAACCTAATGTCGATGCTCAGCTTGATTTAATGACTGCTTTGGTGCGTTTGCGGGCAAAAGAAAGTGGTGTTGCGTTTCCTACTCTAGCTAGTCATGGGGATTTGACGCGGATTGCTCGTGGTTACCGAGACGATGTTGAGGTATTGCGCGGTTGGAGAAGGTCTTTGGTCGGCGATGAATTACTTGAACTTTTAGAAGGGAAAATAACGCTTAGCTTGCTGGATAGTCGCTTAAAGGTTACGCGCAACACTTAGTATTAGAGAACGTATGTTTGGTGATTTGTCGTACTTTATTTGCAATTGCTGTGGAATTTGAGATGTTAGGTATACTGAGTTCAACTGCTTAATGATGAGTGGTTTTAGAAAGAGATTTGAAAGGATGATTTAGTACATGTTAGATCCGAGTTATATATTTTTAATCGTTGTGACATTAATTATTGGAGGTTTTGCTTCTTTTTATGTGCGCTCGCAACTTAAGAAGTATAAAAAAGTACCTGCAAGCAATGGGCTTACGGGTGCTCAAATGGCTCAATACATGCTGCAACATTATGAAATTCATGGGGTAGGAATTAAGCGTGGGGGTGCCGATCAAGATTTCTTTGATCCGCGAACAAATTCAGTAACGCTAAGCCCTGAGGTTTATGATGGTCGTTCGGTTATGGCGGCTGCAGTGGCTTGTCATGAGGTGGGACATGCATACCAGTTTGCGCAGGATTACACACCCATGAAAATACGTGGTGCGTTGGTGCCTGCAGTCAATTTGGCTTCTAATTCTTGGATGATCTTGCTAATGATTGGTATTTTGCTCTCTAATGCGCAACTTTATACGCTTGCAATAGTTTTGTATGCTGCAGTGGTTATTTTCCAATTAGTTACGCTCCCTGTTGAGTTCGATGCATCTCGCCGCGCAATGAGCTATATGAACACTATGGCTCTCCCTCAGGCTGAACAGGCGGGAGCGTTTAGCGTCTTGCGAGCATGTGCGTTAACATATGTTGCAGCTGCGCTAACATCCATTCTTCAACTCGTTTGGCTCTTGGGTCAACGTCAAGAGTAATCTATCATGGTTGCTTTGGAGAAACGTGAAGCGTTGTCTGTTTCAGCTGCAATGGCGCGTGCCAAGAGCACGCTTGAGCAGCTTACTGTTACCATGGTAGGAGAAATCTCCGAGGTTAATAGTAAAGCAGGATATAAGGCGGTTTATTTTACTATTAAGGACAAAGAAGCGTCTCTTCCTTGTATGATTTGGGTTAATCGTTATCAGGCTTCAGGGGTAGAACTTGTTGTTGGACAGTTGGTGGAAATTACCGGAAGATTTACTCTATATGCAGCAAAGGGTCGAATGAATTTTGACGTCTTTGCAATTGTGATAGCTGGAGAGGGAGACTTACGCTTGCAGGTTGCTAATTTGGCTCGCAAGCTTGAAGCAGAAGGCCTAATGAAGCCAGACAGGAAACTACCTTTACCTGCTTTTCCGCTTACAATTGGATTGGTGACATCTCCTCGAGGAGCGGCGGTTCATGATGTTTTGCGTACGCTCCGTAGAAGATTTCCGCTTGCACGTGTAGTTTTAGCGGGAGTTCCCGTTGAAGGTCGGCAGGCAGCAGAGGGTATTATCGAAGGTATGCGTTGCGTTCTCCGTGCGAAGGCAGAGGTAATATTGCTGGTACGCGGTGGTGGATCTTTTGAAGACCTGATGCCTTTCAATGATGAAACCCTTGTGCGAGCTATCTCTAAATGTCCTATTCCTGTGGTGACAGGAATAGGACACGAACCGGATACTTCTATTGCTGATATGGTAGCTGATATGAGGGCGTCAACACCGACTGCGGCTGCAGAAGCGGTAAGCCCTTCGCAGGAGAATCTTCAGTCTTTGCTTGAAGCAAAAGCTCGTTCTTTATCAACAAATTCAAAGAGAGCTGTAGAACGTGCGCAAAATTGTTTATCTGTATATGAGAGCCGCCCTGTTTTGAGTGATTCTCATATGTTGTTTGCTGCCCAAGCTCAGTGTCTCGATATGATTGCAGAGAGGCTCCATCGCGCTATCCCGCTCAATCTTGAGCGCGATAGAATTCAACTACAACATCAATATAAGCGACTTGCAAGCGTTTTACCTTTAGCGATAGAGCGACAGAGGGTTGTATCGGATCTCACACGAGAGCGCTTGTATGTGCTTGGGGCTACGCTGGACGTTCGTTTTCGCAATCAAATTGGTTTGGCTGCGGCAAGGCTCAACGACCTGTCTCCTTTAGCTATATTGGGGAGAGGGTATGCGATTGCACGTTCTTCACGAGGTGACGTAGTTAAGAGTGTAAAACATACGTTTCCTGATGAGAGTCTCTCTGTTGTCTTGCATGATGGCATTGTTGATTGTCAGGTAAAACAGGTGCAAGAAATTGAGACGGATGTAATTGAGTGGAAAGGTGTAGTATGACAGAAGTAAACTCATTGAGACCTATAGAATCACTTTCATTTAAAGAAGCGATGGTTGAACTTGACGATATTGTCTCCCTTTTAGAGAGCAATACGCTAGAGCTCGAAGATAGCCTAAATCGCTACGAACGTGGTGTTGCTTTGTTGAGTGCTTTGCAAGGGCGTTTAGGTGAAGCTCAACAAAAGGTAGAAGTACTTATGGGGGAATTACAGCCTGAAGAAAGTGATGCGATTCGGGATGTAACGTTATCTTAAATACATTTAGATTATTTAAAAAGAAGGAGTGCTATGTCTTCGAAAAGCGATTGTTTATTTTGTAAGATTGTTTCGGGTGAGATTCCCTGCACAAAAGTCTATGAGGATGAGTGGGTTTTAGCATTTGAAGATGTGAATCCCCAAATGCCCGTTCATGCTTTGATTATTCCAAAAAATCATTACGATAATATCGGTGATGGAATTCCGCGTGATGAGATGGGCTATCTTTTTTCTGCGGTCAAAAAAATTGCTGACATCAAAGGGATTTCTGAAAGCGGTTATCGCATTACCGTGAATACCAAAGATGATGCGCAGCAAACTGTTCACCATGTCCACATTCATGTTGTTGGCGGAGCTCCCATGAATTCTGGATGCCCTTCGCTTTAGTACAAGATATGTTCCTTGTTTGAAACCTAGGGAGCAGGATAGTAGTCCATTGCCGTTAACCGAAAGGAGAACTTCCAGGCTTGGAAGTTCTCCTTTTCCTCTATACAATTGGCGCTTTAGTATTTTCTGACAAAGGAGGCTGTTCGATGAATGTACTGGTTATTAATGCGGGATCATCTTCTCTAAAGTATCAGTTGCTTAATGTTGAGGAGAATGAAGTTCTTGCAAAAGGAATTTGTGAACGTGTTGGTTCTGATGATGCGTTTCATAAGTACGGTCTCGATGATAACGAGCAACTTGATGCGCGCCCTATGGCTGATCATAATGCAGCGTTATCGCTTGTAATTGAAAGCATTGTAAGTGGCCCTACCAAAGCGGTAGATTCGCTTGAAGAAATTGAAGCGGTGGGTCATCGTGTTGTGCAGGGAGGTAAGTACTTTAGTGCCTCTGCGTATATCGATGATAAAGCAGTAGCTTTGATTGATGAGTGCTCGGAGCTTGCGCCGCTTCACAATCCGCCAGCTTTGATGGGTATTCGCGCTTGTATGGAACTTATGCCTGGTGTTCCTATGGCCGCTGTTTTTGATACTTCCTTCTTCCAAACATTAGAGCCAAAAACTTACATGTATCCGCTTCCTTATGAACTCTATGAGAAGCATGCTGTGCGTAAATATGGCGCTCATGGTACCTCGCACCGCTACGTCTCAGAGCGTGCTGCTCAGTTCCTGGGCAAGCCTATTGAAGAGCTAAAGATCATTACTTGTCATCTTGGTAATGGTTGTTCTGCTTCCGCGGTTAATTGCGGTATTGCGGTAGATACTTCCATGGGTCTCACCCCGCTTGATGGCTTGATGATGGGAACGCGCTGTGGTGCTATTGATCCTGCTATTGTTCCTTTTGTTATGGAGCATGAAGATTTAAGTGCCGCGGACATGAATAACTTAATGAACAAAAAATCAGGACTTTTAGGAATCTCTGGTGTTTCTAATGACCTGCGTAGTGTTTGTGAGGCAGCTGAAGAGGGAAATGAGCGTGCTCAGCTTGCTATCGATATGTATGCAAACTCAGTCAAGAAATACATTGGCATGTATATGGCTGTAATGGGCGGTGTTGATGCAGTTGTTATGACGGCGGGTATTGGCGAGAATTCAGCTTTGATGCGTGAGAAGATTTTTGAGGGATTAGATACTTTAGGTCTTTCTCTCGACTTAGCTAAAAATGCTACTCGTGGGGGAGAGCGTGCTATTTCTACGGATGAGTCTTCATCAAGCATCTTGATTATCCCCACTAACGAAGAATATATGATCGCACGTGATACCTATAGTATTGTTGAGGGTATGCGTAACGCTTAGTTTCTTCCTTTCGTTTCAAGAAAGCGGCGCTCGAACCATCGAGCGCCGCTTTTGCATCTTTTGCAGTTTACACAGACGGTAGCAATCCTTAGCGTTGGATTCCATTCGCCGAGTTTATACCCTCTTGCTTGGTGCAAGTATGAAAGCGTGTTATAGTGGGCAGCGTTTTGGATGAAGATTTCTGGAGATACTCGTTCAATCGAGAGCCGAAGGGGCAGAAACTCTCAGGCAAAAGGACGGAAATCCGACAAACCTCTGGAGAGTCGTAGAAACGACACCGAAGAAGCAAACCCAAGCGGGTCCATCTTTCAGGTAACAGGACAGAGTGCAACGCGAGAAACCTCGCGCGTACATGTATGTACGGTGTGCTGTTCTTATGCTGAAAGGATGCGTTATGGAAAAAAAGACGCCACTTTATGAGGAGCATATTGCCTCGGGTGGAAAAATTGTTCCCTTTGCAGGATATCTTCTTCCTATTGAATACCCAACTGGTCTCATGACTGAACATCGCGCAGTTCGAAGCGCATGCGGAATCTTTGACGTCTCACATATGGGAGAAGTTATTTTTAAGGGCCCTGGTGCCCTTAATACTCTCAATTATTTGATGACAAATGACTTCACTGACATGCCGTTAGGGCGATGTCGTTATACTGCTATGCTTTATGAGAATGGCGGGATGGTTGACGATCTTATTATTTATCGTCTTGCGGAGGATAAATTTTTAGCGGTCGTTAATGCATCAAACAAGGATAAAGACGTTGCTTGGATGACTGAGCATTTGCTTGCCGATACCACCATATATGATGCGTCTGATGAAATGGGTCAAATTGCTGTTCAAGGACCTCAAGCAGAATTAGTAATGTCTAAAATATCCAGTCAATCGCAATTGCCTTCAAAATACTATACATTTACCGAGCAGATGAGTGTAGCTGGTGTCACTTGCCTTGTATCGAGAACGGGTTATACCGGTGAAGATGGGTTTGAGATTTATTGTCCTTCTGAAGATGCATCTGTTGTGTGGAATGCTCTTTTGAAAGCAGGAGAATCAGAAGGAATTATACCTTGTGGTCTCGGTGCGCGTGATACGTTGCGGCTTGAAGCTAGCATGCCTCTTTATGGGCATGAGATGGATGAAACCATTGACCCCTTAGAAGCGGGACTAGCTTTTGGGGTAAAAATTGACAAGGACGACTTTGTAGGAAAGAATGCCGTGCTTGCTAAAGGAGACCGCAAGCGTGAGCGCATTGGCCTTGAGGTAACGGGGCGAGGAATTGTTCGTGAGCATGCGACTCTTTTTAAGGGCGATAAAGCAATCGGTGAAACAACTTCTGGTACGTATTGTCCTTGGCTTGAGCGTGCATACGCTATGGGGCTCGTAGATGCTCACCAGGTAGCACTCGGTGATACGTTAGAAGCAGAAGTGAGGGGTCGCCGTATAAAGGTCAAGGTTGTTCCACTGCCGTTTTACCGCCGCAGTATTTCGTAACTGGGTTTATTGACGTGTAGAAAGCTTCACGTCAGCCAAATAAATTATCTAAACCAATGTAGGAGGACACTATGCAATTTCCCAATGATCGTACATACAGCGAATCGCATGAATGGCTTAAAATCGAAGAAGGCATAGCTACGGTAGGCCTGACAGATTTTGCGCAAAGCCAACTCGGAGAAGTGGTTTTTGTTAACCTTCCTGAAGAGGGCGATGAGGTAGAAGGCGGAGAATCTTTCTCTGATGTAGAGTCCGTAAAAGCTGTCTCTGAGGTTATAAGCCCTGTTAGTGGAACAGTTATAGAAATAAACGAAGAGCTTCTTGATAATCCTGGCTTAATTAATGAAGCTCCCTATGATGCGTGGTTTATCAAGGTAGAGGCAAGTGAAGCTGCTGTTGAGACTATGGATAATGACGCTTACGAAGCTTCTTGCGAAGCAGAATAAGGAGTCCTTTTATGGGTAACTATCTTCCTTCTACTGCTGCAGAACGCGCCAGCATGCTTGAGGAAATGGGCTATGAGTCGGTATATGATCTCTATAAGGCTGTTCCGGCTGACATGTTTGCCCAGGAACTTGATCTCTCTTTGGGAAAAAGTGAACTTGAGGTACAGCAAAATATCCGCTCTCTTGCAAACAAAAATACTACGTTTACATCGATATTTCGCGGCGCTGGAGCGTACCACCGCTTCATCCCCCCGCTGGTAAAAAGTGTCATGGGTAAAGAGTCGCTCACCACGGCCTATACGCCTTATCAAGCTGAAATCAGTCAAGGTGTTTTGCAATCCATTTTTGAATATCAAACAATGGTTTGCGAGCTTACTGGCATGGATGCGTCAAACGCTTCGATTTACGATGGGGCAACTGCCGCTGCTGAGGCAATGATTATGTGTCAAGAAAGAAAGCGTTCCCGCGTGGTAGTAAGCACTGCCTTGCATCCACACTCTCTTGAGGTTATGCAAACATACGCACGTGCACGTGATATTGAACTGACTGTGGTGGGTCTAAAAGATGGCGCGACCGATATAGAGGCTTTTGTGGAAGCTCTTGGCGAAGATGCTGCTTGTGGTGTATTTCAACAACCAAATTATTTTGGGATTTTGGAAGATTCAACAGCTCTTATTGAGGCTATTCACCAAAGTAAAGCTAAGGCGATTATGGCAGTTGAACCTATTTCGCTTGGAATCCTTGCAAGTCCGGGTGAACTTGGTGCAGACATATGTGTTGCAGAAGGGCAGCCGCTAGGATTGCCTCTATCGTTTGGGGGACCATATCTAGGAATTATGACCTGTACAAAGGCGCTTATGCGTCGATTGCCGGGAAGAATTGTTGGGCAAACTAACGATGCCGAAGGAAATCGCGCTTTTGTGCTTACCTTACAAGCTCGTGAACAGCATATTCGCCGCGAAAAGGCTTCTTCGAATGTGTGTTCAAATCAGGCACTTTGCGCGTTGGGTGCTGGTGTGTATATGGCATGTATGGGTCCGGAAGGCTTAGCGCAGGCGGCGCAACTGAGTTATTCTAAGGCTCATTATATGGCGGAGCAGTTGTGTCGCCTCGATGGCTTCGATTTAGCATACAACAGTGCCTTTTTTAATGAGTTCGTCACTTCGTGTCCTATTGACCCTCTTGAGCTTGAACGGAAGCTTATGGCTCAAGGTATTTTATGTGGTCAGCCACATGAAAACTCATTGCTTTGGTGTGCGACTGAAATGAACAGTAAGGAACAAATCGATGAGATGATTCTCCAGATTAAGAAGGCGGTGGGTTAACATGCAGTTGGTATTCGAGCTTTCAAAGGCTGGTCGCGCATGTTCTTACATGCCCACAAGTGATGTGCCTGAAATCATGCCTGATCAGCAGTTCTTACGTGGAGTAGCTCCAAAATTACCTGAAGTGGCTGAAATTGATTTAAGTCGTCATTACAAACGAATTGAAAACGAAGCCTTCGGTGTGTGTGATGGGTTTTATCCTTTAGGTTCATGCACGATGAAGTACAATCCACGTCTTGGCGAAGAGATGTGCGCGCTCCCCGGTTTTACGGAAGTTCATCCGCTACAGCCGGTAGACACGATACAAGGCGCTTTATCTGTCATCGCTCAAACGGGAAAGATGTTTGCAGAGATTACCGGAATGGATGCAGTTACCTTCCAGCCTGCTGCAGGAGCTCATGGTGAGTTTGCAGGACTTTTGCTCATCCGCTCTTATCATCAGAAGGCAGGAGATACCCAGCGTACGAAAATCATCGTACCGGACTCAGCGCATGGTACAAACCCTGCTACGGCTTCTATGGCAGGAATGACAGTGGTCCAAGTTCCTTCTAACGAAGCTGGTGGTGTTGATGTTGAGGCATTGCGCGCCGCGGTCGGCCCCGACACAGCAGGCCTCATGCTAACAAATCCTAATACCCTTGGCTTGTTTGATCCTAATATTGTCGAAATATGTGACATTATTCATGAAGCCGGCGGTTTGTGTTATTACGATGGCGCTAATCTTAATCCTATTATGGGTGTGGTGCGTCCTGGCGATATGGGATTTGATTGTGTTCACACCAATGTGCATAAGACATTCGCCACTCCTCATGGCGGCGGCGGGCCAGGGTCGGGTCCTGTTGCATGCAAGCAGCATTTAGCAGAGTTTTTACCAGCACCTTTAGTTGTTATGGAAGGTGATGTTTGTAGGCTTGAAACTCCCACGAATTCTTTTGGACGGATGCGTTCTTTCTTTGGGAACTTTGGTGTAATAGTGCGAGCATATGCCTATCTATCCATACTTGGAAAAGATGGTATTCCAGAAGCAGCTAAAGCAGCAGTATTAAATGCCAATTACCTAATGAACAAACTCAAAGATCATTATGCTATAGCGTACCCCGGTCCTTGTATGCATGAGTTTGTCATTGATGTGGGACCTCTTAAAAAAGAAACCGGTGTGAATGCACTTGATGTTGCAAAGAGGTGTCTCGATTATGGAATGCACGCGCCTACTATGTACTTCCCTTTGGTAGTTCACGAAGCTCTGATGGTGGAGCCTACGGAAACAGAGAGTCGAGAAACGCTTGATACAGCAGCAGAGGCTTTGCTTGCAATCTTTGAGGAAGCTCACAAAGATCCTGACAGCTTACATCAAGCGCCTCATACAACGCGTATTGGACGCCCAGATGATGTACAGGCGGCTCGCAGTCCTGTAGTTCGTTGGAGTTTCGAGTAAATTATGGGTATTGTTCCGCTTTTTCATGAGAGCTTCATTACGGATCCTTATGAAAATATTGCGCTAGAACAGGCGCTCGCTCAGTCGGTTTTGCCGGGGGAGTGCCTGTTGTACTTGTGGAAAAATGAGCGCACTATAGTAATTGGGCGTAACCAAAATGCGTGGAAAGAGTGCCGAGTTGCTGAGTTTGAAGCTGACGGCGGTCGTTTAGCTCGCCGCTTGTCGGGTGGTGGTGCAGTGTATCACGACATTGGTAATCTCAATTTTACGTTTGCTGCTCATCCGGAAAGTTA
>CAYJGC010000002.1:34396-95500 GCA_964369725.1 uncultured Eggerthella sp.
TGTATCACGACATTGGTAATCTCAATTTTACGTTTGCTGCTCATCCGGAAAGTTACGATGTTGAAAAACATTTAGAAGTGATTTGTCAGGCGGTTCGATCCTTTGGCCTTGATGCAATAAAGTCAGGAAGAAATGATTTAACCATAGATGGCGCAAAATTTTCCGGTAATGCTTTCTTCCAGTCTAAAAATTATAAGTGTCATCACGGTACTTTGTTGATAAACGTAGATATGAGCAACCTTGCACACTATCTTACCCCTGATGCGCGTAAGATAGTGTCGAAAGGAATTGAATCGGTTCGTTCGCGTGTGGTAAATCTAGCAGACCTTGAAGAGCGGATAACGGTCGATTCGCTGTCTAAGGCTTTGATAGAGTCGTTCTCTCTCGTTTATGAACAAGCTGTTCAACCTTTTTCTCTTGAGCGTGTGGATGTATATAAAATGGCTCAAGCGCAGGAAAAGTTTGCTTCATGGGAATGGCGTCTTGGTGAATCACAGGCATTTACCTATTCGTTTGATGAGCGCTTTTCGTGGGGAGTCTGTGAAATTGAATTATTGGTCGAAGATGGTGTGGTGAGTAATGCCCGTATAAATTCAGATGCACTTGATGCAGAGTTTATCTTAGTTTTAGCTGAGGCGTTAAAAGGTTGTCGCTATGATTGTGATGATTTGCGATCAAAACTAGAAACCTTGAAAGCGGGAACATCGGATCAGGTTTCCATGATTGAAGGATGTCTTCACTGTATTACTAAGGGTATGTAGTGCTGAAATGTGGAGAGTATAAAAGGAGTGTCGTATGGCGCATTTTCAACTGGTAGTGATTGGGGCTGGAACGGGTGGCTATACCGCTGCTATTAAAGCTGCGCAACTAGGGATGACGGTCGCGCTCATCGAGCGAGACGAAGTGGGTGGCACTTGTCTTAATCGCGGATGTATTCCGACAAAGACCTTGTTGCATTCGGCTGACTTGTTCTCCGAAATTACCCATGCAGAGTCGCTTGGTGTGCACATTAAGGATGCGTCGGTTGATTATGCTGCGCTGCGTGGTCGCGTTGATCATGTTGTAGCCACCTTGCGTGATGGTATTGAGTCTCTACTTGAGGGAAACGGCATTACTCTTATCCGCGGATATGCTTTTGTAGATAGCTCTCAGCACGTAGTTATTACGCAATCTAACGGTTCTGAAACGAGCTTGACCTGCAATAATATCATTATTGCGACCGGCTCTCAGCCTTCAATGCCTCCCATACCTGGTATTGAGTTGTCAGGAGTATATAATTCTGACACGTTTCTTGCAGCCGTGCCTGAGGTAAGACGTTTAGCAATCATTGGCGGTGGCGTTATCGGTATGGAGTTTGCCGGTTTGTACACGTCTTTAGGTGTTGAAGTGACGGTATTGGAAGGCGCTGCGCGGATTCTACCAAGTTTTGACCGTGAGTTAAGCCAAAGTCTTTCTATGGTAATGAAAAAACGAGGGTGTCATATAGTAACGGGTGCTATGGTTCAAGTAATCGAACGCGCCAATGGTGCGCGTGAGCTCCGTGTTGCCTACGATTCAAAAGGTTCTCAGAGCTTTGTTGAGACAGATGCAGTATTAGTCTGTACGGGAAGGGCTGCAACTGTCGATCAGGTTTTCTCAAAAGAGTGTTGTCCGTCGCTTGATCGCGGTCGTATTATTGTTGATGAAGCCATGAAAACGTCAATCGAAAATATCTATGCAATCGGAGATGCAACAGTAGGAGAGTTGCAGCTTGCTCATGCAGCAGCAGCTCAAGGAATTACTGCAGCTTGTTCATGTGCGAATGTCGCCTCTGAGATTGATTTGGAAAATATTCCTGCATGCGTTTATACATCTCCAGAAATTGCTTGTGTTGGCTTAAGTGAAACGCAGGCAAAAGAGCGTGATATGAAAGTGCGTGTTGGGAAATATTCGCTTGCAGGGAATGGTAAGTCAGTTATTACAAACCAAGATCGTAGTTTTATAAAAATTGTTGTCGATGGACAAGATCGCATGGTAGGTGCGCAACTTATGTGTGGTCGTGCAACCGACATAGTTGGAGAATTAACCGTAGCGATAGCACAGGGTTTAACCATTGGTCAGATGGCTTCCGTTGTGCGTCCACATCCTACGTTTGATGAAGCGGTTGGTGAGGCGGTAGAATCGCTCTTGGGTGGAGCTATACATGCTATGCCAAAAAAGCGAAAAATTCAGAAATGTTAATACGTCAATGAATTAAACCAATAAAAATCCCCTCTAAAATTTTCTAAAGAGGGGATTTTAAATTGTAGAGACAGGTTTTTAAGCGTTTTTCTTTGCTTGCGCCTGTACGCAGGTGATAGCTGTTACGCCAACGATATCTTCTGCAGAACATCCGCGTGAGAGGTCATTAACAGGAGCCGCAAGTCCTTGGGTGATTGGACCGTAGGCTTCAGCCTTAGCAAGGCGTTGGACAAGCTTATAGCCAATATTACCTGCATCAAGATCGGGGAAAATAAGCACATTAGCTTTACCTGCAACCGATGATTCAGGTGCTTTTGATGAGCCGACTGATGGAACAATAGCGGCGTCGAGCTGCAATTCTCCGTCAAGTGAAAGCTCAGGTGCAAGATCTCTCGCAATGGCGGTAGCCTCAATGACCTTGTTAGTATCATCGTTTTTAGCTGAACCATAAGTTGAGTGAGAGAGCATAGCGACTACAGGTTCACTTCCGATAAGTGCGCGCCATGAGGCGGCGGAATTGACAGCAATGTGCGCTAGGCGTTCTGCATTAGGTTGAACTTCCAGACCGGAATCGCCAAACAAGAAAATTCCATTGTCGCCATACTCACAATCGGGTACAACCATGATAAAGAACGAACTCACGAGTGCGACCCCAGGAGCAGTTTTAAGAACCTGAAGGCTTGCGCGTAAAACATCGCTGGTAGAATGGCAGGCGCCAGCAACCATGCCGCCTGCGCGACCAGATTTTACGAGCATATTGCCAAAATAGAGTACTTGATTCATGGCATCTGATGCACCTTCTGGTGTCATGCCTTTTGCACGTCGAAGTTCGAGAAATTGTTCAGCAAATTCATCATGAAGATCTGACGTGCGCGGGTTGATGATTTCAGCTGCCTCAAGTCTGTAGCTCGAAGCCTTTATTGCTTCAACATCACCTAAGATAATGAGGTTTGCTACGCCATCGGCTAGGATGCGCTCTGCTGCTACCAATGTGCGCTCATCGTCTCCTTCGGGGAGTACGATGGTTTGCTTGTCGGCCTTGGCTTGGGCGAGCATGGAATTGAGAAAAGAACTCATAGCACCGTCCTTCTGGTCGAGTGTTTGCCGCTTCGTGCGCTGCGGCTGCGCAAATTCGGCTTTCCGAATTTATCCACTTTATATGATAATCTTTTTGTTTTTGAAATGAGACGGTAAAATGGTAAGAGTTGCGTATAAAGCGGTAAATTTTCGTATAGTAAGTACTTCTTCTAGCATTTTGTTAGCAAGAACATAGAAAGGTAGTTATATGAGTGTGCAGTATCTGAATTTCAGTGATCTTACTGAATCGATCTACGATGTTGTCGTGGTGGGCAGTGGATTTGCTGGCGCTGTTGTGGCTCGTGAGCTTGCTGAGCGCGCAGATAAGCGTGTTTTGGTAATTGAAAAGCGCGGACATATTGCAGGAAATATGTATGATGAGCTTGATGAGGCGGGCATTCTGATTCACCGTTATGGGCCTCATATTTTCCATACGAATGATTCGCGCGCTTTTAACTACATCAAGCGTTTTACTGAATGGCGTGACTATCAGCATGAAGTGCTTGCAGATTGGTTTGGTACTTACATGCCGGTACCCTTCAATAAAAACTCAATGGAAATTGCCTTTGGTGAAGAAAAAGCCGCTCGCTTAACCCAAAAGCTTATTGACACCTTTGGTGATGAGCGTAAGGTTACTATTACCGAGTTGCGTGCGCAGGATGATCCTGAACTGAGTGAAATTGCAGACTTTATCTATAAGAATGTATTTTTATATTACACACAAAAGCAATGGGGTCTTACTCCTGAAGAAGTAGATCCAAGTGTTACAGCAC
This sequence comes from uncultured Eggerthella sp., assembly GCA_964369725.1. Classification (GTDB taxonomy): domain Bacteria; phylum Actinomycetota; class Coriobacteriia; order Coriobacteriales; family Eggerthellaceae; genus Paraeggerthella. The sequence continues at coordinate 38,467 of CAYJGC010000002.1, forward strand.
GCGTGCCGGTGTTTGTTTCTCGTGACAACCGTTACTTTCAAGATGCACATCAAGGCATGCCTTTAGAAGGGTATACTCCGTTGTTTGAGCGTATGTTGGATCACGAAAATATTACCGTTTGCTTAAACACAGAAGCAGAAAATGTATTTGACTTGCAATTCGAAAGCGAAGATGAAAACGCGCCTTTATCTGCGATTGAAATCTTTGGAGAGCCATTTGAAGGTCCCATTGTATATACCGGTCCGCTTGATGAGCTATTCCTTTCTCGTTTTGGGCGTCTTCCATACCGTACTTTGAACTTCGTTTATGAAACACATGAAAAAGAAACTATGTTCCCTTGTGGAACAGTGAATTACACCGTCACAGAAGATTACACGCGTATCACCGAATTCAAGCACTTAACAGGACAGGTAGCTCCTCATACTACCATCATGAAAGAGTTTAGTCTGGAATACGAAGATGCGAAGAAGCAAACTCCGTACTATGCCATTATCAACGATGAAAACAATGCTCATTACGAGCGGTATCTTGAACTAACTAAGCCACTTTCTAATTTCTATCCATTAGGACGTTTGGCTGAGTATCGCTATTACAATATGGATGTTATTATCGGTCGTGCATTAAATCTTGCCGACGAATTAGTAGGGTAGTTTACGGTATCTGGGGTGAGCGTCTGGCTTGCCCCTTCGATCAGAAACGATAAAGTAATATCATGAAGACCATTTCATTTGCTATCCCATGTTATAACTCAGCTGAGTACATGGATCATTGTATCGAGACAATTTTGAGCTGTGGCGATGATATAGAAATCATCATCGTAAATGATGGCTCAACAAAGGATAATACGGCTGAAAAGGCTGACGAATGGGCTGCGCGCTATCCTGACATTATTCGTGCTGTCCATCAAGAAAATGGCGGTCACGGACAGGCTGTTAATTCGGGTCTTGCTCACGCAACCGGTCGTTATTTTAAAGTAGTCGATTCTGACGATTGGCTAGATGAGGCTTCGATGAGCGAAACAATGGCTTTTCTACGCTCACAGTGTGAGCTTGAGAATCCTATCGATATGTTTATAGCAAACTATGTATATGAAAAAGTGCATGAGAATTCTCGTGTAGTAATGCACTATCGAAATGTATTCCCCGAGGGTAAAATATTTACTTGGGAAGATGTGGGACATTTTCTACAAAGTCAGTATTTATTGATGCATTCGGTAATTTACCGCACGCAATTGCTAAAAGACATTGGGCTTAAACTTCCAAAACATACGTTTTATGTAGACAATATTTTTGTGTACGTTCCGCTACCTCACGTAAAGACTATGTATTATCGCGATTTGGATATGTACCGCTATTTTATCGGACGCGAAGACCAAAGCGTTAATGAAACGGTCATGATGGGTCGCATTGATCAGCAGCTCCGTGTGACACGCATGATGATAGATGCTGTTTCGCTGCCCCATGATGTATCTAATAAGCGTCTTGAGCGCTATATGGAAAATTACTTATCAATGATGATGTGTATCTGTTCTATATTTTTGCGCATGATAGATACTGATGAGGCTGAAGATGAACGTGAAGCAATATGGGAATATCTCAAAAGCAATAATCCCGAGGTGTATCGACGCATTCGCCGTAGCGTAATTAATATGACTACCAATATTCCAACCAGCTTAGGTCGTAAGGTGGGTATAACAGGCTATCGTATGGCACAAAGGATTTTTAAATTCAATTAATTAAAAAAGTAGCTTGATAATATTTGCACACGAACTAGCCCCCTTCTGGTAGACAGGTAGGGGGTTAGTTATTTTCTATAAAGAGGTTCATGTAAAACGCCACGAGGGGAATCTTATGGCTTATAGGACACAACGTGTGTCCTATAAGCCATCTTATGAGTATGAACAAGCATAGACGCTTGAACAACCTGACTTATAGAGGTATCGATGGGTTATAGATAGGGTTATTTGTCTAAAAAGCTCCAGTAAATATTTCTGTCAAGTACTAAGTCCAGCTAATACGGCAACAATTGCAACCAACACACCTATTATTGATTCTCCTCCAAGAGCTCCACTAGAAACAACGAGTCCTGCATGAGCTTGATCTTTTTTCTTCTCTGCTAGGATTTTAGGGGAAGCACTATTATTTTTTAGTTTACAAATAAAGCTAAAAACGAATTTTGCCAAAACACCTAAGAAGGCAGACAACGACATATAGAAGGGTAAATAGATTCCTAGTCCGAGCATCATGGCAGGGAAGCTAAGATAATAGAGAATAATGCCGCCAGCTAGTCCAATTGCAAATGAAACAGGTGAGGGGATACCAGAAATCATGGTTGCAACTACTGATGCCTGTGCTGAGACAAACGTTCCATTAAGTCCAAAAGACTCAGACCCATAGGCAGAAAGTAAAAGAGCCATGACTACTACCGCAACAATCGCTCCTAAAGTTCCGCCGAAAGCTTGTCCTATCCATTGGGCTTTAGGTGATGTTCCAAGAGTGTTGCCTGCATAGAAGTCATTCATTACATCGCCCGCTAATCCGCAAGCAACCGCTACAACCCCTGCTACAAAAAATAATTGAACGTGTGGAATGTCGGAAACGGCTGCGACTGCTAGTAAAACAATAAGACCAAATATTTCCATGGGATCTATGCCTGTTTGACCCACGCTTTGTGCGCTCATAGCGGTCGCAATCCACGCAAAAGCTACGGTCATAAGTGTTGGAATGGGACCCAAATCAAGACCAAAACATAGTAATAAAGTAACGGACGCAAGACCACAGGCCGCAAAACCTGCAGTTATATGATTGCGCCAAGCGTCATGCTTTTGCGGGGCTTTAGGGTTTTTGGCAGAATCAGTATTCAAAGAAGGCCTTCGTGTGGATAGTTGTGAGGCACTAGCGCCGTTTTGTTTTAATTTTTTATATAGTGCGGGTAGGATATTTTTTAAAATGACACCGATCCCAGAGCCAACCATTACCCCCATGCCTAAACTGGAAACGATACCTTGCGCGGAATCTAAGCTCCACAATCCAAGCTGCGTACCCGACACAATAATCCCGAAATTTGCAAAAATGGCACCACCAAACCAAACTATCATTGCGGTTGTACCGACTAGAAAACCTACCGCCAAAAATAAAGGTGAGTTATAGATTCCAAAAGCAACACCTGGAATTGAGATGCTACTCAATAGCATTGTGGGGATAATTCCTAGAAAATCGCGTAGCGCAGCGTATAGCCCCGAGATACCCATAGATAAAAACAGTTGAACTCCTGTTTTCCCACCAGTTTCACCTGCTATCAGGGTTTGCACGGCAGCTTCACCAATTGGATACTCAAGTTTTGCTTTTTTGATAAAATGATTTCTTAGCGCTGCTGTGCAGATGAGCCCTAAAATAACACCCGAAAGAGCAACTGCGAACATTTCGAAAAGGCTAATTTCATGAGCGTAGCCTAACATCCAGGCTCCAGGAATGGTGAAAGCTAGCCCTCCTGCTACCATAGCGCCTGCTGACATTATCGTATGAGTAACATTTGCTTCATTGAGGCTAACCTGTCCGCGTCCTAAAGTTTTTAAGAAAAAAAACGAAATGATTGCCGCAAACACGATAGGCCAAGGAAGCGCTCCCATTTTGAGAGCGGTGTACGTTGATGCAGCTGTGATGACAATGCACCCAATACAGCCAATTAAAACTCCGCGTAGCGTAAGTTGACCCTTTATAGAGTTCATCGTGCTCCTTTTGGTATATCCGCTTCTCCTAGAATGAGAAGTCGGGTTACTTATGAGACCGATACAGTATAATCGAAAATCTCAACAAAATTGAAGTTTTGTTGGTAGTCAGACTAAAAAGAAAGGCAACTATTCGTGACTGATATACGCAAAGAACAGCCTTTGGTAATGCTAGCGGCAGATGTAGGAAACTCTTTCACTGATCTTGGATTATTTGTTGAGGAGCGTCTGATTGCTCGCTGGACGGTAACTACGCCAGATCGCATAACAGCAGATGAGGCTCAAAGCTGCATACGCTCATTTTTGAAAACAACTGAAGAAAAGGTAGTGCTCAATGGTGCTATTGTAGCGAGTGTTGTGCCAACTCTTACCAACGCATGGAAGCATGCTTTGTATACGGTAACAAAAAGCCGTCCTTTAGTGGTCGGGCCTGGTTTAAAAACGGGAATTAAAATGCGCTACAATGACCCCGGAGAACTTGGTGCAGATAGAATCGCTGGCTTGACTGCTGCTTTAGCAAAGTATGAAGCACCTTTTGTGTTAGTTGATCTAGGGACGAGTACGAATCTAGAAGTCGTAGATAGCCAGGGAGTATTCCTTGGAGGTATTATCGCTCCCGGTCTGCATCTTTCCGCTCAAGCGCTTAATAAAGAAGCTGCTCGTTTAGCTATGGTTGAGGTTAAAGCTCCTAATTCGGTATTGGGGAAAAATACCCGTGAAGCCATGCAGTCAGGTATCGTCTTTGGTGAAATGGCACGAATTGAGGGTTTGGTCAAACTAATCTGGGAAGAATTAGGCTATACTACGAAAATTATTTTTACTGGGGAAGAAGCTGTGTTACTATCTCAACTTTCTCATTTTGATGCGACAGTTAACGAAACCTTATTGCTGGAAGGTTTGCAAAAACTATACGTTCGAAATAGAAAGTAGTTTAAGGAAAACAGAGTGAATATTTGTAAGCCATAACTGCAAGGGTAACCACTAATATTCTCTGAGTTGAATTCAGATCCTCAGACTACAGAATTCTTGATGTGAAGAAATAACTTGTGAAAGGGTAGTGATGAAAAAAGGTAATGCATGGGCACTCTTGCCTATAGGAGTTTTTTTAGTACTTTATTTGGGGTTGGGAGTCCTTTTTGAGTATGTTTTGGCTATTCCGATGGGCTTTTATAGTATTCCCATTGTTGTAGTATTTCTTGTTGCCTTGGTTGTGGCTTGTCTCCAAAACAGGAAACTTTCATTTGATGAAAAACTCACCTTTATGGGTCGTGGAATAGGAGACAAGACTATTGTTACCATGATTTTGATTTTCATGGCAGCAGGTGTTTTCGTTGGAACAGTGGGACGTGACAGTGCAGAAAGCGTTGCATATTTCATGCTTTCAGTTGTTCCTGCCGAATATTCGGTTGTAGTACTTTTTGTTGTAAGTTGCTTTGTGTCTTTGTCTATGGGAACTTCGGTAGGAACAATAACGCTGATTACTCCCATTGCTGTGGCGGTATCTGTAGCCTCAGGTTTTAGTATGCCCTTATGTATAGCCGCAGTTATGAGTGGAGCTATGTTTGGGGATAATTTGTCGTTCATTTCAGATACTACGATAGCTTCTTGTCAGGGGCAGGGCTGTAAAATGCAAGATAAGTTCAAGGAGAACTTTAAAATTGCTCTGCCTGCAGCAATAGTAGCTTTGATTGTGTTTTTAGTCATGTCCTTTAATTCTGGAATTACGGGTATGGTTTCGCCTGAATACGACTTAGTACAGTTGATACCTTATATCATTGTTTTGGTTGGCGGTATTATAGGAATCAATGTTTTTGTGGTCTTGTTATTGGGTATCTTGTCGGGTTCAATCATTATGGTTATCACGGGCGCAACCGCCCCAGTAGATTTATTTGCGAGCATGGGTTCAGGTGCGGCAGGAATGTTTGAAACAACGATGGTTGCCATTTTGGTTAGTGCTATATGTGCACTTATACGCGAATACGGTGGATTTGCGGTGTTACTCAACGGAATTAAACGGGTCTTTAAAAGTAAAAAAGGTGGTCAAGTTGGTATTGGTGTATTAGTTGGTGCGATGGATATTGCAACCGCTAACAATACAGTCGCAATTGTTATGGCAAATCCTATTGCTTCAGATATGGCGAAAACCTACGGTATTTCTAAGCGTAAAACTGCTTCGTTGTTGGATACATTTTCTTGTGTTATGCAGGGTCTTTTACCTTACGGTGCTCAGATGTTGGTTGCCATTGCTGCCGCCGCCGAATTGGGACATGCAGTATCTGCTTTTGAGATAATACCCCTCATGTTTTATCCCTTCTTTTTGCTTCTGAGCTTACTAGTCTTTATCTTTTTAGTACCTGATAAATCGGACAAGCAGGAGCAATCGAGCTAAAGTGCTCTTAAAGTTTCAGTCTGTATAAAGAATAGATTGAAGTATTATCAAAAGGCTCGCCTGAATAACGCAGGCGAGCCTTTCTTGATGGTGATGAGTCCAAACTCTCAAATAGCTAGCATGAGAAGGCGTATCTTAGTTCCAGGTGCCTTTTTGAAGTTCTTTGCCTTCTAACGTTTTGAGAGTAAACCAAGTGCCATCAAACGTGGCATAGCTTGCAGTTCCATCTTTAGGGATTGAAATACTTCCTGGGTTTACAAAGAAAACTCCGTCGCGGTTACTGAGGGTTTTTATGTGGGTGTGTCCTGACAAAAAGGCACTTCCTGGTTTTAAAGCTGGTGGATCTTCAACTGTTTTGCCTGCAATATGACCGTGCGTTAGATATAAAAGATGGTCGTTAGACTCAATAAGACCATAGTCTGCAAGGCAGGGGAAATTGAGAACCATCTGGTCAACTTCAGAGTCACAGTTTCCACGAACTGCGATAATTTTATCTGCAAGCGGATTAAGTAGTGCTAGGACTTCTTTTGGTGAGTACCCTTCAGGTAAGTCGTTGCGAGGACCGTGATAGAGAATGTCTCCTAATAAAATTATTCGATCAGCTGCTTCGGCTTCAATCCGACAGATAAGCTTTCTTACCGCTGGCGCGCTTCCATGGATATCTGATGCAATGATATATTTCATAGGTATTCCTTTCATACGTTAAGAGATTGTTTCGGCTAGTTAAAAAGATCGTCGCAGTAACTACGAGTAATAATGCTCATATTTTTCTCGGGAAATATATGTTTGTATAGTGAGGTGAAGTAACTGTCTGTCATTGAGGCAATATAGTCAACAACTATTTGATTAGGCTCAGTTTTAAGGTACTCCTGCGTAGATATTGTACGCGATTTTGCAACTAAATTTGAAACATGGTGTTTAAAAATCGGAGAATTCTCGTTGTTGGTGAGAAGATCATCAAGAAGCTTTTGATATAAATTTTCAAACATTTCTTCAATTATATTGCCATGCTCAGCCGTTAGGCCTTCTTGTTCGTAAATAAGTTCGTAGTTTTGTGCTTTTGCTTGTTTAAGGTCTGAAAATATTTGGTCACTCATAGCTATATAATTTTTGCCATAACTATTGTTGACAATATCTACCGTAAGGTTATGTATGATGCGCGCATTACTTTTTCCCATAACGGTGCTTTTAAAGGGGGAATATGACGAGATTGCTCCCATGTCAATAGCATCTTGGCGATCTTTTCCAATATACGCAATCATGTCACTCACGCGCACTACACAACCCTCAAGCGTTGAGGGGCAGAGCATTTTGATTGCTTTTTGATCTGAATTGCATGTTTCTACCAGCTCATCGAGTTTCGCGAAGGTGGAGGTATTCCCTAAACGGAGCTTTTGTTGTGCAAACTCGCCGTTGTGACATAAAACCCCGTCGAGCGTTTGTAGGCTCATGTTTCGGCGGTAAAGTTGGTCGAGGACGCGCACTGAATGAACGTTGTGGTTGAAGTAGCGTCCTGTACGATTGAAGTAGCTTTTGTTTAAATATTTTTCGCCTGCGTGTCCAAAAGGAGTATGACCTAAATCGTGGCCAAGCGCGATGGCTTCAATTAGTTCAGCGTTGAGTCCAAGGAGCGAACCGATTCCTCGGGCTATTCGGCTAACGAGTTGAACATGTAGGCCGCGTCGAGAAATATCGTCGTTTTCTACAAAAGAAAAGACTTGCGTTTTGTCGGCATATCGATTGTAGGCAGGCACATTAAGAATCTTTTCAATATCGCGAGCAAAGGCTGGACGCGTTAGTGTTGCTTGGTCATGTATGTTTTCATCACGGCGTTGAATATTATCGTCTGAAAAGGAATAGGGATTCTTCCAATTTGAAACTCGGTTAGTAATAATCTCAGATGCAACCGCGGGATGTAGTTCTAAGTAGGGAATATGATTGTCTAGCATGTGATTTCCTTAGTGTGCATGTGTCTGTGTAGGTGTATTTCTTTGTCGAGTATTGTAGCGCATAAGCTCATTCCATGCGCGTAAGCGCGATATGCGGAAGTTTTCTTATAAGAAATTTTGCGTAGTAAGATTTGTGATTCTAGGATTTCCTTAGGTTATACTATAAGGAAATTGTTACGGAAGGATAGCCTTTGAAACATAGAGAAACTATTTATGCGGTAATTGCGGTGTTGTCTTTTGTAGCCATGGCAGCCACGCTGATTTGGACTTTTTCTACCGCAGAGGGTGGGGAAGTAAGTATCCGTGACCTTGGTCCAACTATTGCTTTGGCAATGCTATTTTTTGTCAATGTTATTTTAGCTAAGCAAAATAAGCGACGCTAAGGGTATTGTATGGCTGGTTTTAGTGAGGATGATATCCAAAAAGTACGTGCATCAAGCGACCTTCTTAGTGTTATGGGAGAACGAGTTGCTGTAAAGCAACGTGGACGTGATTTTTGGTGTTGCTGTCCTTTGCATAATGAAAAAACACCTTCACTCAGAATTGATACTGATCTTCAGCTTTGGCATTGTTTTGGATGTGGTGAGGGTGGCGATGTTTTTAGTTTCATTATGAAAACAGAAGATTTGAGTTTTCCTGAAGCAGTGCGCCGTCTCGCAGAACGCGCTCATATTGAATTGTCTGAAGAAGGTGGAGGGCGAAGGGTAACCTCGAATGCAAAACTTCGCCTTAAACAGGTGTGTAAAGCTGCATCAGATTATTACCATGTTCAGCTTATGCGTAATCCCTCGCCAGAAGCAAATGCGGCACGCGAGTATTTATCAACACGTAAATTGGGTGGATCGGTGCCTAGATTGTGGCATTTAGGATACGCGCCGGGGCGTGGTAACCTTGTACGTCATCTTGCATCTGCAGGTTTTACTTCTGATGAGATGATGAGCGCAAATGTGGCAGTGGCTGGGAAAGGACAAAAACTACGAGACCGTTTTTACAATCGTATTATGTTTCCAATTTTTGATCCTCAGGGCGATTGTATAGCGTTTGGTGGTCGCGTGGTGGGCAAGGGGGAGCCAAAATATCTTAACACGCAAGAAACCCCTTTATTTCATAAGTCACAAGTTCTGTATGGGCTTGACAAGGCTAAATCTGCAATGGCGGCTAGCGGTGTTGCTGTTGTAACTGAGGGATACACCGATGTCATTGCTCTTCATGAAGCGGGAATTAAAAATACCGTTGCCACGTTAGGCACAGCTCTTACTTTGCGCCATATACGTTTGATTTCAAGGCACGCTCAACACCGTATTGTGTATCTGTTTGACGGCGATGCTGCAGGTCAGCGGGCTGCGGATAGAGCGCTTGCTTTTATCGATGAAAGTATGACGCCTGAAGCAGGTCGAACCAAAACAGAATTGTGTGCCGTTATGCTTCCTGACAATATGGATCCAGCCGATTATGTCGCCCGATTCGATGGAGCTGCTTTGCAAGATCTTATCGATAAAGCACAACCCCTGCTTTCTTACGGTATTGAGCGGCGCCTTACTCAGTATGATTTAACAAAAGCTGAAGGTAGATCACTTGCACTGCGTGAAACATTGTCGATACTTGCCCCTATTAAGAATTCACTTCTGGCGCGTGATTATGCAATCCAAATAGCGAGTCGCTGTAGGGCTCGCGAAGAAGATGTGTTAACTCAGCTAGAAAAGTTGCAGGCTCCCCGTAATGGTGAGGACTTAAATGATGCTGGGCCAACACGGGTTTCTCACCATGTATCTTCACTTCCAGTGAAGCGTCAACAGAGGACACAGATTTCCCAGGCTGAAAAAAACCGACGTCGTTTTGAGCGACAGCTGCTTACCTTAGTAATTCGCTATCCTGAAATGGGTATACAGTATGCTGACACCTTGCTTCAGACAAATTGGCACACAAAGGCTCACGAACATATTGCAGAGGTAATTTTATCGGTATTGGAAGACAATCCCGCAGCGGAGCCTGCGCAAATTGTCACTTGTCTTGGCCAGTCTATTCCTGCGGCAATTAATTCAATTACAGCAGGGATGACAGAAGCGATTGAAGATCCTGCTAAATTAGCTAAATTTCTTGTTGAGGAGCTTGGAATTGGGGATATGGAAGATGCGATAGCTACTTTGAAATCTCAAATGGCACAATCTGAAACTATTTCACCGGATGACTATGAAATTATTTTTGAAGCGGTGGCTGGTATGCAACAAGATTTAACACGTTTAAAAACTGCGCATGTTCACCTCTAATTTATGTAGCTTTAGATATCTGCTAGACAAGCACTTAAAGTTTCCGGAAAATGAGAGAGGAATGTTCTAAAGGTGCTCATCACACCTTATTTTTAATAGAAAGTTGTTCAGAATGACTACTATTGTTCAGTCTCCTCATCCCGTTTTATCTCAGGTGAGTGATCCTTGCGATTTAAAGGATAAAAGTTTAAAACGTTTAGCAAAGCAAATGATAAAAGCAATGTATTGTAATGATGGATGCGGATTAGCCGCTCCCCAAGTTGGCGTTGCAAAACGCGTAGTTGTGATCGATTGTAGCGGTTCGGAAGAGCAAAACCCGGAGGTGTTGATAAATCCCGTATTGGTAGAGACACAAGGTGAGCCTGTCGTAGAGTGCGAAGGATGTTTGTCGGTTCCGGGTATTCAAGTTCCCATAGCACGGCCGCCTTTTGCAAAAGTAAGGTATTACGATCTAGAAGGTCAAGAGTGGGAGATAGAGGGCGATGGGTTACTAGGACGATGCTTACAGCATGAGTTAGATCATCTCGATGGGGTGACCATGCTTGAAAAGTGTGATCCTTTGGCGCGTGTTCAAGCCCTTCATGATTATGATATTGCAGTAAAATCTGGAGCAAAACCAGGTCAAACGTCGCTTTCTTCTTAGGGGTGAAAACGTGAGAATCGTATTTATGGGAACACCTCATCTCGCAGCTTGTGTTTTAGAAAGCTTGACACATCTTCATGAAGTGGTGGCCGTGTACACACGACCTGACGCGGTTCGAGCTCGAGGAAAAAAACTCGATCCGTCACCAGTAAAGCTCATGGCGCAAAAGCACAATCTCCCTGTGTTTACACCTAAAACTTTATGTGATGATAGTGTTTGTGAAGAGCTTGCAGCTTTTAATGCGGACGTATTCTGTGTCGCAGCATATGGAGCAATTCTTCCGCAAAATATCCTAAACCTACCCTCGCACGGTTGCTTAAATGTGCACGCATCGCTTTTGCCTCGTTGGCGCGGTGCGGCACCTATTGAGCGCGCTATTTTAGCAGGTGATTCGATGGCTGGCGTGTGTATTATGAAGATGGAAGCAGGACTCGATACTGGTGATTATTGTGTAAATCGCGCTACCGATATTGCAGAGAAAAGCACTCAGGAGCTTACTGAAGAGCTTGCAGATTTAGGTGCAAGTGCACTTTTGACAGCGTTGGCCCATCTTGAAGCTGATCATGCATTGTGGACTATTCAGGATGAATCGCAAGTAACCTATGCTAAGAAAATTGAAAAAGGGGAGTTGGATATACGCTTGGATGACTCTTCAATAATGGCTCAACGGAAAGTAAGGGCTTCAAGTGAAGCTCATCCTTCACGTTTAGTCGTTGCTGAGCGTTTTGTAACGGTTCTTAAAATCAATGTACCTGACGTAGCGTTAGCACAAGAAGTATTAGAAAATTCTTTGCCAGGTGATGTTGTGTACAAAAACAAACGCCTCTTCCTCGTTCTTAAAGATGCAGCTATTGAGATAGACAGTCTCAGGCCGGACGGTAAGCAGTCTATGGATGCCAAGTCATTTGCTGCGGGAATTCAGGGTATTAAATCGGAAAAATTTGTATGGAGAGCGAGCAGCGATGTCATCTAGTATTACTGCGGGAAGCCACGACCACACTGAAAGCGAACAAACAGGATATCGGGGCTCTTTACAAAAAGAGAAAGCGACTCGCTCCAAAGCAAGTCCTGCACGTCTCGCTGCACTAGAGGTCGTTCGTACTGTTCGCGAAAGAGATGCGTATGCGCAAGACATTCTTGCAACGGTGGTAGACTCGTCGAATCTGCCATTAGAAGAACGTTCATTTGCAACGAAACTTGCTCTGGGTGTGGTGAGTTCTCAGGGTACTCTCGATGAGGTTTTAAATCGAGCACTAAATAAACCAACGGATATAAAAGCAAATGTGCGCGATGCGATGCGTATAAGTACGTATGAGATTATTTTTTTGAGTAAGTCTTCTCATGCGGCAGTAGATCAAGGTGTTGAGCTTGTTCGTCAGGTTGCGCCCAAAGCTGCTGGGTTGGCTAATTCAGTTTTACGTAAAGTTGTTAATTTGCGTAATTCTTTCCCGTTTGGGGATCCTCGCAGTGATATTGAAGCTCTGTTTCGCTTACAGGCTTTTCCGAGCTGGCTAGGACAGAAGCTTGTTAGCGATTTAGGTGTAGCTGAAACGCTTGACTTCATGAGAGCCTCTAATGAGCCAGCGCCTTTGTATGTGGCTTCAAACGAAATTAAAACAACTGACGAGAATGTTAGGTCTGTTTTTGAAGCAGCAGATGAGATAGCTACACCCGTCATTTTGCACGATAAGCAAGTTCCGGGGTGCTTTCGTATTTTAGATTCTAAAGCACTACTACTGCCTCAAATAAAGCAATTATTTTCACAAGGTAAAATACTTGTCTCTGATGCGTCTTCACAGATGATAGCGACCTCGCTTTTTAGCGACAGTCAACCAATGTCCTTTCTTGAAATTGGAGCTGGTCGCGCTACAAAAACCATCCTAATTCAAAGTGCATCGCAGCGTACTTGGGGCACCCAGATAGAAAATTACGTAACATTAGACAATCATCATTTTAAAACGAAACTCCTTAAAGAGCGAGTTGACCGCTATGGAGTGAAGGTTTCACAAGCTTTGACGGGTAACGCCTGTAAACTTGATCAAGTTGTAGGGGAAACTCACTTTGATGTTATCTTTATTGATGCCCCATGCTCGGGATTAGGTACGTTGCGTAGGCATCCAGAAATTCGTTGGCGCATTCAGAGTAAAGACTTTGTAGGTTTTGCGCAAACGCAGCTTGCTATGCTTAAATCAGCTGCGCAGCACGTTGCTCTTGGAGGTGTGCTTGCGTATGCAACCTGTACTGTTGCTCATGAAGAGAATACCGGAGTTGCTCTTGCTTTTTTAAAAAGCGAAGAAGGAAAAGCCTACCAATTGTTGCCTGTGTTAGGAAAGTCTTGCCTCGCAACTAAGCTCGTTACCGAATCCCCGGACGCACATTTTCTCGTACGCTTCGTCCGCACCTTGTAACATGTTAAAATCGAGAATATCAGGCATATCTATTACATGGGTAATAATAATTAAGCTTGCCAAACGAAAGGAAGAGGAATGCAACCAGCGCGACTAATGGAAATTCTTTCAGTAGCAGAAAAGGCAGCTATTGCATCAGCTGAGTGGAATGGGCGCGGCAACAAAGATGCTGCTGATGAAGCGGCAACGGAAGCCATGCGTGATGCTTTTAACAAAATTCAATTTTCTGGTCGGATTGTTATTGGTGAAGGAGAGCGCGACGAAGCTCCTATGCTCTATATCGGTGAAGAATTGGGTCTTGGTGGAGAAGAGCTTGATATTGCTGTTGATCCGCTTGAAGGTACAAATTTATGTGCCTATAATCGACCTAACTCTTTGACAACTATCGCTGTTGCACCACGAGGATCGTTGCTTTTTGCTCCTGATACCTATATGGAAAAAATTGCTGCAGGTCCTTCCTGTGTTGGCAAAATTAGCATTGACGCAACACCACAGCAAAATGTATTGGCTGTCGCAGAGGCTATGGGTAAGCCAGTTTCAGAAATCAATGTCTGCATTCTTGACCGCGATCGTCATCGCGAATTGATTGCCGCGGTTCGAGAAACGGGTGCTCGTATTCGCTTAATTGAAGATGGTGACGTTTTTGGAGCAATTGCTACGGCAGTTCCAGGAACAGGAATTCATTTATACATGGGTTCGGGCGGGGCACCTGAAGGCGTGCTTGCTTGTGCGGGGCTAAAAGCTATTGGTGGTGTTTTTGAAGGTCGTCTTCGTTTTGATCAGGACGTTGACGGAGTAGAAAAACGTGCGCGTGCGGAAAAAATGACCGACATAGATCTTGATGGCGTTCTAACCATGGATATGTTAGTAAGCTCTGATGAGGCTGCATTTGTTGCGTGCGGTGTAACGAGTGGAGAAATGCTAGAGGGCGTACGCAAGGTAGATGGATCCATTATTACTGAGTGTGTGGTAATGGATGCTAAAGAGAAAACCATTAGATTTGTAAAGACCTATCATCGCGGTGAAAAAGGGTTTGTACGGTTTAACTAATTTTGTACAATTACAGCTCGTAATTTAGATTTAGCGAAGACCTCATTGTGGTTAAGGGGTCTTCGCTGTATTTATGCGCTTAAAATGGCGTGTGCTTGTGATGGTGTAAGACGTTTGCTTCCCAGAGAGATACTTTTACATGTCTATCTTAATTTCAGTAATATTCTCTTTGAAAAGCTGTCGATATCCGCTCATTTCAAGCATTCGTGTGTCGTTGCTGCCGTCGGTATTAATTCTCGGTTATTTAATCGTTTCTTTGGGTTGAAACGGGGATATTGTTTTAAACTATAGCGGATTGTAGAGCGTGATGCTTTCAAGGTCTGAAGGCGTCCAGAGGCGAAAAGGGGTCTTTAGTATGGAGCCAAACATTAAGGAAGTAGCGAAGCGAATTCAGGCGTTACGTGAAGACCTAGAGATTACTATGCAAGATATGGCCGAGACAACTGGTCGAAGCGTTGCTGAGTATGCTGCGCAGGAATCAGGAGAGCAGGATTTATCGTTCACATTTTTGTATAAATGTGCGGAACGCTTAGGTGTTGATGTTATTGAGTTGCTTACTGGTGAAAACCCGCATTTGTCGGGATATTCTTTAACGCGTGTTTCAGAGGGTCTTTCCATAAAACGCCGTGCAGGCTTTGAATATCTACATAAAGCCCCCCATTTAAAGGGAAAACTGGCTGAACCTTTTATGGTGAGCGCTCCTTGCCTTCCTGAGGAACAAGATAAACCTATTCACCTTTCTTATCATGAAGGTCAAGAGATAGATTTCATTATTTCAGGACGGTTGCGTTTTGCTTACGAGGATCATGTTGAAGAACTAGAAGCGGGAGACTTGCTCATGTATGACTCTGGACGTGGTCATGGTATGGTTGCCATAGGTGATGAGCCTTGCACGTTTTTGGCAATAGTTTTGAAGCCCTAAATGAGGCAGCGAGAAGTCTTAGACTGAACAAGAGAAAGCACGTGTTTTAAGTGGGGTTAGAAATAGGATTCTAAGATAACTTGCGAACATATCACCTCTTTTCTCAGTGAGAAATAATCCATTACCTTACAATTTGACCTTTAGATAGCAGCTGTTTTGAAAGAGAGTTTTTATGAGAGATATAAATTTACGATACATTTCTGAGGAATATGATGAACAGGGAATATTGACTGACTTTTCTGTGAATTGCCCCTCTGATTTCAATTTTGCCTACGATGTTGTTGATGATATTGCTAGTAATGACCCTAGTCGCCGAGCAATGGTGTGGTGCAACCCTGAAGGGGAGGAACATACCTTTACTTTTGAAGATATGAAATATTGGTCAGATAAAACAGCGAACTATTTATCGAATGCAGGTATTGGTCGTGGTGACTATGTCATGGTGATTTTACGCCGCCACTATCAGTTTTGGTTTGTAGCAGTTGCTCTTGCTAAATTGGGAGCTGTTATGGTTCCTGCAACCTTTATGCTCAAAGAGCACGACTTAGAATATCGTATCAATGGTGCTTCTATTAAAGCTATGATTGCTACTTCTCTTGGTGATATTGCAGAGGTAACTGACGCTGTAGAAGCTTCTTGTCCTTCGCTACAGATTAAAATGCTTGTTAATGGTGCGGGAGGGGGTTTGTCACCTGAAGATGAGAAGGGTAACATAATTCTTCCTGAAGGTGAACTTGTTGGCTCGGCGCTTTCAGGCGTGCAAGGAATTTGTGCTGCACCTGCCCTAAGAGAAGGTTGGTTAGATTTTAATACGGGTGTGCGCAATTCTTCCGCTGAGTTCTCCCGCGTGGAAACATCTGCGTTGGATCCTATGTTGATGTATTTTTCTTCAGGTACGTCTGGTAATCCCAAGATGGTTCTTCATGATTCTGAATATGCTATCTCGCATCTAATTACAGCAAAACACTGGCACAATGTTGTTCCTGACGGCTTGCATTTAGCTATTGCTGATACGGGCTGGGGAAAGGCTGTTTGGGGTAAGTACTATGGACAATGGCTCATGGAAGCTGGTGTTTTCACTTATGACTTTGACCGTTTCAAGCCTTCCGACATACTTACTCTCATAAGTAAGTATCAAATAACGACGCTGTGTTGTCCTCCCACAATGTATCGCATGATGATGGCAGAGAAGATTGATGAATTTGACCTGTCTTCATTGGTTTATTCAACAACTGCAGGTGAGGCGCTTAATCCAGATTTATTTGATTTTTGGAAAGAGCATACGGGACTTACTATTTTTGAGGGCTTTGGGCAAACCGAGACACCACTTTCAATTGCTAATCTAACGGGTTCGCATCCTCATCCTGGCTCAATGGGTAAGCCGGTGCCGCTCTATCATGTTGAAATCTTACGTGAAGATGGAAGTGTTTGCTCGCCTGGTGAGACTGGTGAAATCTGTATTGATATTTCTTCAAAAGCACCGGGAATCATGCTTGAATACTATCGAAATCCTGAAAAAACACTCGCAGCTATGCATGACGGCTGGTATCACACAGGAGATACAGCCTGGTGCGATGAAGATGGTTTTTATTGGTACGTTGGGCGAAATGACGACGTGATTAAATCGAGCGGTTATCGCATAGGGCCTTTTGAAATTGAAAGCGTTTTGCTAGAGCATGAAGCGGTTCGCGAGTGCGCTGTTACGGGTGTTCCCGATGAAATTCGTGGTAAGGCAGTTAAAGCGACCATTGTTCTTGCGTCAGGGTTTACTGCAAGTGATGCGCTTACGCGTGAGTTGCAGACGTGGGTAAAAACGCAAACAGCCCCCTATAAGTATCCTCGTATTATTGAGTATGTTGAGGCGTTGCCAAAAACGGTAAACGGGAAAATCCGACGCGTAGCAATTCGAGAGAATGACGAGCGTGACACTGTAGAGACGGATGAACGTGCGTGAAGTATGAAAAAGTGACGCCCTCGTCCTCTGTCTTAATAATATCGGGTCACTACGGAGTAGGGAAAACCAACTTGGCACTCAATGTTGCGTTAAACGCAGCTGCAGAAGGTGCTGAGGTTGTCTTGGCTGACTTGGATGTCGTAAACCCCTACTTTCGTTCAAGTGATTATCAGGAGCTTCTCGAAGATCATGGGATAGACCTCATCGCTCCCTTGTTCGCGGGAAGCACTCTTGAGAATCCTAGTCTGTCTGGACGTATTGAGCATGCAGTAAAGTGGGCGCGCGAGTGTTCATCCGATTCTTACGATGAGAGAGATTCAGAGAGCCAAGTTGTGGTGGCTTTGGATACTATTTCTCAAAATTTGTCTGTAGGTAGGCACAGAGAGGAAGTGTGTAAACAGGGTTCACGCACAAGAATGTCGCGTCTTCTTGTCATCGATGCGGGTGGCGATGATGTGGGTGTTACTGCTTTGGGTCGTTTTGCAAGTCTTATACAAGCAGATTCATATGAAATGTGGTACGTAATGAACAGGAGTCGTAATTTAACGCAATCTGTTGATGAAGTGAGGCAGGTGTTAGATGAGATTCAGCAAAAATCTCATCTCTGTGCTACTTCAATAGTAAATAATACGCATTTGAAAGCTGAAACAACCTATCAGGTTATAGCTGAATCTATCCCTTTTGCTCGTCAAGTAGCAGACAGTGTAGGGTTGCCACTATTATTTACGACGATTCCGTATGACCTCTTTGAGGAAATGGCAACTTCAAATACTGGTTGCTTTTTTGATGATGGCACTAAACAAGCAGGTTACTGTGTGCAAATATATGTTCGCAATCCTTGGGAATAACGCTCAGGCGAGGAAGGTTTTAGATGGCAAGAATAGAGGTAGAGGATCAATTCTGTAAAGGCTGCTCTCTTTGTATTGAGGTGTGTCCTGTCGGAATTATTGAACTCGATAATAATAAGATTACAGCAAAGGGGTATCATCCTGCGCGACTTATTGATGAAACGAAATGTACAGGATGCGCATCATGTGCGCTCATGTGTCCGGATGTAGCAATTACGGTAGTGAGGTAAATATGGCAGAAAAAGTTCTAATGAAGGGCAATGAGGCCATGGCCGAAGGTGCTCTACGTGCAGGGTGTCGTCATTTCTTCGGCTACCCTATTACGCCACAAACGGAGCTTGCAGCTTACATGTCTAAGCTTATGCCAAAAGTTGGCGGCACATATTTGCAGGCAGAAAGTGAAGTTGCTGCTATTAACATGGTGTACGGAGCCTCTTCAGCTGGTGCCCGCGTTATGACATCTTCGTCGTCGCCGGGAATATCGCTAAAAGCTGAAGGAATCTCTTATATTGCAGGTTGCGATTTGCCTGCCGTTATTGTTAATGTGCAACGAGGAGGTCCAGGCCTTGGAGGTATTCAGCCTTCTCAGTCTGACTATTGGCAGGCTACGCGCGCAACAGGGCATGGAGACTTTCAAGTTTTGGTTTACGCTCCTTCAACAGTACAAGAAATGGCGGATTGTGCCTACGATGCTTTCGATAAGGCGGATGAATATCGCATTCCCGTTATGCTGTTAGTTGACGGCATGTTGGGTCAAATGATGGAACCTGTCGTGATGCCGGAGCCTAAAGGAAAACTTGAACCTAAGCCTTGGGCTACTGATGGACATAAACATGAACGAAAAAATAACATTACTAATTCCCTGCACTTGCAGGCAGAGGATTTGGAGCGCTCGAATATAGAGCGCTATGAACGATATGAAATAATTAAGCAAAATGAGCAGCGCGCTGATTTATTTATGGTCGAGGACGCTGATATTGTTCTGTTTGCTTTTGGGGCCTCATCGCGTATCGTTCGTAGTGCCGTTGTGAGTGCGCGTGAGCAGGGAATTAAAGCGGGTCTTATTCGTCCCATTACGTTATGGCCTTTTCCTACAGAGGCAATAGAACGTGTCGTTGATTCCGCAAAAATGTTCCTTTCAGTAGAAATGAACATGGGTCAAATGGTTGATGATATTCGCCTTGCGTCATGCGGTCGTGTTCCGGTTGAATTTTATGGACGCGTGGGGGGCGTTATACCAACACCTGCGGAAGTACTTGCTAAAATTGTTGAACTAAACGAAAAGGTTGGTGAATAGATGACCAAAGAGGAAAAAGTGGTTTTCGAACGCCCTCATGCACTTTTGCCTGTGGTAACAAACTTTTGCCCTGGCTGTACACACGGTATTGTTAATCGTTTAGTTGCGGAATCTCTTGACGAATTAGACGTCGAGGGAAGGGCAGTCGGTGTTGCACCGGTTGGTTGTGCGGTTACTATTACAGACTTTTTCGGTTGCGATATGATTGAGGCCGCTCATGGACGCGCTCCTGCAGTTGCTACTGGTGTTAAGCGCGTTGTGCCCGATAGCGTTGTTTTTACTTACCAAGGCGACGGCGATTTAGCTTCAATTGGTATGGCCGAAACAATTCATGCTGCAACTCGTGGCGAGCATATTACGGTTATCTTTATAAATAATGCTATTTATGGTATGACAGGTGGACAAATGGCTCCAACCAGTCTACCGAATCAAGTAACGCAAACTTCACCTTACGGACGCGATACTTCGTCTGCTGGTTTTCCTATTCGGATGTGCGAACTCCTGAGCTCTCTTGATGGTGTAGCGTATCTCGAACGCGTAACGGTAGACAGTCCTAAAAATGTACGCAAAGCAAAAAAGGCTATTAAGCGTGCATTTAAAAATCAGGTGGACGGCGTCGGTTATTCACTTATTGAGGTTATTTCAACATGTCCTACTAATTGGGGAATGACTCCTCAAGATTCATTTTCATGGATGAGAGAAAACATGCTCCCATATTATCCTCTCGGTGTTTACAAAGATGTGGTTGCTGAAGGATTCGCTACTGCAGCCGAAGCTGCTATGAAGCGTGCTAGCGTTTCCCCCATTGCAAATTCTTTGACAGAAGGTGATAAGGCATGAGCTACTCTACTAATGCGATTCTAGCTGGCTTTGGCGGGCAAGGTGTGCTGTTTGCTGGTAAGCTTATTGTGACGGCTGGCCTCTTAGAAGATCGAGAAGTTTCATGGCTTCCTTCCTATGGTCCAGAAATGCGTGGCGGCACAGCAAATTGCAGTATTTGTTTAGCCGATGATCCTATTGGCAGTCCTTTAGTTACCGCTCCCGATGTGCTTATTGCCATGAATCAGCCATCATTTGACAAGTTTGTGAGCATGGTTGCACCTGGCGGGATGATTATCGTGGACTCCTCTTTAGTGAAGAATGTCTCAGCGGTTGAAGGAGTGACTATTCATGAAGTGCCTGCAACCCAGCTTGCTGAAGAAAATGGCTGCAAGGGTTTGAGTAATGTGTTGCTCGTAGGTAAGTTTTTTGCTGAGACAAAATTCTGTACAAAAGAGACCCTTGAAGCTGCAATGAGAAAATGTGTTCCCCCAAGAAAAGAAGCTCTACTTTCTGGTAATTTTACTGCATTACAACTAGGCATGAACGCATAGGAGGTTAGTAATGAACGCTGAGATGGAAGAGATTGGTTTACGGATTAAAGGACTTCGCGAGGCTTGTGATGTTTCATGCGAGGACTTAGCTCGAGATTTAGATGTATCTCTAGAAACGTATCAACGTTGGGAAGAGACGGGTGCAGATGTACCCATTTCGGCAATTTATCACATGGCTCATAGGTTTGGTGTCGAGTTAACCGAGATTTTAACCGGAACAGCGGCTAAACTTAACACATATCAAGTAGTAAAAAAGGGTGAAGGTCGCGAAATTGATCGCTACCCGGGCTACCATTTTGAGGACTTGGCTTGGCGTTATGCGGGTAAAATTATGCAGCCTTTATTGGTCGTGCTTGACCCAAGCGATGAGCCAGCCAAATTGGTTACGCACTCAGGCCAAGAGTTCAATTTAGTTTTAGAAGGCTCAATGCTTATTACTTGGGAGGATAGAGAGTTTGAATTACAGGCGGGAGACAGTATCTACTTTAATCCCGAGCATCCCCATGGCCAGCGTTGTGTAGGCGACAAGCCGGCCAAGTTCGTTACTATTATCGCTGAATAATTGAGAGTTCTTACGGGCTCAGAATAAAGTGTTTTAGTAGTTAGTGTTTTCAAATCGTACAGGTAAGGGAGATTATCCGTGGATCATGTCTTAAAGAAGTATTGCCCGCGTATCGAATTCGATTCCTACGAGGATTTTTATAAGAATTTTCAGATCGAAGTACCTGATGTTTTTAATTTCGGTTTTGATGTTGTTGACGAATGGGCACGTGTAGAGCCTGAAAAGCGCGCTCTTGTGTGGTGTAATGATGCGGGCGAGGAACGCGTGTTTACCTTTTCAGATATTGCACTTCTTTCTAATCAAGCAGCTAATGGTTTTTCACAGCGAGGGATTGGTAAAGGTGACGTGGTGATGGTTGTTGTTCGCCGTCGCTGGGAATACTGGATTTGTGCAACTGCACTCTGCAAGCTTGGCGCTACTATCATCCCTGCATCGCTTCAGCTTACAAAAAAGGACATCGTCTATCGGGCTCAAAGTGCAAACGTAAAGGCTGTGGTATGTTTTGATGATTCTTATGTATGCGAACAAATGGAACTTGCCATGGAAGAGTTGCCTTCAATTCAATCACGTATTATCGTGGCCGGTGATCGTGAAGGATGGATTTCTTTTGCCTCGCTGATGGAAGGTGAATCAGATACATTTGAGCGCCCAACAGGGGAGCGTGGAGTCACCAGTAAAGACATCATGCTGATTTATTTCACTTCAGGAACTACGGGACTTGCGAAAGCAGTCTGCCATAATTTTGCGCATCCGCTCGGGCATATCCTGACAGCAAAATACTGGCAACAAGTGCAAGAAAACAAGCTTCATATGAGCGTTACTGATAGCGGCTGGGCAAAATTTGGGTGGGGAAAAATCTACGGTCAGTGGATTGCTGGCGCAACGGTATTTGCTTACGATATGGATTCCTTTGTTCCGACGAAGCTCCTGCAAAAAATTCAAGACTATAAACTTACTACGTTTTGCGTACCGCCCACCATGTATCGCTTTATGCTGCAAGAAGATGTTGCTGCGTATGATTTATCTAGTGTTGAAACGTTTGCCACTGCTGGCGAGCCGCTAAATGCTGAGGTAACGCTTGCATGGGAACGTTTAACCGGTCATCGTATTCGCGAAGGGTTCGGGCAAAGCGAAGGACCAGTGTTGCTTGCAACTTTTCCTTGGGTTGATCCACGCCCGGGATCTATGGGAAAGCCTTCCCCTTTACTCAATGTTAAACTTTTGGGTGAATGTGGTGTTGAAGTACCTGATGGGGAAGAGGGAGCGATTTGCTTAACGCGCCTGAGAGAGGCTTATCCACCTGGTTTGTTTGTTGGTTATTACCAAGACGACGAGCGTACGCGCGAATCTGTGGGCGGAGAATACTATAATCTGCATGACATGGCTTGGCGTGATTCTGATGGGTATTTCTTTTTCGTGGGGCGTGACGATGACGTAATCAAATGTTCAGGCTATCGTATTGGGCCTTTTGAGGTTGAAAGTGCCTTAGTAGAGCACGATGCGGTTATTGAAAGTGCTGTTACAGCTGCTCCTGATCCCATACGGGGACTCGTCGTAAAGGCTACGGTAGTTCTTGCGAAAGGGTGGGAGCCGAGCGATGAACTGATTCGCGAACTACAAGACCACGTAAAGAACACGACAGCTCCGTATAAATATCCTCGCATAGTAGAGTTTGTCGATGAACTCCCTAAAACTATAGGCGGAAAGATTAAACGTAAGCTTATTCGTACACAAGACGGGGTAGAGTAATTGTTTTGAGGCTGCGCGTATCTTGCGTAGCCTCAATTTTTTAAATCTCCGCAACACCAATTTATTTCTAAAATATTTAACCAAAAAAGTAGCTTGCTTATAAGGGTAAAGCTTGTATAATCGGTGCCTATGGTTTCACGGGCTTACATACAACAGTCGTTTCAAGCAGCTTTGCCTATAATGCTTGGTTATATAGCCATTGGGATACCATGTGGGATTCTAAGCGACTCAATTGGACTTAATGCAGCACAAGTTTTCATGCTTTCGATGCTATTTTATTCTGGTGCAGGGCAATTTATGATTGCTAACATGTGGTTAGCTGGCTCTCCACTTTTTTCGATTATTGCAAGTGTGTCTTTGGTAAACACGAGGCAAATGCTCTATTCGGCTGCTTTTGCTCCAACTTGTAAGGGAGTAAAGAAGCGACTCTCTTTTTTGTTTGCTGCGACGGTGACGGATGAGAGTTACGGCGTTAATGTTAAGAAATTTGAAGAAGGAAGCTGGTCTGTTTCGCGGGCTACTATGGTGAATTTGTTTTCTCAGACTTCATGGGCTTTTTCTAATGTTGTGGGTGTTTTGATAGGCGATGCTATTGGAATTCCTTTGGCGATCGCAGCCTTTGCAATGACTTCAATTTTTATTTGCCTTCTGGTAACTCAGAAAGCGTCACGTGGCAACTTGGTAGCGTCTGGATTTGCGATTCTTGGTGTTATCGTATGTAAGGTCATTGGTTTATCCGGACCCGCTATTTTGCTCGGGGCTATAGTGGGTGTTTTAGCAGCTCTTGTTTATTCAAGATTTGAGGGAAATTCATAATGGAAGCCATGAGTTGGGGAGATTTTTTTATCGTTTTTGCAAGCTGTGCAATTGTTATGCTCGTTTGTCGCGTTGTGCCGTTATTTGCTTTAAAAGGAAAAACGCTGCCCGAGAATATTGAACGTGCGTTAAGCTTTATACCTCCGGCAGCTTTTGCTGCATTAGTTGCCAATGATTTATTTACGCCGGGTATGTTTGATGCAGGGTTTTGGCCTGCTGGCGCTCCTCTTGTTTCAGCTGTTTTTGTTGCCGTAGTAGCATGGAAGACTCAGTCGCTACTTATTAGTGGAGTGGTAGGTGTAGCGATTTATGCTCTCCTGACTTATTTGTAGCGGTAAAGTAGTGTAGGGCTAAGTGAAATAAAGGGGCTTGAGTTATTTAAGCTGTGGTTTGGTGGCATTTGTTCCTTTTAGCTAGTCGGGAATATTGGCTTTCGTCTTCGAAAAATGGTCAAAAAACCTCTTGCGTAGTTCTTAATTGGGGGGTATACTATCAAATCGTGTCTTTATAAGACAGTACATATGCGTTTAATAAATATATAAGAAGGAACAATCATGGATATCATTCGTGCAATAGAACAACAGCAGATTAAACAAGACGTGCCCGAATTCAACGTAGGCGACAACGTGAAAGTTCACTATCGCATTGTTGAAGGTAGCCGTGAACGTGTTCAGGTTTTCCAAGGCGATGTCATTCGTCGTCAAGGCGGATCAAATCGCGAAACATTTACTGTGCGCAAAATTAGCTTCACCATCGGTGTAGAGCGTACCTTCCCTGTACATTCTCCAAAAATTGAGCGTATAGAAGTAGTACGCAAGGGTGACGTTCGCCGCGCTAAACTTTATTACCTACGTAAGAAGGTTGGTAAGGCTGCAAAAATTAAAGAAAAAGCCTTCCGCTAGGATATTAATTACACAGGTCAAAGCCCCTTACTCAACAGGTAAGGGGCTTTGTTATATTTTAACGCGTTTACCAAGAGATTAATTGAGAGATAGAAGTCTAAATGGGACAGACGGTTCAGGAAATAAAACAACTGCTTCAGCAGGCTAATAAGGAAGAATTTGCAGTTCTTGAGCGCTCTTTGTGTGCCGATACACGAAAGGGAGTCCACCTTGCGTTAGAGGTTGCCAGGCGTCGATTAGAGAATGAAGCCCAGGAGGCTTTACGTATAAAAGAACTTTATGATTACGAGTTCGATTTAGCGGGTGACAGAGGGAATGGTATTATTGTTGGCTTAGATGAAGTTGGTCGAGGACCTCTGGCAGGTCCATTAACAGTAGGTGCTGTTATTCTGCCTCGTCAATTACATCTAGAGGGTCTTAATGATTCAAAACAGCTATCTCATATCATGAGGGAGACTTTATCTCGAGAAATCAAGAGGCATGCGCTTGCTTGGTCAGTCGTACACGTGGAGCCTGAGCAAATCGATTCACGTGGTATGGCAACATGTTTGTTGTGGGCTTTTCGGCATGCGCTCTCGATTATAGAAACAAAAGGCCTAGTGCCTGACGCAGTCCTTTTAGATGGGAATCCTCTTCGAATAGACAAGCGTGAAATCAATGTCATAAAAGGCGATAGTAAATGCGCCTCTATCGCAGCGGCATCAATTATTGCTAAGGTTGAGCGAGATGGATTAATGCAAGATTATGCTCACCTGTATCCGGAATATTATTTTGAAAACAATAAGGGATATGCAAGCTCTGTGCATATTGCCGCAATTAAAGAGTTTGGCCTAACACCCATTCATCGATCCTCATTTTGTAGTGCTTTTGTTCAGCCAACACTTTTTTAGTCTGTGCTGTATCGAGTTTTTAGTCTAGCACCTTTTAAACATTCAACAGAGGTCGGGGTTGGTTAGATGCGATGCGCTCATA
Organism: uncultured Eggerthella sp.; assembly: GCA_964369725.1. Classification (GTDB taxonomy): domain Bacteria; phylum Actinomycetota; class Coriobacteriia; order Coriobacteriales; family Eggerthellaceae; genus Paraeggerthella. Next base: position 64,295 of record CAYJGC010000002.1, read on the forward strand.
TGTAATTTATCATTAGCAGGCGATTTGCTTATTTACTCAAAGAGGGCTCCCTGCAAATCTTTGAGAAGCAGCATGCTTTTTTTGTTGAAAAGTTTAGTTTCACAGCACTTTGATTTTAGATTCAGTATAGATAAGTGCAAGAACCCTACTAGAGCTATAGTGGAACCGATACAGAAACGTGCAAGTTTTGTATTGAATCACGCTAGGTTTGTGACATATCCCTCTCAGATTCACTCGTTATGATGGTTGCCCGGTTAACGATTTTGAATTGAGAAAGGTATCTTAATGAGTAAAAGAAAAATTAATGAGCTAAAGCAAGATCACATTTCGAACGAAAAAGGAACTGATAAAGACTTTAAGGCAAGGAAATCAACTCCAAAAACGATTGGTAAGAAAAACCTTGAATTAGGGCGCTGTGGTGAAGAGGCAGCAACAAGATTTCTCTTCAAACGAGGCTACGAAATTCTTGAACGTAACTGGACTTGTTTAGCTGGTGAGGCGGATATCATTGCGCAAGATGAAGACTCACTCGTCTTTATTGAGGTAAAAACAAGAACAGGGTGCGAAAAGGGAATGCCTTCTGAAGCGGTAAATGCTAAGAAGCGGGATCGTTACGAAAAAATAGCAGCAATGTTTTTGCAAGATTATGACGTTTTAGATGTGCCAGTACGTTTTGATATTGTTTCAGTGTTGGTTATTGCTCCAGATCGAGCACTTATTCGCCATCATATTAATGCATTTTCCGCGTGAGCGCGATGAAAGGACGATGTATTCTAAAAGCTGCAACAGTATTTGGTGTTGAAGCTGTTCCGGTAGATGTAGAAGTAGGCGTTTCAAATGGAATTCCTGGATTTGCGATAGTGGGAATGGCCGATGCCTCGGTTCAAGAGTCTCGAGAACGAGTCAAGGCAGCTCTACGTTCTTGTGGTTTTACAATGCCAGCAAGTAAAGTAATAGTAAATTTGGCGCCAGGTACTTTGCGTAAAACAGGAACAGGTTTTGATCTACCTATTGCGGCTGGAATTCTGTGTGCTACTGGACAAATTGATCCACGCGTGGTTGATGGACTACTTCTCGTGGGTGAATTATCGTTAGAGGGAAAAGTGCGACCAGTTGCTGGCCTTTTGCCTCAAGTCTTATGCGCACGCAGTTTAGGGTATGGAGTGGTCTGCGCTTATTCCGATGGCTTGATGGCTATTGAGGGTGTGGAACAACGAGAAATACGTAGTTTATCTGATTTAAGAACGTTACCTTTGCCTCTTTTGAAGCAAACCCTTAAAGAGTCTCATACCGACGTACTTGATTTTAGAGATATTGCGGGTCATAGTATGGCAAAGCGGGCTCTTCAAATTGCAGCTGCTGGTGGACATGGTGTTCTCATGATGGGACCGCCTGGTTCAGGGAAGACCATGTTGGCTTCGCGAATGCCTTCTATACTTCCCTTGCTAACACGGGATGAAGTATTAGAGGCTGCTGTCATACATTCTGTTGCTGGAGAGGGTTTAGAAAAACTATTATCTAAGATAAGACCGTTTAGAAAACCTCATCACAGCGCAACTATGCCAGGATTAGTAGGAGGGGGGACGCCTATTCGTCCTGGTGAGATTTCACTTGCGCATAGAGGGATTCTTTTTCTTGATGAACTGACGGAATTTACTCCCTCTGTTTTGCAGGGAATCCGGCAGCCGTTAGAACTCGGAAGTGTAACCATCACACGTGCCGAGGGAACAATAATCTTTCCCGCAAATTTTATGCTAATAGCTGCTTCGAATCCTTGTCCATGTGGCTACTATGGGGACAAAGAGCAACAATGCACTTGTACACAGCAGCAAATCCGCTCCTATCAGTCAAAAATTGGAGGGCCGGTTATGGATAGGATTGATATACACGTGGATGTAAAAAGAATACCTCCCTCAGAAGTGCTTGCTACGGGGTGTGGAACAAGTTCTGAAAGCCTACGTGAAGGTGTATTGAAAGCGCGAGAGTATGCTTCATGGAGAACGAGTAAAGCCGGTGAAGCTCAGAGCGGAAGCTCTGAGACTTTGGTTAAATCGTGCGAATTAAACGTGCATACTGAAAAGCTTATTGAGCAGCTAGCGCATCAGTGCCACATGAGTGGGAGAGGTATCATAAGAACCCTCTCCCTTGCGCGAACGATAGCTGATATGGAAGAAAAGCAGCGGGTAGAAAAACATCATATCTGTGAAGCCATAGGGTATAGATTGAGGCAAGGAGATTCATGAGTTCAGATATAAGTTTAGTAAGAAAACTTCTTGATTCAGATATACAGAGATCCCTAAAAACCTTACGTGGAAATGCCTGGGAAATAACTCAGAAAGACGAAGAATTTCCTCAAGTGCTCCGCGACATTCAAAATCCCCCCGAAAAACTTTTCTGCGTGGGAGACCCTGCGGCTTTGCAAGAAGGTATTGCTATAGTAGGTGCGCGTAAATCAACGCCTTACGGACGAGGCTGTGCAAAGCGATTTGCTCGTATTGCTGCTGAAAAAGGGATTGTTGTAATTTCGGGCGGCGCCTACGGATGTGACGCAGCTGCTCATCGAGCAGTTCTTGATGCAGGTGGTATTACTGTTGCTTTTCTGGGTGGAGGATGTGACAAGCTATATCCAGCTGATCACGAACCTCTTTTTCAGGAAATCGTGTGTAAAGGGGGAGCTGTTGTGTCTGAATGGGAATGGAACGCCCCTCCTTTGCCGTATCGATTTAGAGCGCGCAATAGACTCATTGCCGGCCTCGCGCGAGCAACCTTAATAGTCGAGGCGGGATTACCTTCGGGTACGTTTTCAACGGCAGACGAAGCTTTGAGTGCGAATAGAGATGTTTTGGTTGTGCCAGGTGCAATAACGGCAAAGACATCGCAAGGTGCCAATAGACTGTTGTCGCAAGGTGCCATTCCTATTGTTGACGATGAGTCCTTTGAAGGGGTGTTGTTTTCTCTATTTGGAGCCTTAAGAAACGTGCAAGACTCACCTCAAGAAGAAGCAGCCTTCAAACATGATTTTCTTATTGCAGCATTGCAGGCTGAAGCTATGGATCTAGAAGCAATCCATACTCTTGCGTTACAGGTTGAAGGAGACAACCTTTCTCCTCAATTGCTAATGGAGCGATTAGTTAAAGGAGAATTGCTTGGATATTTCGCTCGACACAGCGATGGAAAATGGGGCCCCGTGGTTAAGTAGAGAAAATGTAAATTAACACTTATCGAAAACAAAATTCTGCGGTATCCTGTCTCCTATGAATATAAAACAGGTAACTATACTCGGAGCGGGTCTTGCAGGATCAGAGGCTGCGCTCCAATTAGCCAATCGTGGCATGAATGTAAAACTCATAGAAATGAGACCAACAAGTACCACTCCTGTACATAAAACGGGGGATTGTGCTGAGCTGGTGTGTTCGAATTCACTCAAAAGCACTAAGGTCGAAAGCGCAGCGGGTATGCTAAAAAAAGAACTTAAAGTTCTCGGTTCATGTTTATATGAAGCTGCGCAGCGTAATTCAGTTGCGGCAGGAGGGGCTCTCGCTGTAAACAGAGATGCATTTTCTCGAGATATTACGAAACGTATTGAAGGTCATTCTTGCATTGAGTTTGTAAAGAAGGAAGCAGTGTCACTCGATGATCATCTCGACGAGTGTCAGGCGCTTTTAGTTGCTACCGGTCCTCTGACTTCTAACGCAATGGCGCAGGATATAATGAAGCTTACTGGTAGTAATAATTTAGCATTTTTCGATGCAGCCGCTCCTATAGTTATGGCTGATTCTCTTAATTTTGAAAAGCTGTTTAGGCAAAGTCGGTATGAGGATTCATCAGAAGGACAGGGTGATTATCTAAATGCACCTTTTTCACGTCCTGAATACGATGAATTTATCGAAGAGTTGATTAATGCTGAGCGGGTTATAAAGAAAGATTTTGAAACGGGCGACTTATTCCAAGCGTGTCAGCCGATTGAAGAAATCGCTCGAAAAGGGCATGATGCTCCACGATTTGGCACGTTAAAACCAGTTGGACTAACGGATCCGCGTACGCAGAGACGACCTTGGGCTGCTTTGCAATTAAGAGCAGAGGATGATGCGTCTCAGAGTTTTAATCTTGTTGGTTTTCAAACCAACCTTACTTTTTCTGAACAAAAACGAGTATTTCGGATGATTCCGGGTCTTGAAAACGCTGAATTTGCGCGATACGGTGTTATGCATCGTAACACTTTTATAAACGCTCCTCAAATGCTTAACGAGTCTTTGCGTCTGATTACCCAGCATGCTCAAGCGTTGCCCATTCCCATTTTTATGGCGGGACAACTAACGGGAACTGAAGGATATTGTGAGGCAATTCGCTCGGGACTGCACGCATCCTTATCAATAGCTGCTTGTCTCAAAAAGGTCGAAGCGCCTCGTCTTTCAAAAACTACCGCTTTCGGTTCGCTTATGGCATATGCAACTAACCCTGAGACAAAAAACTATCAACCAATGCATGTAAATTTCGGAATTTTTGAACCGCTTGAAAAGCCAATTCGCAACAAAAAGGAGCGATACGCTTCTTATGCTCAAAGAGGTGAGCAAGCGCTTTTTGAGTACGTTGAGAATTTGCGTTCTTGCTCTTTAATATAGCAGAAGTAGGATAGATTTCATTCATGAAACAATTGGATTCAGGAAAGAACTCCCCTGGAGATTTAGACGACTACGAAAAGCAAGACCATAGGCTTGTCACTGCGTTTTGTGATGCGATGAAATACGAAAGAAATGCTTCGAGTCATACCTTACGCGCATATCAGATTGACCTACTTGATTTCGTACGCTGGTCCTCCCGTAACAACATTGCGCCACTTAAAGCAACACACAAACAATTACGGTTGTATTTGAGCGAGCTCGACAAGGCTCACTACGCTCGTACAACTATTAACCGACGCTTAAGCGCACTTAAGAGTTTTTACTCATGGTTGTTTATCATTGGTGAGATATCTTCAGATCCCGCTTGCATACTTCAAGGGCCAAAAACAGCAAAAACTCTTCCTTCTGTAATAAGGACAACCGACATGGTTAAGTTGTTGACGGTTTATGGGAAGCGGGATGCTCAAGGAAACCCACGCGAGCAATCTGATACCGATATGCGCAATCAGGCTTTATTAGAGTTTCTTTACGCGTGCGGTGCTCGTATCTCAGAAGCATCAGGTCTGCTTGTTTCGAATGTAGACTTCGAGGTTGGCCAGGTAAAGGTTTTTGGCAAAGGCTCTAAAGAGCGAATAATTCCCCTGCACAGTCTCGCACTCTCTTCCTTGCGCACTTATATGCTTGTAGGTCGTCCTCACCTTCTTAAAGAAAAATCATGCAACCATGTATTTATTTCAACCCGCGGAAATGCTATGGGCGCAGATGCAATGAGGAAAATGTTTAAAGAGGCTCTGCGCTCTGCTGGGCTTGATGAGACGCTTTCTCCACACGTAATGCGTCATACGTTTGCCACAGATTTACTTAATGGAGGAGCTGATTTGCGAAGCGTACAAGAAATGCTCGGTCACGTAAGTCTATCAACGACGCAAATATATACCCACGTCAGCATAAATCGTTTGAAATCAGTTCACGCACAATCACATCCGCGCGCTTAAAAGCATCTTTTTCGTAAATTCATGCCAATATATGAGAAAATCTTGATTGGGGTATAGCGAACAAATGTATTTGTAATTTTATTTGTTCTTGTGGGTTACAATATGGCGCTGTGTAAATACCGTCTTCTTTCACCAAGTGAGGAGTGAATATATATGGGTCAGGAATCTATTGTAATAAAAGGCGCTAGGGAACACAATTTAAAGAATATTGACTTAAACATTCCGCGTGATCAGTTGGTGGTTCTTACTGGTCTTTCGGGTTCGGGTAAGTCAAGCTTGGCCTTTGATACTATGTATGCCGAAGGCCAACGTCGTTATGTAGAAAGCCTTTCGAGTTATGCTCGAATGTTTTTGGGTCAAATGTCTAAACCTGATTTAGACAGCATAGACGGACTGTCTCCCGCAGTATCAATTGACCAAAAAACAACAAGTAAAAATCCACGTTCAACAGTAGGAACAACTACTGAGATATATGACTATCTGCGTCTATTGTTTGCTCGTGTTGGGGTACCACATTGTCCGGAATGCGGATGTGTAATTAGGAAGCAAACTACGGATCAAGTAACTGACGAAATTTTAGCGCTATCGCCTGAATCAAAAGCAATCATTATGGCTCCGGTTGTTTCTGGGCGAAAAGGTGAGTTTACCAAGCTCTTTACTGACTTACAAAAAGAGGGCTTTACGCGCGTGAGGATAGATGGTGAGATTGTTAAACTTGACGGGGAAGCGCGTACCCTAAACAAAAAAATTAAACACTTTATTGATGTGGTAGTGGATCGTGTCCAATTGAAATCTAGTTCGGTTAGTCGAATCGCAGAAGCGGTTGAGCTGGCAACGAAATTAGCGGAAGGGCGAGTGCTTGTACAAATTCTTAGCGAAGAGGGTAAACCGCTAAGTGATGTCAGCAGTACTTCAAGTGGAGCAAGAGGCGGTCTTGCTGAAGGTGAGCACGTTTTCTCTTTAGCGCTTGCATGTCCTGAGCACGGTCACTCAATGGATGAATTGCAGCCACGCGACTTTTCTTTTAATGCACCTTATGGAGCATGTCCGGATTGCCTTGGAATTGGTAGTCGTGATGAGGTTGATGCGTCTCTCGTGGTGCCTGACCCCTCTCTTAATCTCGAAGAAGGTGTTATTGCTCCCTTTAAGTCGGGAAACTATTATCCGCAAGTTTTACGGGCGGTTGCTCGTCACGTTGGCGTAGATGAATCTACGTCTTGGGAAGATATGCCAAAAAGAGCACAGGATGCTCTCCTTTACGGTATGGGTGCAGAAAAGATTCGCGTAGACTACGTTACCGTTGACGGTCGAGAAACGTACTGGTTTATTGAATGGGAAGGTGCGCTCGAAGCTGTTCAGCGACGTTATCAAGAAGCGAAAACTGATGCTCAGCGAGACAAGCTTTCTGTATATTTTGCAAACATTGCTTGCCCTACCTGTAAAGGAAAACGTCTAAAGCCAACCATTCTTGCAGTAAGAGTTGAAGACAAGTCAATTCACGATGTAACTGAAATGAGCGCGATAGATTCTCTCTCGTATTTTGAAGCATTAAAATTTCAAGGTCAAAACATTCACATTGCAGAGCCCATTGTTAAAGAAATTAGGGCACGGCTACGATTTTTGGTTGATGTAGGTCTTGATTATCTCACTCTTGATCGAGCTACTGCAACGTTGTCGGGAGGTGAAGCACAGCGTATTAGACTTGCTACCCAAATAGGGGCAGGACTGATGGGAGTGCTTTATATCTTAGACGAGCCTTCAATCGGACTACATCAACGCGATAATGAGCGTCTCATCGGAACGCTAGAGCATTTGCGTGATTTAGGAAACACCGTAGTTGTGGTAGAGCATGACGAAGATACCATACGCCATGCAGATTATGTGGTAGATATGGGTCCAGGAGCTGGAGAACATGGTGGCTTTGTTGTAGCCGCTGGTACGCCAGAGGAAGTTGCCAATACACAGGGGTCTCTAACGGCAGATTATTTGAGCGGAAGACGTGCTATAGAGATACCACAAGAGCGCAGAAAACCAAATCGCGGTGCACTAGAACTGCTTGGTGCAAAGGCTAATAATTTAAAGAATGTGAATTTTTCAGTACCTCTTGGTACGCTTAGTGTAGTTACGGGAGTGTCGGGGTCGGGAAAAAGTTCTCTCATTACCGATACGTTGGCTCCGGCGTTGGCCAACCGTGTCAATCATGCACATAGACGCACGGGATCATATCGTAAAATTACTGGTATCGAAAATGTTGACAAAGTTATAAATATCGACCAAAGCCCCATTGGTCGCACACCTCGTTCAAACCCTGCTACCTATGTAGGGCTATGGGATGACATTCGTTCACTGTTTGCCTCAACGCAAGATTCTAAAGCGCGCGGATATAGTCCTGGACGTTTCAGTTTTAATGTTGCGGGTGGTCGCTGTGAGGCATGTAAGGGTGATGGTCAGATAAAAATTGAAATGCACTTCCTGCCAGATATTTATGTTGCCTGTGAAGTTTGTGGAGGTACCCGTTATAACCGTGAGACGTTGCAGATTACTTATCGAGGGAAAAACATTGCTGATGTGTTAGATATGACCGTAGAAGATGCTTTAAAGTTTTTCGAAAATATTCCCGCTATTAAACGCAAGTTGCAGACGCTATACGATGTAGGATTGGGGTATATTCGCTTAGGTCAACCTGCTACTACTCTTTCAGGCGGAGAGGCTCAGCGCGTTAAGCTCTCCAGTGAGTTGCAGCGCAGACAGACGGGTAAGACGTTCTACATTTTGGATGAACCTACTACAGGTTTGCATTTTGAAGACGTTCGTCAATTGCTAGTTGTTTTGCAGCGTCTAGTAGACGCAGGAAATACTGTATTGGCGGTTGAGCATAACCTTGATATTATAAAATCTGCTGACCATATTATTGATTTAGGTCCAGAGGGTGGAGATAAAGGGGGAACCATTGTGGCAAGCGGTACACCAGAAAAAGTGGCTCTTGTTGAGGAAAGTTATACAGGACATTTTTTAAAGCGAATTTTTGATGACAACGAATTGTGATATTCAAGTGCAAACTCAATTAGAAAATGCTGCGCCCACACATGTTTTAAGAGGGATTATATGCGCTGCGGTGGGTGGAATCTGTTGGGGATTTTCTGGTACGTGCGCTCAGTTGTTAACAAGCGAGATGGGCGTTCCTGTTGCCTGGGTAACGTGCGTTCGCCTACTTATGGCAGCTTTTATATTTTTAGCTGTCTGTTTTGTACGCGAAAGAGAGAAACTTATTGCGGTATTTCGTGACAAAAGATCCATCTTGCGAATTATCGCTTTTGCGCTCTTTGGAGTATTGTTAACTCAAGTCAGCTACCTATCTTGTATTTCATACACCAATGCAGGTACGGGAACCGTATTAGAACGACTTGGCGTAATTGTTATTCTAGCCTATGTTTGCCTACGAGGAAAAAGATTGCCAAGCCTTCGGGAATTTATAGGTGTTATTTTAGCTCTTTCCGGAACTGTTCTTATTGCTACTAAGGGTGATTTCGGTACGCTTGCTATTCCTTTTGAAGGTCTTGCTTGGGGTGTGGTATCTGCTTTTGCGCTTGCTTGCTATACGCTCATACCTGGTAAAGTACTTGAAAAATGGGGGAGTTTTATTGTTACGGGGCTTGCTATGTTAATCGGAGGCTCGGTGAGTACTGCATTTGTTCAGCCTTGGACGCTTCCCGTAGAGATTAATGTTTCATTACTAGGTGTGATGGTCGCGATGGTTCTCGTAGGAACTTTTTCTGCCTATTTATTCTATCTGCAGGGGATAAAGGATGCCGGTCCTATGAAAGCCGGTATGGTGGGGTGCGTAGAACCTGTGTCAGCTATGGTTATATCTGCCATCTGGCTTGGAACAAGCGTAGGACCCTATGATTTAGCAGGGTGTTTTTTGATTATTGCCATGGTTTTGCTGGTTACCGGTGCTAGTCGAAAGCATACACCCTAAGTACTTCCGTATTTTAGAGAGGAAATAATCTCATGAAATTACGCAAAACTCAACCGATAGACCTTAATCGAATCATGGAAATCGTTTCTGAAGCTAGATTGTCTTTGACAGCCTTAGGGGTTGATCAGTGGCAGTACGACTATCCTCAAAGAGAGCTTTTTGAGCAAGACTGCAAGCGGGACGAATCCTATGTGGTTCTTGATGATAGTAATACTATTATCGCTACTCAAATGATTTCTTTTACAGGAGACAAAGGTTATGACCATATTGAACGCGGCGCCTGGTTGACTACAAGCGACTCAACTAATCCTCACTACGCAGCGATACACCGGATAGCTGCTGCGACTGCTTATAGAGGAAGCGGTGTAGGTTCGTTTTTGTTTAACAGCGCTGAGGAAATAGTTAGGAGTTATGGTTGTGAGAGCATTCGCATTGATACTCATGCAGACAATATTCCTATGCGTAAGCTTCTGAAGAAACATGGGTATCACGCGTGCGGTATTATTCTTTTGGGTAATATCGATGGTGCGCCAGAGCGTGTGGCTTTCGAAAAGATCTTATAGATTCATCCCTCTCAACAACGCATGCGTACAATTAAAACTTGGTCTTGAATATGTTATGAACAGGCGAAAATACTTTGTGAATGCACTTAGCCATAAATCCTTCTTCTCTATTATGTCTGTGCGTTGAGCTGGTAGAACATATTCTATACCTAATCTGCATGACATAAGAATTTTTAGAATACTTATAAAATCATCGCTTTGCATGATAGCCAAGCTAACTATTCTGAGTAATAGTAAGGCCACGGTAAGTGTATCGCCATTAGTTAAAAGCGATACAAAGAGTAAAGGTTTCTGAGGAGGCGCACGCGCAATGAAAATTTTAGGTTTAGGTGTACCAGAGCTAGTTATTATTCTTGTAGTAGTTTTATTAATTTTTGGACCCAAGAATCTTCCAAAACTTGGTTCTTCGCTTGGAAAAACGGTAAAAAGTCTGCGCGAAGGAATGGGTGGGGACAAAAGCGAACCTGAGACAGAAGACGAAGAAGATGTCGTTGTTGCCGCTGAAGAAGAGGTTGCTGAGCCTAAAAAACGTACCGTGAGAGCAAAAAAGGCTACTTCACAAGACGCTTAATTTCAATACCTATCCGCTATTTTGGCGCGACGACTTCCCTCCTTCGCGCCCGTAACGCCCACCGCATTTGTGCTGTGGGCGTTACGCTTGTTTGTACACATTGTACTTGTGAAGCATGTTGAGTCATGATGAATTAACGAGAACTGATTACCTTGAGACATATAAGAATTTCTACCTGTTATGATGAACAAAGTAACTATGTAATAAAGGAGAGGTAGTGCAGTTTTCTTTGCAGATGGATAAAATTAAACATGCTAGCTCTTTGCAAACGGTATGTGGTTTTGCGAGTCTACAAGCCTTCCTGTTTTCTGTTCTGTTTCTCGGTGAGAATCGTGCCCTAGTTATTAATACGGTGGTCTTTGAGCGCGTCAATCTTTTTCTTATCCTTCTATTTATTCAACTAGCATTTATGCTTATGCTTGCAACCTCCTCAAGAGCGCGAGACTCTCTCTTGTCGCGCCCCTTACTGTGGGCTTATGTTTGTCTTCTCGTTCTTGGGTCGTCGCTGTCGTTTATTCTAAATCCTCAAACTATTGGCGTAGTGCTTGAATCACTCATTATTGGAACACCTGTTGGTTTTCTGATAGCGGCGTGGGGGCGAGCTTTAGGAAGCAGACCATCGGAACTTTTTGTAGCAGAGGTTTTTATTGCGGGGGCCGTTGCCGCAGTTTTTTCGCTTTGCGTCGTGCTTATTCCTATCTCCCAGGCTACGCTACTCTTTAGTTTCTTGCCTATTTTAAGTGTCTTTCTTCTTGTAAATTTAGAACCTTTTAGCAATAAAACTGTTATACCAGCCCAAAAAAATAGTGAAACGCACACCGGACTTACGTTTGGTGATCTCTTTGTCAATCGCGAGGAGCACGCTGAGACTACGCGTCTGTCGCGCAAGATAGTTGCGGGTACAACAGTGTTTGGACTAACTGCTGGCTTTATGAGTACCTATATGTCAAACCCTGGAATGGAAGCCACTCCTTCTTTTTGGGCAATCATGCTACTTTTGGCACTTTTTTCTCTCGGATCGCTTCAGCTTCTTTCAAGTGGATTTTCGTCTGAAGAAACAACTGAAGAATCGGGTCCGCTCGATAGCGTGTATCGTTTATCTATCTTGATCATGATGGCGGGTTTTTTTTTCGTACCAATCTTGGGTTCGTACAACATACCCGGTGAATCAATTACTTTTGTGGGATACCTCGGTCTTACCTACGTATTAACATCACTTTTTTTACTAACGGCAAAATTGACCGGTCAAGACCCAGCTCGCTCGTGCTCACGTGGCTTTGCTCGCTTATATCTAGGACAAATGATTGGCATTCTTTTGGGTAATGTCATCGAAAGTGTTGACCCTGTTGGGCAAGCGGCTTCGGTCATTGTTGCAGCGGCGGGTCTCGCAGCCCTGTATGCTTTCTTGTTTCTGTTTACAGAAAGAGACTTTCGAGCTCTCTCGGTAATCGTTAGTAATGCGGACCGATTTGACGATGCTTGCAAAAAAATTGTTCAGGAGTTCGGGTTATCAAAAAGAGAATCTGAGGTTCTTCCCTTGGCATTACGCGGACGCACAGGGGAGAGAATTGCCGCAGAGCTTTTTATTACAAAAAGCACGGTGGATACACATCTACGTCGCATTTATGCAAAAACAGGTATGCATGGTCGCCAGGAACTTATAGATTTAGGTGAACGTATCATACGCAAAATTACGGAAGGTGAGAAATAATGACGGAGTTAATGCTCTTTAAAAATTTATGTAAGGTACTCGGAGATGAGCAGGTTATCTTTAATGAACCCATGATGCGACATACAACTTTTAAAATAGGAGGATTGGCTGACTGTCTCATAATGCCGCAAACCGTAGAAGAAATAGTGACATGTTTGCAGTTATGTCGCGAATCGGACACCCCGTTGCATATCATAGGCTTAGGGAGTGATTTGTTGGTAAGCGACGCGGGTTTGCGGGGTGTGGTGATGAAACTTGCGGATAACTTTTCTCAGGTGTATCGTGAAGAAAGTCATTCCATAAATGGGGGTAATCATCCAGAAAAGCAAGCATGTTACATTGTCGCACAAGCAGGTGCTTCTAATAGTAAAGTAGCTCATTACGCAATGGAGCACGGACTTTCTGGCTATGAATTTGCTGCAGGAATTCCTGGTACCGTTGGTGGGGCGGCAATTATGAATGCGGGAGCTTACGGTGGTGAATTTTGCGACGTAGCACGTTCCCTCACTTGCGTAACGCCGCAGGGAGAGCTTGTGAAGATAGATGCTGCTGATGCGAATTGGGGTTATCGTCATTCTATGATGGATAAAGCGGGCTATGTTGTGATTTCAGTGAGCCTCTCTTTACGCTTTTCTGAACAGGCGAAAATTCAGGAATACATGGATGACCTTGCTTCTCGTCGCAAAGAAAAACAGCCGCTTGAAATGCCAAGCGCAGGCTCTACCTTTAAACGTCCGGAAGGTTATTATGCGGGCAAGCTTATTGAGGACGCAGGTCTCAGGGGATATAGAGTAGGAGGCGCACAGGTCTCATCAAAACACTGTGGTTTTGTTGTTAATGCTGAAAACGCCTCGGCAGCTGATGTTCGTCAAATTATTAAGGACATACAAGCACATGTTTACGAAACCTCTGAGGTTCTTTTAGAGCCTGAAGTACGTATGTGGGGTTTCACGGAGTAGTGCTCTTACCACAAACCTAAAGCGTATTGCATACCGAGCGTTGTGATAGTTATTGCGACCCAACAACAAAATCCCATCAAAATAGGTTTACCACCTGAGGTAATCAGTTTAACAACGTTAGTGTTAAGACCAATTGCAGCCATTGCCATGATAATAAAGAATTTCGAGAGCTCTTTTAAGGGAGTAAAGATAGACGGAGGAATGCTTATAAGTGTTGCAAGAGTGGTGATGACTGATGCTAGTAAAAATAGAAGAATAAACAGGGGAAAGGTCTTACGAATACTAAAGCCAGACTTCTTTGATTCGTCTTTGTCGGAGACCGCGGGCGCAATACTTCGAGCAGCTGCATCAGATTTTTCTTGCTTGCTTATCCAGATTGCGAGTATAAGTGTGATGGGAATTATCGCAAGCGTCCGGGTCAGTTTGACAATGGTTGCAATATCGAGCGAATTTGAATCCGCATGCATGCCGTCCCAGGCCGCAGCTGCAGCAGTTACTGATGAGGTGTCATTCACTGCCGTGCCAGCAAATAGGCCAAATCCTTCGTTTGACATGCCGAGCGCTGTTCCGAGAGACGGAAAAACAAGAGCAGCTATAACATTGAATAAAAAGATTACTGAAATTGCTTGTGCAACATCTTCATCTTTGGCTTTAATAACCGGTGCAGTTGCAGCAATAGCGCTGCCACCACATATGGAAGATCCGACTCCGATGAGCGTTGCTGTGTCTGGCTTGATTCGTAGAATTTTATACAGTAGGTAAGCAACGAGAAGAGCAACTGTTATGGTAGAGACGATGATGGGTAGCGACATTGCGCCGACTTCAGCAATTTGAACAAGGTTCAATCCAAATCCCAAGAGTACCACAGCACATTGGAGTACCTTTTTTGCCGTGAAGGAAATGCCATCTTGTGTTTTATCTCTCAAGGGTTTTTTTGCTATAAGAGCAATTGCCATGCCGGCAAGAATAGCAAATACTGGGCCTCCAATAACAGGAAAAGATTGTCCCAAAAACCAACAAGGAACAGCGATTATAGTGCAGAGAGCAATACCGGGTAATTTTATTATTATGCGAGCCATGCTATACTCCACTCTTGGTTCGATATTGATGCGGCGCAGATTATATCACTCACAGTAGCTTGCCGTATGCTAAGAAAAATCAGGAATATACTATGTACACGGATTGCAGATGAAAGGCATCTGAGCTTGCATAATAGCACGCTTGTCCTGTTTACTTGAAGAGGTCTCGTGCGAGTGCTACACTCTAAAAACAGGCTAAAAATTGAGAGAGGGTGTTTGTGAATAACGAGAGAGAATCAGAAAACAAGCACACGATAGAGTCTGATGGCTTTATCGATCATGAAATCTTCTCTCTACCTGGTATTCAAAAACAAGTAATCTTATTGATCGTACTAACCTTTGTTATTGCTTTTTTAACAGTTGTTCAAGCACTTAGTTTAGCAAGTGTTATAGAAAGTCTTTGGCGCGGTGAGCTTTTAGAGCAGCAGCTCTTGGCTATAGTTCTCTTCCTGGTATCTTTTGTTTTAAAGATTATAACAACTTCTATAAAGGATGCCGGAGTCGAGAAGTTCGCCCGATCAACTGCTCTTTCTTTGCGTGAAGATATACTGAAGATGACATTTCATCGGGGCATAGAATTTTTTCAAACTATAGGTACCGGCAACCTTATAACCCTGATTATGGAAGGTGTTGACAGCGTAGAGAAGTACATCAAGGTCATAGTGCCAAAGATAATAAACTTACTTGTTGTCCCTCTCGTTTTACTTGTTACTATTTGGCTGCTTGATTGGGTCTCTGGTGTTATAGCGCTTCTGGCGTATCCTTTCATTGTTTTGTACATGATTATTCTTGGCTACCGTGCTAAAACGGAAGCATCGCGGCAGTACGCAACCTTTCAACGTCTGTCTAATACTTTTATGGATGGTCTGCGTGGGATTGATACGTTGAAATTTTTCGGCATAAGTAAAAACTTTGGCAGGCAAATTTATGAAGTAAGCGAAAATTTCCGTCAGGCAACGATGAAAACTCTCCGTATTGCGATGCTTTCTAGTGCCGCTTTAGACCTTTTAGCAACAGGCTCCATCGCTGCAGTTGCCATCATGATGGGATTTAGACTCATTGATACTTCGTTAGCATTCTTGCCTGCGTTATCCGTTTTAATTCTTATCCCAGAGTACTTCAAGCCTATTCGTGAATACGCCTCAGATTATCATGCTTCTTTAGAAGGTAGAACTGCGTTGAGAATAATGAAGGACCTTGAGCGCGCGCAAAGTCGTCAAGAAATTTTAAGCAGAAAACAAGCTGTCCCTACTCGCGCCACGGACAAACTATGGGTGGAGAGTGAGCTTGCTTGGAGCCCACAAACAAAGGTAAGGGTTTGCAATTTGACTGTTGCAGGTCTAGATCATGAAATTTTGACGAACATTTCTTTCTCTGTTTCGGGCGCGCGCTGTATTGGCATCGTTGGAAAAAGTGGGTCGGGGAAAAGCACGCTAATAAACACGCTTGCGGGATTTTCCCCGCCTCAACAGGGGAGCTTTTTTATCAACAATAAAGAATATTTTTCGCTTTGTGAGCAAGAGTGGCACAAGCAAATAGGATATCTTCCACAAAATCCGTATCTTTTTCATGGAACTCTAAGAGAAAACATCTCATTTTACCGACCTGATGCAACTGAAGAAGAAGTATGTCATGCAGTAAGTCTTATAGGACTTGATTCTTTGGTAAAGCAACTTCCTCATGGTATTGATACTGTAATAGGCGAAGGTGGTCGAACTCTTTCAGGGGGACAGGCGCAACGTATAGCACTCGCTCGCGTGCTCATTGATCCAAATCGCCGCATACTTCTTTTTGATGAGCCTACAGCTCATCTTGACATCGAAACTGAGTGGGAGTTGAAAAATCGAATGCTTCCTCTTTTCAAGGATCGCTTGATTTTTTTCGCAACTCATCGCTTGCACTGGATGAGTGAAATGGATTATGTTCTCGTTCTTCAGGAGGGAAAACTGTTCAAAGAAGGAACTCCTGAAGCTTTGTTAAAAAAGGGTTGCCCAGTTGCTAGTCTTGCTACAAGTAATAAAGGTGCGAACTTATGAAAATAAAGATATCTGACTATATTAATCTAAGTGAATCAGACCGCTGGGTTCTCCCTTTTTTTAAGAAAAATATTAAGGTACTTAGCTCAGCCTTACTGCTCGGATTTCTTTCATTTTTGTTTGCTGCTGGGCTTATGTTTACCTCAGGTTATTTAATCAGTAGCGCTGCTGCTTTGCCCGAGAGTATCCTGATACTTAATATACCTCTTATGTTCGTGAGGGTTTTTGGAATAGGAAAACCTATTCTCGCGTACTTCGAACGACTCTTTAGCCACGACTGGGTCTTGCGCATGACTTCTGAATTACGCTTGAAACTCTTTAAGGCAGTTGAGAAAAGGACTACTTATACAACGAAATCTCATCAAGCGGGAGACATTGTCGGTTTGCTTACTGATGACATCGGGCATTTACAAAATCTCTATTTGAGAACCGTTTTACCTTTAGCGACTGGCTGGTTGCTGTGGTTTGCTCTCCTTGTTTTTGCAGGATTTTTCTCGTGGGCTCTTTTAGCTGCTTTGTTTATATTGGTTACTGCAATTGCCTTCGTGATCCCTATGATTTCACTGCTGTATCTTACCCCTAAACGCAAACGTTTAAAAATCCTTAAAGCTAAGCTTTATACAGAAACGACCGATAATATACTAGGGGTTTCTGACTGGATATTTTCTGGCCGTAGCAAAGATTACATTGCGCGTTATCGCGCGATAGAGGACTCAATGCGCGAACTCGAAACAAGTGAACAATCTTTTGCAAGAACGCGCGATGCCCTCAATCAACTTCTTTTAGGATTATGCATATTAGTCTTGCTTGTTTGGGCAGCCTTGCGGTTTGGTGGGATCGAAAGCCCTGTTGCGGATTGGATAGCTGCATTTACATTAGGGTTCTTTCCGCTTTTTGATGCCTTTCTTTCTCTTTCGTATGCCGCAACAGATGTAATTTCACACCGCGATTCCCTTGAAAGACTTAATCAGTTGTCCGATGGAGAAGAAGTCAATATTGCCACAGAAGGGCTGCCATTTCATTATGATATTGCTTTCAACAAAGTTACTTATGCCTATCCATTAGCTGAAAATTCTCTCTACGACGATTTTAGTCTTACAATTCCGCAAAAACAAAAAGTTATGCTGCTAGGGCGAAGTGGGGTGGGAAAAAGTACACTCGCCGCTCTTTTGCATGGTGACATTACGCCTCAATCAGGGAAAGTATTATTAGGTGGAATTCAACCAAGCGCGCTTCACCATGCGATCTCATCTTATATCGGCGTAATCCAGCAAAGCACGTATCTTTTTAATCGAACGCTTTTAGAAAATGTACGAATTGCGCGAACAGATGCTACGGAAGAAGAGGTTGCTTCAGTACTTAATAGAGTAGGGCTCACGCCGTTAGTTGAACGCTTGCCGCAAGGTTTACACACGGTGGTGCAAGAGGGAGGAACTTGTTTTTCGGGGGGCGAGTGTCATCGTCTTGCTCTGGCGCGAGTTCTCCTACAAGATGTCCCAGTGGTTATTCTTGACGAGCCTTGCACTGGCTTAGATCCCGAAACCGAGCAAATGCTTCTTATGACGCTTCTCGATGCCCTCAGCGATAAAACCATCATTATGATTACTCATCACCTTGCCGGAGCTTCATTGTTTGACAGAGTTATTTTTCTTGAATCAGGGAAAATTTCACTAGATGGGCACCACAATGACCTCAAAGATTCTAGTGAAAAATATCGTCAACTCTTAAATTTTGATCAAGAAATTAACCTTTAACAAGGAGATTCTTAAACCTAAAATTTGCTACCTAAATAAAGTTTTATGCAAAGATGGCTTCATATGATGCTAACATAGTGACATTAGGTGCTATAGCAAAAATTCGCTTAGCATGAGGGACAACGAAAGAGGGTGGTAAGTATGGACTTTTTAGCAGATCCCGTACTCCTAGCACGTTTGCAGTTTGCCTGTACGGTTGCGTATCACTTTATATTCGTACCACTGTCAATTGGCATAGGTCTTATCCTTGCTATCAACGAGACCCGCTACTACCGTTCGCGTACTGTGCAAGACGCAGCTGCTAGCAAGTTTTGGGTCAAGATTTTTACCACAACATTTGTGGTGGGTGTGGCTACCGGTATCACTATGGAGTTTTCCTTTGGTACAAACTGGGCAGACTATTCACGTTTTGTTGGAGATATTTTTGGAGCGCCTCTTGCAGCAGAAGCTCTTTTTGCTTTTTTCTTAGAGTCAGTTTTTTTAGGGGTTTTATTGTTTGGTCGCGCTCGTGTTTCTCGAAAGTTTTACCTCGTGTCAGCTTGGTTGGTTTGGTTAGGTTCTTGTTTAAGTGCTCTGTGGATTTTGATTGCGAACTCATGGATGCAAACTCCTGCAGGAGCAGAGCTCTCAGCAGACGGGTCACGAGCGCTTGTCACTGACTTTTTGGCCGCTGCGTTCAATCCGTCACTTCTTCCGCGGTACTCACATACGGTTGTTGCACTTCTTATCGTTGGTGCTTTTGTGGCTATGTCGGTAGCTGCCTATTATATGATCAAAAAACAACATGAAGAGTTTGCTATAAAAACCATGAAGATAGGAGTAAGTGTTGCCGCTGTTGCCACGTGTGTCATGATGATCACTGCTCATGAGTCGGCGGTCATAGTATATGAGGAGCAGCCAACTAAGCTTGCCATGATGGAAGGCATGTATGAAACCGAAGTGCCACCTCTTTATCTTTTTGGCTGGGTTGACGAAACTACTCAAGAAGTAATCACTCCATTTTATATACCTGGCGGAACCAGTATGCTTGCAACAGGAACTTGGGATTCTGAATACCTGGGACTCAATGATTTAGCAGAAACTGAAAAATATGCAGATTTGGAAGTTGAAAATTTACCGGTAAATTTTGTTTTTCAGACCTATCACTTAATGGTTGCTTTGTTTGGTGTAATTGCGATTACCGTTGTACTTATACTTCTGTTTACCTTCAAGGGTGAAAGAATTCGTCGCATGAAGGCATTGCAGTGGCTTGCTCTCGTGTCGCCACTTTTTCCTATGCTAGCAATTCAAGCTGGCTGGTTTACGGCTGAAGTAGGGCGTCAACCTTGGGTTGTCTATCCCTCAAAAAGCAGTCCAGAAGGGGTAAGTCTTCTTACTAACGAAGGTGTTTCACAGTCAGTTACTAATGTAGAGCTTGCTATAACACTCATATTATTCTTACTTGTCTACACGCTCATTATGGTTGCGTGGATCCGTATTTTGTGTCGCTTTATCAAGCAAGGCCCTGTGTACGAGGATCCAAGTGACCTGCGTGAATGTAAAGATTTGCCCAAAACTCTCGTAAAGGAAGGTGAGTAGTCATGGAGATCACTTTGTTTCAAGGACTTTGGTTTTTGCTC
Organism: uncultured Eggerthella sp.; assembly: GCA_964369725.1. Taxonomy (GTDB): domain Bacteria; phylum Actinomycetota; class Coriobacteriia; order Coriobacteriales; family Eggerthellaceae; genus Paraeggerthella. The sequence goes on from CAYJGC010000002.1 coordinate 84,183, forward strand.
ATCTTTGTTTTAATTGCAGGTTATTTTGTATTAGATGGTTTCGATTTAGGCATTGGAGTTCTCTATCCTTTTATAGCGAAAAACGACTCTGAGCGTGCTGTTCTCAGACGTAGTATCGGTCCTGTATGGGATGGGAATGAAGTGTGGCTGCTGACAGCCGGAGGTGCGTTATTTGCGGCATATCCTGCTGCATACGCTACAACTTTTTCAGGTTTTTACCTTGCAGTCATGTTGGTATTGTTTGGTCTCATAATACGAGCCGTTTCGCTTGAATTTAGACACTATGATAGTGCGTGGGGCAGGCTTTGGGATATCTGCTTTTTCCTGGGATCTTTACTACCCGCATTACTGCTTGGTGTAGCTGTAGGAAACATCTTGGCAGGCATCCCCATGAACTCCAATGGTGATTATGCAGGCATACCCTTGCTTGGGCTGATCACCCCTTTCACCTTGTTGTGTGGTTTGTTAGGCTTACTTGTGTGTGTGGCGCAGGGAGCGGCGTGGATTTCACTTAAAGCTTCGCTCGATTCGAGGTTGTATTGTCATGCAAAGAAAATACGAACCTTGTTTCAAACGCTGACTCTGATAGTATTTTTAGCTGTATCTGCTTATGCACTTTTATTAATTCAGCCAGAAATGACAGCGCTTTTGAGTCCTCTTCGAATAGCTTTTGCCGTGCTCATTGTGGGAGGAATTGCCGTATCGCTGACGCTGGGATGCAAAAACAAATGCGACAGTCTTGTGTTTCTGGCCCAGTCACTTTCTGCTGCTTCTTTAGTAGGACTACTGGCAGCATCTCTTTATCCAAATTTAGTCGTAGCGAGCACAGACAGTGTAGGTGTGTCAATTACTATTGCGAATGCTGCCTCCTCCGAGCTTACTCTTATGTGGATGACTATTTTCACGTGCATTGGCCTTCCTCTTGTCCTGGTGTACCATGTTGTTATTTATCGTACTTTCAAAGGTCGCCTCACAAATGACGATTTAACTGGTTATTAATACACCTATTTATTTATATCTTACAATTCGCTGGCTACTGATCTAGTCAGCGAATTTTTTATATATGCTTGTGTGTCTCGATATCTAGACACACAAAACAACCAAACCTGTTAATCTTGTAACGAGATGAACTTACACTACGAAGGGTACTTATGAGCATAGTAACAACAGAAACAAAAGATGTACCTTTGGATATCGATGCTTATTCCCATGGTTCTTTAGGTCTTAAAGCTCCTAGTTGGTGGGAACCCGAAGGCAATGAACCCCAGCTCGAGCCTTGGCTTTCTCCTGACGAAGCGCTTGAACGCCTACTCGAGTGGACCGAACAGCGTGATATTTTATTATGGTCGCATCAAGAAGAAGCACTCATGAGTCTTGCGGTAGGAGATCATGTAATCTTGGGGACGCCAACCGGCTCAGGCAAATCATTAGTCGCACTAGGAATGCACTTTCTTGCGTTGTCTACGGGCCGGAGGTCATACTACACCGCTCCCATTAAGGCCCTGGTAAGTGAAAAATTCTTCGACTTAGTCGAGATATTGGGTCGTGATAATGTTGGAATGATTACCGGAGACACACATATTAATACACAGGCACCAGTAATCTGTTGTACAGCTGAAATCCTTGCCAACGAAGCATTAAGAGAAGGAGTGCGTGCTGACATTGGCTGCGTAGCTATGGATGAATTTCACTACTACGGTGAAGCGGATCGTGGTTGGGCTTGGCAAGTCCCCCTTTTGACTCTACCTAAAACTCAATTCTTGCTTATGAGCGCTACGCTCGGTGATGTTACGCATATTGCCGAAGGATTGCATAAGCGAACGGGTTTGTCTGTTTCGGTTATTAAGAATGCACAGCGTCCGGTGCCTCTATCGTATGAATATGTAGAAATTCCCTTAGAGGGCACCGTTGAGCTTTCTCTTCGAAAAAATGAAGGACCTATCTATATTGTACACTTTGCGCAAGATGCTGCGCTGACAACAGCGCAATCTCTGGCTAGCTATGGGGTTGCCACTAAACAGCAACGTGAGACTATAAAAGAAGCGCTCAAGGGCACAGCGTTTACGACAGCGTTTGGAAAAACTCTTAAGCGGTTGTTAGGGTGCGGTGTTGGTGTTCACCATGCAGGAATGCTGCCTCGATACCGCCTTTTAGTGGAAAAGCTTGCACAATTGGGAATTTTGCCCGTCATCTGCGGAACGGATACTTTAGGGGTTGGTATCAATGTCCCTATACATACGGTTTTGCTAACCGCTCTTACAAAATTTGATGGTTATCGAATGAGACGGCTGCGTGCACGCGAATTTCATCAAATTGTTGGTCGCGCGGGGCGCAGCGGTTTTGACACAGAGGGGATGGTTCTTGCGTTAGCTCCAGAACATGAAATTGAAAATGCAAAACTACTGCAAAAAGCTGGGGGCGACCCAAAAAAAATTCGTAAAATCAAGAAGAAATCAGCCCCAGAAGGTTTTGTTACCTGGAATAAAGGAACCTTCGAGCGCTTAATTGAATCTGAACCTGAAACGCTCCATCCGCGCATGAAAATAACTCACTCAATGATATTGTCTGAAGTAGTTCAAGGTGGAGATGCACATGCTCGTGTTGTTAAACTGATAGAGGATTCTGCTCAGCCATTAGAGCAAAAAACAGCCCTGCTTCTTCGTGCAGAGGAAATCTTTCATACTCTTCTCGCCGCAGAAGTACTATCATACATACGCAATGAAGAAGGAGAAATAGTCTATTCCACTACCTTAGATCTACCAGACGATTTTGCTCTTGATCAACCCTTGTCACCATTCTTATTAGCAGCGCTTGAGCTTTTGGAACCCTCAAGCGAAAGCTACGCCTTGGATGTGATTTCTATGGCAGAGGCTACGATAGAAAATCCTCGCCAAGTTCTACGTGCGCAGGAACGATTGGCTAAAAGTAAAGCAATGTTGGAAATGAAAGCAGATGGAGTTGATTATGAGGAACGATTGGAGCGTATTGAAAGCATTAGCTACCCAAAACCTCTTGAAGAAATTCTTTCAAAGGCATTCGATCTCTATAGTCAAGAAGTTCCTTGGGCGCGAGATTTTGAATTGGCACCTAAGTCCATTGTGAGGGATATGATAGAAAACGTCTCTGATTTTAAAGGCTATGTTGCACTCTATGGTGTTTCACGCTCAGAAGGTACGCTACTTCGTTATCTGGCAGATGCTTATCGCGTTATTTCACGTACTGTTCCTGTGGATAAGAGAAACGAACAGTTGGAAGATATCATTTCATGGCTGAGCTTTATGGTTCGTAGTGTAGATTCGAGTCTGACCGATGAATGGGAAAGCGCCGGATCAACGCCTGAGATTGCTTCTCTTGTTGCACCTGATGAAGTTGTTACTGACCGTAGAGCGCTCACGGTAATGGTCCGCAATGCCTTATTTTTGCGTGTACGATTAGCTGCTCATAAAAATACTTCAGAATTGGGTCGCCTTGATACGGATTTGGGATACGGTGAGGCACGGTGGGAGCAATCACTAGAAGCCTATTATCAAGAATATGACGAAATTATCCTCGATAATAACGCGCGATCCATGTCGTTTCTTTCTATAGATACCTCCTTAGAGCAAGAAGGACACCTTTGGGTTGTTCATCAGATTTTTAGTGACCCTGAAGGTTCCTGTGATTTTGGCATAATGGCAGAAGTGGATTTGGATGCAACACAAGATGAAGGTGAAGTCATTTTTAACAAGTACCGTGTAGGGTTTACGGAGGATTTAATCAAAATCTGATAATTTAATGAAGTTTCTTTTTTATCGGAGTTACCACTTGGTTTAAATCATGGAATGCTAGTAAGAAGCGAATGCTGCATCTTTTGCGTGATTTCTTCGTTCTTGTTAAGACTTGGTCTTTAAACAGGTACTATAGAGCTGAACAAAAGGTTCGGTTATGTACGCAAGACTAAAGAAGCTGGAAGGAAATGTATGACAAAAATTCAAATGAAAACTCCCTTGGTTGAGATGGATGGCGACGAGATGACACGCATCATCTGGCAAATGATTAAAGACGAACTCCTGTCGCCTTATATTGACTTAAAAACTGAGTATTATGACCTAGGATTAGAGTATCGAAACGAGACCGACGATCAGGTAACCTTTGATTCTGCGGAAGCTACCAAGCGTCTCGGTGTAGCTGTTAAATGTGCAACAATTACACCAAATGCCGCTCGTATGGATGAGTATGATTTGAAGCATATGTGGAAGAGTCCCAACGGCACTATCCGCGCTATGCTTGACGGAACAGTGTTTCGTACCCCTATCATTGCAAAAGGCATTCAACCCTGTGTAGGAAACTGGGTTAAGCCTATCACGATTGCTCGTCATGCGTATGGTGATGTGTATAAAAACGCTGAAATACGTGTTCCTGGTGCTGGTAAGGTTGAGTTGGTCTACACAGCACAAGATGGTACCGAGATTCGAGAATTGGTCCATGAGTTCACTGCTCCAGGTATTGCTCAGGGTCAGCACAACACGGACGCTTCTATAGAGAGTTTTGCCCGTAGTTGTTTTGAGTACGCTCTTGATATCAAGCAAGATTTATGGTTTGCAACAAAAGACACCATCTCAAAAAAATATGACCATCGCTTTAAAGATATTTTTCAAGAAATCTATGAAGCAGAATACACTGAGCGTTTTGAAGCCGCTGGCATCGAGTATTTCTATACGCTTATTGATGACGCGGTAGCACGCGTAGTGAAAGATCCCGGTGGATTTATTTGGGCTTGCAAAAACTACGACGGTGACGTAATGAGCGATATGGTGTCATCTGCTTTTGGCTCACTTGCTATGATGACCTCAGTTTTGACCTCTCCTGAAGGGTACTTTGAGTACGAGGCTGCACATGGCACCGTTCAGCGCCACTATTATCGCCACTTAAAAGGTGGAGAAACATCGACCAACTCGGTAGCTACCATATTCGCTTGGACAGGAGCGTTGCGTAAGCGTGGAGAATTAGACGGACTTGATGATTTGATTGCATTTGCTGACAAGCTTGAAGCTGCAACTATTAGTACCATTGAAGAAGGGGAGATGACCGGGGATCTTGCACGAATTACAACGTTTAAGAATCCTGTAACTCTTAGCACGAATGAGTTTATCAAAGCCATCGCAAGAAGACTTGAGGTCTCGTAGATAGATACGTAGTTTTACTACCACGTCAATGAAATGCTCGCACACCTTTATGTGCGAGCATTTCACATTTTCTCCATATTTTAGAAGGTTGCTTTGTTACCTACTCACTAATCTAAACCAACCCAAATAATAAGGGTTGATTTTATCGGCAAGATATCTTTGTATAATTACTAAAGAATATTACCTAAAAATTCGGTATAGATAATATTATTCATCACAATGCATAATTGTTCACCTGCACAATTTCTGAATTATTCTGAGGATTTAATCATACAAAAATTGGAAAGTCGAGTTCTAAAAAAGTTTCTTTCACTTTGGCAAAAAGACTAGACAATGAGCCGCTTTGCAAGCTACTATTATTGTGCAGGTGAACAATACATCTAATTGGAAGGACGTGTACTACATGAGCGGAGATAACGCTGTACTCTCAAGAAACACTGAATTAGCACCTATGAGCCCACTTTATGCCCAAACTGCTGCTTTCTCTCATTACAACAACCTATCAGCCCAACTTCCCATAGATCCTGAAACAGGAGAATTGGTTGAGGGTGGATTGCTAGAGCAAACAGAGCAGTGCTTTGAGAACATCATGGCTATCGTAGACAGCATTGGTCATGAGATGAATGACGTAATTCGTATCACTATTTTCGTTCGTGACATTCTTGATATGGATGTTGTAGACGAAGTTTATCGCGCTGTTTTCCCAACCTATGTTCCTACACGCACTGTTGTTGCGGTAAATGATTTGCCTATGGGAGCATTGATTCAAGTTGAGGCTCTTATCTCTAATGCCGAGGGCACTATCCCTAATGCTCCTCAAGCTGGTGATATCTTGAAGTACACGAACAACACGTGCGGTGCTCCAAAAAATGACCTCTCAACACAGACCGTAGCCTTCTCTCACTATAATAACATTTCTGCACAGCTTCCTCTCGACCCTAAGACCAATCAAATCGTCGTTGGGGGAGTAAAGGAGCAAACTGCACAGTGCTTAAAGAACATCAAGACAATTCTTGAGAGCGTAGACGTACCGTTCGACGATATCGTTAAAGTAAACGTTTTCGTTAAGGATCTTAACGACGTTGATGCAGTAAACGAAGCTTACACGCGCTTCTTCCCTGATTCAGGTATCGCACGTGCTGTAGGATATTTCCCCGCTCGTACCGTAGTTGAAGTTGCAGCTCTTCCTATGCATGCGCTTGTACAAATTGAAGCAGTTGTTTCTCATGGTGATGGCACTCCTCCTCAGGCTGTAGAAGATCGCCATGGCTTGATTATTGAAGCTAATAGCATCGCACAGGCTCCAAAATGCGCCATCTCATCTCAGACGGTTGCTTTCTCTCATTACAACAACATCTCAGCACAACTGGGCATCGACCCAGCAACGGGTGAGCTTGTAGCTGGTGGTCTTAAGGCTCAAACCGAGCAGGCTTTCAAAAATATTCAAGCTGTAATCGAGAGCGTTGACCATGTTATGGCAGATGCCGTTAAGGTAAATATCTTCATTAAAGATATTTCAGCTATGGCTGAGGTTGATGAAGTGTTTGCACAATTCTTCCCAGCTGCTGGACCAGCTCGTCGCGTAGTTGGTGTAGCTAACCTACCTATGGACGCAGAAATTCAGATTGATGCTATCTTTGGCAATGCTGAAGGAACTCCTCCTGTAGTATAAGGTTTTTTACTCTCAGTGCCGAAACCCCCTAAGACCTAGAGATCTTAGGGGGTTTCTATTTGCTTGAGCGTTTTATCTCTTAATTGAAGCGCCGTAATGGTAAAGCGTGTTTGAATTAAGTTCCTTTTGAAAACGCGATTATTTTTCTATTAGAAGGAAGCGTAAAACTAATCAGTTTTACGAAAGTTTTGAGAGAGACCTTTTAGAAAAAGGCAACATGTCGGTGTCATATACGTACTAAAAATCATGGGTATCATAGTTACTAGTAACGAAAGGATATCCATGTCATTTCTTGATCAAATTGATGAAATTAAAGAAAAAGCGCTCGCCGATAGATTCTCTCTACCTGCTTTGGTGGGGGCAGTTGTTTTAGTCTTGGTAATCGTTGCTGTACTGATAGTGGGAATCGTAAGAAGTAGTCAGAATAACTCCTTTACGCTTATTTCTCATGACTCAAATAAAACTACAGCACAACAAAGCGCAGAATCTGAAACAGTCTCCGGAGAGCCCCTTATCGTTGTTCACGTTGGTGGAGCAGTAGTATCTCCTGGAGTATATGAACTCCCCGAGGGTTCGCGCGTTCAAGAAGCGATTGAAGCAGCTCAAGGATTAACAGAAGAAGCACTTCCTGATGTGCTTAACCTGGCACGCATTCTTTCTGACGGTGAACAAATACTTGTTCCAAATGAACTGGATATTTCTGAAGGTGTAGATCTTGAAACGACACCAGGATACCGTGGGGATGGCAAAATAAATATCAACAACGCTACTCTAGAGCAACTCGATACGCTACCAGGCGTAGGGCCAGCTACGGCAGAAAAGATTATTGCGTACCGTGAAACAAACGGCCCGTTCCTCACAACGGAAGACATAACGCAAGTGTCAGGAATAGGTGATAAAACCTATGAAGAACTAGCGGATTTAATATGCATTGGCTAACGCATATACCGATCAGTGATTCTCGAAATAACAGCTACCGCTTCCAGTTTTTAAACCGTATCAAATCTTCAATTATCAGAGGAATAAAGCTCATACCTATTAAAATTCCTGAATCGGAGTACGGAGAAGATATCGAACAGGGTAAACCTAACACATTTTTGCCGCGACCCAGTCTTCCTCCGTTATTTGTTTGCGCGCTTTCGCTTTGGCTTACTTGTGCGCTCCTTATAAACTCCTCAATTGAATGGAGTATACCTTTTAGTATAGCCATAGGAATTTTCGGCGTCTTGGGGTCGCTTGCATGCTTAGTATTTCTTTTTAAGGTAAAAAATATTACTGTTACCTTAGTGTTCTTGGGGTGTTTATTGGGAATATGTATGTCAGGCTTCTATGCATACAATCTACAACAAATCAAAGCAAATACTACCTCTAGTTACAACAACTACAGCTTTCGTGCTACATCAGACTCCTCTAAGAGCTTATACGGATACACGTGCTTTGCAGAAACCACGCTTGACTCAGGAAAAAAAGTAGTGGTTCATCTACAATTTTCTAATGAGAGCACGCTACCGCGCTATGGAGAGTCAATTAAAACAAAAACAACCTTAGAGGTAGCTTCTTCGTCCTCTGCATCTTACTTATGGAATGAAGGTTGCGTGCTCAAAGCAACTATCGTAGAATTTGAATTTGAAGATAGGAAAGGAATACTTGGAAGCCTAGTAGGTCTTCGCAATAAAGCTATTGATTTGATCTCATCTGAAGACACTGAAGGTGCAGGGGTTTTAGCTGCGCTCACTTGCGGTTGGAGGGATTCTCTTGAAGAAGACGTGTACCATGCGTTTAAAGTAACTGGCCTTGCTCATATTATCGCTGTTTCCGGAGCTCATCTTTCGATAGTCTCTACCTGTATTCTAAGCGGCCTGAAGTTTGCGCGAGTGCCGTACCTTTTTTCAAAAGCTGCAGTTGTCTTTTTGTTGATTTGCTACCTCATTTTTACTGCTGCATCGCCATCGGTCCTTAGGGCGGCAGCAATGACAGTCTTGGGTTTGCTCTCTTTTTTTGCTGCTCGTAGACCTGCGTCATTAAATGCTCTCCTAATCTTTATCGTTCTATGTATGGCTTTTTCGCCTGAACTTTCTTTGTCAGTTTCTTTTATTTTATCTGTTTTAGCCACGTTAGGAATAATTTTATTTTCTCGCTTGATGGGACTTTGGATCAATTGTGTAATTCCTTTTCTCCCAATCTTTGCCCGCGAAGCCCTTGCCTTAACATCAGCCTCAAGCTTACTTGCAACACCTTATTCTGCTGCACTTTTTGCACAAATACCCCTTATTGCTGGGTTCGCAAATGTTGTTATAGCTCCTATGTTTCCTCTTGTATGCACAGCAGGTCTTCTTGCTCTTTCGCTCTCTTTTATGGTTCCGCCTCTAGCTCCTGTTTTAATTACTCTTGCTTGTGCGGTAACAGATCTTTTGGTGAATATTGTTACCTGGCTCGGAACCATACCTTATGCAAGTATTCCCCTCGATCTTGATATCTCACTTGCACTCTTTATTTCAGCCCTGCTTGCTTCGCTCTTATGGTTCTGGTGGCCGCAGCCGCATAAAGTTTGGATACGAGCTGTAGCTATTTTTGCCGTACTTGGGATTTTGGGGATGATTATGATTCCTGCTCGCTTTGGACCGCATGAGATTATTATGCTCGACGTAGGGCAAGGAGACGCATTTTTGATTCGTTCTCAGGGAAGCGCTATTCTTGTTGATACGGGTAATAAGCCAGATTTGCTTTACCAGGCGTTGGCGCGTCAGGGTGTTTACCATTTAGATGCACTATTAATAACTCATGGAGATGATGACCATCGAGGTTGTCTAACCGATTTAAAAGGAGTAGTAGACGTAGATAATGTAGTCGTAGCTCAGGGTACTACGGAGTGTCAGTGTAATACCTGTATTGAACTCTTAGCAGATTCAAATTACCTTGTCGGAAATAAAAACGTTCATGGTGTGGAGGTGGGAGATAGGCTAGAGGTAGGTGTATTTACCTTGTCTATCATCTGGCCGTACGAATTTAGTGAAGAAGGAGGCAATGCGGACAGCCTATGTTTTTTGCTAGAATGTGACATACAGAGAGATAATTTACCTGAATGGAACGCTTTTTTTGCAGGGGATGCCGAGGAAAAGGAAGTTAAAGCGATGCTAGCTGAAGGTAGTCTTAACGACATTGATGTATATAAGGTAGGACATCATGGAGCTGCTAGTGCACTTTTGTTGGAGCAAGCTGAAATTTTAAGACCTGAGATATCTCTCGTTAGTTCTGGAAAAAATAACTCATATGGGCACCCTTCAACAGAAACGCTAGAGATTCTCAATACCGTCAAATCATCTATCTATAATACTGCGGAAGACAGCGATGTTTCATGCGTATTTTTAGCTGACCGTATAGAGATAACAACATTAGGATAAAATAAGCATATGACTACTTCAACAAAAAAAGATACACCTTTACTTCCCGTCTATCTCGCGGTAGGCGAGGATACTCTTAAGCGCAGAGCTGTTGCTAATCGGTTGCGTGCACGACTATCTAAAATTACCGACCTTTCATTTAATTCAGATACGTTTAACGGAGAGCTTTCGTCTGGTGAGGATATCGTTGCAGCCTGTAATACGCTTCCTTTTGCGAGTTCAGTTCGCCTCGTTGAAGTTGAGCTCGTTGATAAGCTAAAAAAGACCGATGCTGAAACCCTTATAGCTTATGTAAGTGATCCTAACGACACAACAGTCCTCTTTCTCGTAGCAGAAAAATTAGCTAAGAACACTCGTTTATACAAAGCGATAGCTAAGCGAGGGCAGCAAAGTGTTATAGACTGCACGCCACCGAAAAGCTATGAGCTGCCTAAAAAAGTACGCAGCATGGCAACGTCGCATAAAATTACCATCACAGAAGCAGCGGCAAAGAGACTTATAGACTTTATTGGTGAAGACACGGTACACCTTGATAGCGAGTTGAGAAAGCTTGCACTTTCTCACCGTGGAAACGATGCGGTAACCGAACATGAAATCATTGATATGGTAAGTTGCAGTGCCGAGATTAAGCCGTGGGAATTTGTGGATGCTTTTTCTGCACGCAGTACTCATAAGTGTCTTTCATATCTAAATCGAATGAATTCTGTTTCTCCGCATGCTTTGATTGCTATGTGTACGACGCGTTTAAGAGAACTTGTTTGTGCAAAATCTCTCCTTCAAAGAGGAAATCCTCATGCGCTTGCATCTGTATTAAAGCTGCAAGACTGGCGTGTAAAAAACCATATTGCCTGGGCAAAAGGTTTCACACCTGAAGAATTGCGCCTAGCTTTTATTTCATCTCGAAACGCCGAGGAGGAAATGAAAAGCGGCCGCGATCCTGACGAAGTTTTTATGTTGTGGATGCTTTCAATTTTAAGAAAGACCTAACTGGTAAAAGTATAAGACAAGAGAAAGAATGAGCCCCTATTACGGGGCTCATTCTTTCTCTTGATATGCGGACGAATCACGTGTGATTCTCCG
>CAYJGC010000003.1:0-7337 GCA_964369725.1 uncultured Eggerthella sp.
GTCCACAAGTTTTTCGGCAGCTTCGTTGAGCATAGCATAGAAGGACTCTTCGTTTGTCATGCAGTCGTTTTTCCGAGACTCAATCAGATTTGCAAGTTCGTGGAGCTTGGTGGCGCGTTGGGGGTCTTCTTCGGCAAGTGAAACAGCTAAGCGTTTCGAGGCTTCAATCAAGCGAAGGGGGCCATAAATGGCGGGCTCGCCTTGCAATCCAGCGGCAGATGTTACTAGATAAACCAGTAATTCCATAGATGCGTCAGTCTTGTTGTTCATACAATGCTCCTATTGCCACGTATTAAAGAATGCCACATCTGAAAGAGGTTTCCGGGAAGGCATTTCGGGTAGAGAGGTGGGGTGTCCTACGGTTATTACCAATTCAATTACAACATCTTCTGGAAGACCGAGCATTCGTCGCAGGGCAGCATCATTGTAGGATTTGATAGCGCAAGTTCCTAGTCCGCGTGCAGCGGCCGCAAGCATGATATTTTGTGAAGCATAAGCGCAATCAAGGGTAGCAAATTCGTCGGCTGCTTTTTGACCACTTTGTTCTAGCGCATAGGCGCGATCGGAGCATATTGCAATTAATGCAGGAGGGTTGCCGCTCATTCCCGGTGAAAATGTATCGATTTTGCGAACCAATGCTGCATCGTCAATAATCCCAAACTTCCATGCCTGAACATTGCAGGCTGAAGGCGCCCATGTGGCTGCCTCAACTAGTTCTTCAAGGGTGGCGCGAGAAACTGCTTCTTCGGTAAAAGCACGAATGCTGCGGCGTTGTTTCATGGCTTCGAATAGTTCCATAAGGCGTCCTTTCGTTTATTTTGCGAGTGAAATTTTCCTAAAAGAATGTATCAGATTTTGCCTGTATGTACAGGGGATTGTTGCATCTATCTCAAGACTGCAAAGCTATGACTTTTGCGAGATGTGTTGGTTATAGTGGATGCTTTTGTATGGGTGGTGTGGGCAGTAAGCTTACGAGGATATCTGGAGTGGACGATACGCGAACCCCTGCAAGATTGCTGTCGTTGTTTTTGCTCGGCAATGTTTTGAGAGTGCTACATGGTATAGTGTTTGCTTTCAATGAAGTATCTAAAAATTTGCAATTGTGTGCACGAGAAGAATTTGGCGTACATACGGTGAGGTAATTTGTGGAAATACGTTTAAAAGGTAAGTTAGTCATTTGTCCTACACCTTTGGGTAATTTAGGCGATATGCCTGCGCGTGCACTTGAGGCTTTGCGCGCGGCGGATGTTGTCTGCGCCGAAGACACGCGTGTGACGGGCAAGCTGTTAGCAGCGTTTGAGATTGAAAAGAGAATTGAGCGCTTAGATGAGGCTCTTATGGCAGAGCGTGCAGCTGCAATTATAGAGCGTGTATCAGCCGGGGAGGTTATCGCTTATTGTTCAGATGCAGGAATGCCGGGAGTTTCTGATCCGGGTTTGCGTCTGGTTCGTCTTGCGCATGAAGCGGGTGTGCTTGTTGAGGTTTTACCTGGGCCAACGGCTGCTGCTACGGCATATGTTGCCAGCGGGAGCGTAAACCCACGCTTCTATTTTGGAGGCTTTTTTCCGCGCAAAGATGCCGAGCGGCGTGCGTTGTTGGGATCACTTACTTCCCTAGATGCGGCACTTATTTTTTACGAAAGCCCCAACAGGCTGGTAAGTGCGCTTGAGTTGCTGGCGCAAATGTATCCGCTTCGTGAGGGGGCGGTGTGTCGTGAGCTTTCAAAGTTATACGAGGAGGTAGTGCGTGCGCCTCTTCCTCAATTGTATGAAACATTTGCTACTCGTGCTGCAGAAGGTGCTATCAAGGGTGAAATCGTAATTGTTATTGATGGAGCAAGTGCTGAAGAGTGCCTGGGGGTACAACAGGATGCTGAGACTGCTGCTTGTGAGCGCGCGCAGAAGCTAAAGAGTGATGGCATGCGCAATAAAGAGATTGCGCGTCAGCTTGTGACTGAATTTGGCATTGCTCGCAACAGTGCTTACGATATAGCGCTTAAGGTGGCACGTGGGTAATACAAGGAACGTGTCTGAGAAGACGAGCGTTTTAAAGGTTGAAGGTCTTTCAGTTACTATCACGCGTAAAAAAATTAAGAATATGAATTTACGCATTGCTCGCACGGGTGATGAGGTGAATGTTTCTGCACCGTTTTATATGAGCGATGCCCACATAGTGCAATTTGTGAAAGAAAAACGATGTTGGATTGATAAGCGGTTGGCAGCCGTGAAGGATTCGCCTGCAGTTCGCGCCGCAAATGCCACTCCGGAAGAAATTGTAGGATGGAAGGCTGTTGTGCAAGCATGCGCACCAGTATTGGTGGAAACATGGGAGCCTATTATGGGGGTCAAGGCTGGCAAGCTGGCATATCGCAACATGTCGAGCCGATGGGGGAGTTGTCAGCCTTCAACAGGACGCATCTGTCTCAATACTCGTCTTGCGCTTTATCCGCCGGAATGTTTAGAGTATGTTGTCGTACATGAGCTATGCCATCTTTTAGAGCGTGGGCATACTACGCGCTTTTGGCATCTTATGGATACGTTTATGCCTGATTGGAAGTCGCGGCGCGCCAAACTTCGGTAAGAGAATTCAAAAATCGCGCAGAGGGTCGAGCATTGATGTCAAAGTTACATTGAATCATGCTAAGACTTACATTGTTAGGGTTTGTCGGCATGTTGGACATTCTGGTTTTTTAGCGAAGGTGTCTTTTGCAAAAGCCTTGTATCGCTCCGGATGAGTTTAGTAGGTTTTAGCAGAGATTGCTAAGGAGCGCATCCCTTGCAACTTAGATCATGTTCATTTGAGCAGAAACCGAGCTATACCAGTGTTCCCAGGTGGGAGGACAGTATTTTTGTGCCGCTTCGATTGATATGGTGTATCCGTAGCCATTTGCAAGACCGCGCACGTGAGCATTGATGGCTTCTTCCCAGCTACCCCAGGTGATTCCACCCCAACCCCATGCGTTGTGGGGATAGTAGCAGTAGGCGCCCTTGGTGCTTTCGACATGAGATATTGCGGGAGACCAGCGAGGATCAACACCGTAATCCCATGCTGCTTCAGCAAACGTTGAGCCTTGTCCACTTAGAGCTGACCCAGCAAGGTAGGAATCAATACGTGGTGCCCATTCCGCAACAAAGGCGCTTTTATCAACACTCCAGTCTGCGCCATCGGATGACGGGGGAGCAACGGTTCCTCCGCTTGAACCGCCTGTGCCCTCTGTGCTCGTGTCGGTGCTCTCGCTACTGCTTACTTCGCTCTCGGCGGCCTCTTGCTCTTGCGCCTGCGCTTCTGCTTCGATACGTGCTTGCTCGGCTGCTAGAGCAGCTGCCGCTTCTTCCGCTTCACGGGCTGCTTTCTCTTCGGCAAGGCGCTGCGCTTCTTCGCGGGCTTCTTGTGCGGCGGTCAGTGCGTCTGCTGCTGCCGCTTCTTCAATTACTGCCTCATCTTTTGCAAGGGAAAGTTCGGCTTGCGTGGTTTTGAGCTCTTCTTGCATGGCTTCAAGCGAGATGAGTTCATTTTGATTTTCATTGTAGACGTAGCTAACATATTCAACATTGGTGATAAAGTCGGTGAGGCTTTGTGAGCCTAGAATGATATCGATAAAACTAGCAGACTCTCGTTGCATTATGTAGAGCGAGCGAAGTGCGCCGGCAGCTGTTTCTTGCTGAAGCGGCAGCTCTTTTTCAATCTCCCGAATAAGTGCTTCATTGTCAGAAATTTGCAGTTCAAGACTGTCTACGCGTTGCAGTGCTTCATTGTAGGCGTCTGCTGTTGCTTCTACTTCTTGTTGAAATGTATCAGGTTCATCGTAGATTTCTGTTGTTTCAGCAAAAGCAGTTTGGGGTGAGAGTACGCCAAGGGTGAGGATTCCTCCGGTAAAAGAGCATGCGAGGAGTAGGGCTAATGCCGTGCGCAATAAAAGAGCTGATACACAAGTGCTGTGGTATAAAGCTGTTTGCGTACTGCTCATTTTGTGAGTGTGTTGCATGGTAAAGAGTGCCTTCGGGTGCATACCTCATCCTTTGGAACTGTTGTACAGAACCTCAAGTATACCTGTTTGAGAGCATATTGCCGTTTTTGCCATTAAATGTCCAAGGTATTGCATGTCTCAAGGCGGTAGGGGAAAGGCAAAATCTTGCATTTTTCAGCAGTTTAGTACGCTTGCGCGTTGCCGTGTTAGAATACTGGATGTTTGTGACGTATTGATTTCGTGCAGTATAGTTTTTGCTTATCAAATGCAAGAAATTAAACGTGAGTTACCGTATGCAGATTTTGCATATAAACCATTTGGCTTGCAGGGCATCATGAGTCGTGCAGCCCCGATTAGAGAAGGTATTACCATGTCAAAGGGAACCTATTCGTTTACTACTCCCATTTACTATGTGAACGCAGCGCCTCATTTGGGTACCGCGTATGCAACTATTGCTCCCGACACACTCGGTCGTTACCAGCGCATGAATGGCTACGACGTCGCTTTTGTTACTGGCATGGATGAACATGGGCAAAAGGTTGCCGACACCGCTGCAGAAAAAGGCATGGCTCCCCAAGACTGGTGTGATTCTATGGAGCCGGCTTTTCGGGATGCTTGGAAAATGCTTAACATTCATTACACTGATTTTGTGAGAACCACCGAGCCACGTCATATTAAAAGCGTGCAAAAGTTTTGGCAAGAGCTTTACGATAAAGGCTGGTGCTACAAAGATAGCTACGAAGGTTGGTATTGCAAGCACGAAGAAACCTACTATTCTGAAGGTGATTTAGAGCGTGATGAAGAAGATCAGTTTGTGTGCCCTGAATGCAAACGTCCTGTTCAGCAGGCTAGCGGCGAGGAAAACTGGTTTTTTAAACTTTCTGAATTCCAGCAGCCCCTCCTTGATTTTTTTGAGCAAAATCCTGATTTCATTCGCCCTGAAACACGTCGTAATGAAATCGTTTCGTTTGTGTCGGGTGGATTGAAAGATCTTTCCATCAGTCGTTCTACGTTTGACTGGGGTGTGCCCCTTCCTTTTGATGAGGGTCACGTAGCGTATGTGTGGGCAGATGCGCTTATTGCGTATTTGACAGGCATTGGTTATGCGGATGAAGAGAATCGAGCAGGTGAGTTTGAGCGTCGCTGGCCCATGCAATATCATTTTGTTGGTAAAGATATTACGCGTTTTCACTGTGTAATTTGGCCAGCAATGCTAATGGCTGCGGGTATGCCTATAGCGCATACGGTTTTTGGGCATGGCTTTTTGCTTACTAAGGGTGAAAAGATGTCTAAGTCACGCGGCAATGCGCTCATGCCAGCAGACCTCGTAAAGATTTTTGGTGTCGATGCGTATCGCTACTATTTTATGAGTGATGTTCAGTTTGGCAACGACGGTTCGATCTCTATGGAGCGTATGGTTCAGGTATACAACGCCGACTTGGCAAATACCTGGGGCAACTTGTGTAGTCGCGTCTTTAATATGACAAAGAAGTATTTTGATTCGCACGTACCACAACCTCCTGCATTTGCGGCAGAAAATCCGCTGCGCGAGATTTCCGATGAACTGTATGTCGCCTACGATGAATGTATGGCGCAGGTTGATTTTACGGGCGCGGCTGCGGCGGTGCAAAAATTGGCAGGTCGTGTGAATTTATATGTAGAGGAATCTGCACCTTGGAATTTAGCAAAAAGTGACGAGACCGCTGAAGAGCTTAAAGCGGTTATTTACAATGCACTCGAGGCTATTCGCATCATTGCTCTTTATATGGCACCGTTTATGCCCAATACATCAACCGAGGTATTTCGTCGTTTGTCGCTCGGCGACCTTGCTTCAGTAAATGATATCGAAGCCGAAACAGTCTGGGGACAGCTCAACGCAGGTAACATGGTAGAAATTGGCGAACCGCTCTTTCCTCGCTTGGATGCAAGTCTGATAGACCTTGATGTTAGTTAACTTGTAGTTTGTGTAGTGCTGACTCCTTCGCATTGATCTTATACGTTTTAGAAGTATCACTTCGCGCAATGCTTCTAAAACGTATGTTGTTTTGTATCGTTGAGGTGGATACTTGATTTATTCGTACGTCTCATGGGGACAATGCGAATTGCTTGTGTTTGCTGGGGTCAGCAAATCGAGGAAGTTGATGGTTCGTTGCGTTTAGAAGAAAGTGAACGGAGTGGTATTTTGTCTAACGAGCAAAAGCAGGGCGATGCTGTGTTTGAAGATATTTTATTTCGTCAAAAACGTAAAAAGGGGCAGTATCGTGAGGTTGAAGCACCGCATCTTGAGACGGTAGTAGCAGATACACATGCACATTTGCAAATGCTACCTAATCCGGGTCTCGCTTTGGCGCGCTGTGCCATGCATAACATAGGGTTTGTTTGCACCATTGTTGATCCGGTGGATGATGGAGAAACCACCTTCTCTCGCTTGAATACATGGAAGATGGAAGCTACGCGTTCGGTAATGCGGTTTACGAGTTGGTGTTGAGGGCAGCCTGTTCCGCGCGTGCCGCGGATTCGCATTGCAGTTGGTTGTCATCCTCATAATGCTCGGCATTTTGACGCGACTGTTGAGCAGCAAATGCGTCAGCGTTTGGCTGATCCTCGTGTGTGTGCGGTGGGAGAAATTGGTTTAGATTTTCACTATGATTTATCTCCACGAGAAATGCAAAAACAGGTGTTTCGCAAACAACTTCGCTTGGCAAAAGAAGCAGGGCTGCCTGTGATTTTGCATCTGCGCGAGGCTCATGATGAAGCGTTGGAGCTCATGGGCGAAGAGGGGTTCCCCGAAACAGGAACCTTGCTTCATTGTTTTAATCTTGATTGGAAGACGCTTGAGCCGTGGATAAATCAGGGTTGTTATGTTGCGTTTGGTGGGCCGGTAACCTTTAAGAATGCTGATGAGGTTCGTGAGGCAGCGGCACGGGTGCCGCTTAATCGGCTACTTACAGAAACCGATGCACCGTATATGACACCCGAGCCTATGCGTGGCATGACGTGTGGACCTGAGCATGTTATCTTTACGGCATCACGCTTAGCTGAAGTGCGTCAGTGCTCGCCAGGGGCAGAGCGTGAGGCTTTTTTGAAGCAGCTTATGGAGAATACAAAAAGCCTGCTCGATCGCCCTCTGACTGACTATCAACGCAAGGATTAAGCGTAGGGGTGCAGTGGCTGTATCGATTCGTGTCGCTGTGTTGGGTGGTTCTTTGGAGATAGAAAAGCTCGAAGCATCTTTTTATGTGGTCTAGTGGTAAGGGCACGAGGGGAGAAAGGACGTATCGCTATGAAGCGTTTAATACTATGCGGATCTCCAAGAGCTTTTGGTCGCGCATCTGCGCTTGCGCAAGCAATTCAGGAGGAGATGGAGCAG
>CAYJGC010000003.1:7437-26505 GCA_964369725.1 uncultured Eggerthella sp.
AGCTTTTGGTCGCGCATCTGCGCTTGCGCAAGCAATTCAGGAGGAGATGGAGCAGCGCTATCCTCAAGATAAAATACAAACGGTGCTTTTGGCAGATTTGAACATTGCATCTTGTACGGGATGCGATGTTTGCAAGCAGCAAAAACGTGGAAGAGACGAACTGTATTGTATTTTCGCGGACGATATGCTGCGTTTTCGTGCGTTATTAAATGATTGTGATGAGCTGTCGATTGTGTCTCCCGTTTATTTTTCAGGCGCTCCGTCTCAGCTTAAGGCTTTGATTGATAGGCTGCAGCCTTACTATTGGAGTGACTGGCGTTTACGAAAAAAACGTGCGGCTCATTTGTATGTGGTTGGTGAAGGGGGAGACCCGCATGGGTTTGTTCCTTTAGTGGTTACCGCTCGCTCAGGCTTGGCCGTAGCAGGATTTCGCTTAGACGAAGTGCACGATTGGGTTGGATTGGTGAACATTGACGGTTCGCTTGATGGAAAGCATAAGGACTCTGTTTTGGCGGGTGGGCGCGTTTATCCTTCCAAAAATTATAGGTGCATAGATCCCCAAACAAACTTGCATGACGATAATGATGCAGATTGCGAGATACGTGTTTCGGAAAGAATGTGATACAGGTTTCAATAATTTGGATACGGTCGAGGAGAATTGTGTAATGGAAAAAATGTCATCTCTTGCCAATGTTGCTTCAACAAGGGCGGTGCTTGATGAATTTGGCCTCACAACCAAGTATTCATTGGGTCAGAATTTTCTCGTGAGTGATGCCATTATTCAAAAAATTATCGGATTGGCTAGTTTTTCTCGTGATGCCGATGTATTAGAGGTTGGTCCTGGTATAGGGACGCTGACTATGGCATTGTTGAAAAACGCAAAACGCGTGGTGTCTGTTGAGCGGGACAGTGATTTGCCTGCGGTGCTCGCAGAGACTCTGCGTCCTTGGTCGGATCGCTTCACACTCATTGAGAAAGATGCCCTTGATCTTCAACGTGAAGACTTACCTTTTGAGCCAACGATGCTTGTCGCAAACTTACCTTATGCCGTGGCAGCAACGGTTGTCTTAGATTATTTTGAGGATTTCTCAACGCTTGAAAGTGCCACTATTATGGTGCAAAAAGAAGTGGCAGACCGCATGGTGGCTCAGCCAGGTACGAAAATTTACGGGGCGTACACCGTTAAGCTGCGACTATATGCGGAAGCAGCCGGTCGTTTTGCGGTTGGACCGGGCAACTTTTACCCACCGCCTCGTGTTGAAAGTTCGGTACTGCGTCTTGAACGGCGATGCCTGAAAGATGATGCCGGTATGCCTTTAGAGGCTTCGGTTCTCAAAGCTGCAGCTACCATGGCGGATGCAGCTTTTGCTACACGCCGCAAGACTATCGCAAATTCTTGCAAAACTTATTTTGGCGGACAAGGTGCTCAGGGCGCTCAGATAATTGATCACCTTTCGCCTCTTTTTGAAAAAGCAGGGATTGACCCCAGGCGACGAGGTGAAACCTTAGATGTTTCTGAATTCATTAAACTGGGAAGAGCCTACCTACAAATAATTTCTGAATAGCGACTTTGGGGTGGTGTGCGATGGGTCTATACATCGCCTCGTGAGGAATAGCTTTGAGGGCTGTTCTCTAGTTTGCTTTGTGTTGCAAGATGGTGTCTTAGAGGCGCATGAGTGTAAACTGGGTTTTTCGTATCGTGAAAGCACTAGAAAGGCAGAGTGCGTGCTCTGCCTTTATTTGTGATACTACCTATATTTGCGAGAATTAAGCTGGTAAGACATTAATCCTGCAAAGCTTTCTTGATGGCATGCATCAGATCAGCATATGTTTCATAAGCGGGGACATCAGGATTATTTTCCTTGATGCTTTCACTGGCGTTAAAGAAAAATCCTGCTTTGCTGCCCTTGATCATGCCTAAATCGTTAAGGCTGTCGCCTACCGCAATAGTTTCAAAGTCGATTTGCTGAAGTGCTTCGATGGTGGCAAGCTTGGCTCCTCCACCACGAATGAGCATGTGTTCAATGTCTCCTTCAGCAGAAACTTTAAGGTCGTTACAAAAAATAGTGGGGTAGCCAAGTTTTTCCATTAAAGGTTTTGCTAAAGGAGCAAAAATGTCACTTACGATAATGACTTGAGTAAATGAGCGCAATTCGTCTAAAAACTCCCGTGCACCATAGAAGGGTTCAAGCCGTGCGGCTGCTGCACAAGCGTCTTCAATGCGAAGCCCATGTTCTTTCATGATTCCCAGACGATATTCGGTTAGTGTGCGGTAATTGGGTTCATCCCGCGTTGTTCGTTCAAGTTCCGGGATGCCTTGAGCGCGTGCAAAAGCAATCCAAACTTCGGGTACTAAAACCCCTTCCATATCAAGACAAACTATATGCATGAACAACCCTTTCGTTTGATAGGCATAGGTACGATTTCCTCCTAGTGTTGTTTTTTGCGGGAGTTATCGGTTGGATTCAGTATAGCGCCTGTCTGAGAAGTTGTACTTGATAAGGCATTTTACTTACGTTCTTTTCGGTTTATGGAAGTCTTTTTCGGGTAGTTTACTTTTTAGGTATTACTTTCGTCGTCAATCCAATTTTTGCGGCGATATTGAGGGAGTGATTCTAAATCTTTTGTTTATTGAAGCCAGGGGAAGGTGGTTGTGTCACAATGACTAGTGTTGGCATAAATGAGGGTTAGCATATGCAATTTTTGAGCGTTATGTCGCATTGTCGAAAAGAGGTTTGATTATGCAATATAGAAAACTCACACCAGGTGGCCCCGATATTTCATTGTTGGGTTATGGGTGCATGCGCTTTCCCGCAAAGGGCTCAGGAGTAGATAAAGAGCTTGCATTTGAGCAAATGAAATATGCGGTAGATGCAGGTGTAAATTACTTTGACACGGCTTATCCGTACCATGGGGGTAAGAGTGAAGTTATTTTAGGTGAGTTTATTAAAAAATATAATATGCGCGATAAGATTTATATTGCAGATAAACTACCTGCTTTTCTGGTTTCGAAAAAGTCTGATATTGAGAAGTATTACACCACTCAACTTTCTCGGCTAGATGTGTCGTGCATAGATTTTTATCTCATGCATTCTTTGACGAGTTTCGATGATTGGGACAAGCTTAAATCATTTGGAATTTTAGATTTCGTAAGAGAGAAGCGCGAAAAGGGAGAGCTCCGTTTTATTGGGTTTTCGTTTCATGGGAGACCCGAAGAGTTCGTTAAAATTCTTGAAGATCATCCGTGGGATTTTTGCCAAATTCAATACAATTATATCGATGTAAATTATCAGGCAGGGGAAAAGGGCATGATACGTGCGCATGAGCTGGGCGTAGGTGTTATAGCGATGGAACCTTTGCGTGGAGGGCTGCTTGCCGCGCAAGCTCCTGATAGTGTGAGGCACATTCTTGAGCAAGATGCGGAGAAGCTCAGTCCTGCATACTGGGCAATGCGCTTTGTGATGAACCGTCCTGAGATAGGCACGGTTTTAAGCGGTATGAATAATTTTGAACATATCAAAGAGAATGTTGCCGTTGCAAACGAGACAACCGCAAATAGTATGACTTCTGCTCAGTATGAGGTGATTGAGCGAGTAGTTAAGGTGTATGGCGACCTTATGAAGGTACCGTGTACTGCCTGTAACTACTGTATGCCATGTCCTGTTGGCGTTGATATTCCGGGAATATTCGCCGACTACAACAGTAAGTATTTTTTTGGTGCTAGTCGGTTTATTCGCGTGCAATATATCGGTCGGCGCGTTGGTTTGATGGGTGGTGTAAAGTCTGGTGCGAATCTTTGCATCGAATGCGGAAAGTGCACTAAACATTGTCCGCAACACATTGACATTCCTCAAGAGTTGATAAAAGCTGACAAAGAGCTCAACAGTGCCGTTCTCAGTGGTGCTATGTTGCTAGCAGCAAAAATCTTAAGACGGAAAAAATAAGCAGAGTGCAACTAATTAAATCTCTTACTTGAGGTAGATGTATAGTAGGGAAGGCTTTTTTAAGGAGGAATGCATGAAAAAGGTTGAGATTATCGTTGGTAAAACGGGAGCAGCTCAGGGTGAAGGTCGACATTTATTTTGGAGTAAAAAAGTGGGCGACCAGGTGTTTGCAAGAGAAGCGGTAGCAAACATTGAGGCACATAAAGGAGCCTGTTTTGTCTCAGCATCTGCAACGGGTACGCTTTGCGAGATACTTGTCGAGTCGGGTGACATTGTTCGCGAGGGCGATGTTGTTGGCTATATAGAATCAGAGTAGCTTGCTACTGAGGCGTATGAGGGTAAAACTTTGTCTAAGAAAATATTTAGCGGCTTGCGTGGATTGACGTTGAGTTTTTCGTGCATGCACATCTAATGACAGGGTCGACGTCCTTGCAGTTTTGTTGGTTTGAATAGGTGGGTGTTTGCTAGCGGCAGTCTTTTCAAATTTGATGTTGCAAAAGCCTGATTCAATAGAACATCATTTGAATCAGGCTTTTATTTGGCGACAGGGCGCGCACACGGCGTTCTTATTTATCCCCGCAGTTTTTCAAGGTAGGCAAGCTTGATGCAGCAAATCAAAACATCCATAGCAGCATCAAGTTCCTCAACAGGAGGAAGGCTGGGTGCTATGCGAATGTTAGAATCGCGCGGGTCTTTGCCGTAAGGATAAGTTGCTCCTGCATCGGTGAGGGTGACGCCTGCTTGTTTTGCTAACTCAACAGCGCGCGTTGCTGTACCTTCTGGTGCATCAAGAGAAACAAAGTAACCCCCGCGTGGACTATTCCATAAGCAGTTTCCCACTTCTGTTAACCCAGCTTCAAGTTTTTGTTGCACAAGGTCAAACTTTGGCCGTAGGAGAGCGGCGTGTTTTTCCATATGAGCAGCAATGCCGCGAGAGTCACGCAAAAACCGTACGTGACGCAATTGGTTTAATTTATCGTGCCCAATTGTCTGAACGCTCATGCGATTTTTGATTTCAGTAATATTCGCGGGGCTTGCTGCAAGGGCAGCGATACCAGATCCTGGGAAGGTTACCTTTGAGGTAGACGTAAACTTATAGTAGCGATTCGGATTGCCTGCCTCATTGCATGCGCCAGCAATGTCAAGTACGCAGTCTTGACTCAAAGCGTCTGTGTAAAGATGATGAACGCTATAGGCGTTATCCCAAAAAATTCTAAAGTCATTGGCTGCACATTTCATGTTAGCTAAGCGGCGTACAACGTCATCCGAATAAGTAATACCCGTAGGGTTTGAATATTTGGGTACGCACCAGATGCCTTTAATGGAAGAGTCGGCAGCGACCAAGGACTCAACTTCATCCATGCAAGGACCTTCGTCGGTCATGCTAACAGGAATCATTTGAATGCCAAAGGTTTCCGTTACCGCAAAATGACGATCATAGCCAGGCGAAGGGCAGAGCCACTTTACTTCTTCAAGACGGCACCACGGTGTTTCTCCGAGTGTGCCAAACATCCAACATCCGGCCATGGTGTCATACATAATGTTGAGACTTGCGTTGCCGAAAACTATGACATTTTCAGGTTTATCATCAAGCATGTAAGCCATTAAATCTTTGGCTTCAGGCAATCCGCACGTTACGCCATAGTTGCGACAGTCAGTATTGTCGACTGATATACAGCTTTCGCACGAACCTAGTATTCCTAGCATATCCATACTAAGGTCAAGTTGACTTTTTGAAGGTTTACCGCGAGCCATATTGAGCGCAAAATGCTGCTTTTTAAACTGGTCGTATTGTTGTTCAAGATCTTGCTGTAGCTGCTCTCGATCCCTAAGGTTCATATGGGCGTAATCTGCCATGTTTTGTCCTCTCAAAAGTAACACTCTTCTCATTCGTTAGTATAAAACAAACCATAAACGCTTTACGATTAAATAAAATCAAATCATGCGAGAAATAGAAATTGCTAAAAGTGTATGATTGTTGTTGGGAAAAGCCCTGCTAGCTTGTGGGGCTACCTGTTTTATGTTCGGTTATAAAAACATACGCAACCCGCTTAGTGTCGGTGAAGGCGTACTCCAAGATTTTGATTTGCTCAGAGCAATTGAAATAGTCTCTAACGATGCGCCAACGGCAATCTGAAGGAGAAGTGGATGTACAACACTTTCAAACACTTCAAGGTATACTGATTTTAGGTAATGCAGCGTCTTGCTGCTAACATTTACTACAGAAGGAAAAGACAATATGGTCATCCCTGATTTGAAAGCAGTCACCGCAAATCAAGTAGAATTGCTTGATGCTTTGGCGGATATGACAGGAGAGAGTTTTCGTGAAGAAATGTGGCACGTTACTTTTATAGACGCTTTAGATGCGCTCGGTGCTAGTGAGAAAAGAAAGCTTGAGATAACACAAAAAGAAATTCGAGCAAATTATAGCGTTACGGCACCGTATGGCTTTGTATACACGCTTGAAGATTATGCGGGAGCGGTGAATATATATCGTCGCAGTTTAGCCCAAGGTCTCACCTGGGAAGATTTTGAAAGTCGCTCGCTCGCTTTGCTCGAAAATGAGTTTAGCGCAGAAGAGAAAGCGGTTTTGTTGAACAGGGCTGAGGAGATGGCCGTTTTTACGGCGGATTGGGTATTTGATTATTTGGAAGAAGGAGAAGATTTCCTATACATTGCTTCAATTAGTATTGACCCTAAAAAACGGGGAACGGGAGCCTTTGCGCGTCTTTTTACACCACTGGTGGCCTATGCTCAGCAGCAAAACGTACCTCTTTTCCTCGATTGCTTTACCGATCGTCTTGAAGGACTCTACCAGCATTTTGGATTTGATGTCCTCAAGCGTGTTTCTTCGCCGGATTTCGAAATCGTTGAGCGCTGCATGGTCCTTAAATCCTAGACACTGTCTAGGATCGTTGTCGCGCTAAGTGTATGCGATACGAGTGTTGAGGGAGAGTGGAAGCTAACCAGTGCACGTTTTGGTAGCTATAGTTTGTTGTTGAAGATAGGTGCTAAAGCTGCTTTTTCGTTGCTGATAGCCCTTTAATACCAGTTCCAGCTTTCGATGCGTGTGAGTAGGAATTAAAATATGATAGGATAGGCTTAATCGCTCTGTACTATTGTCACCGCTATTGTTTATGAAAGGTTATTCATGAAAGAACTTCCAGCACACCAGCTTGACCCTAAAATTAAAACTGTTTGGCGCATTAGTGATGCCATAGCACTCACCTTACTTTTTCTTGTTTGTTTTGTACCTTTTGTAATTGTCGCTGTGGTTAGTTCTGTGGATTGGGCTTATATGGTTTCGCTCGCTATCGTTGTGGCGTATGTTGTGTTGATGGCGGTGTGGGTATTGGTGCTGCCTCCTATTCGTTTTGCAAGATGGCGCTACGAGCTTTCTCATGATTTTCTTGATATATCCAAGGGTATTGTTTGGCGTAAGCGCTACATCATTCCTTTTATTCGTGTCCAAAATACCGACACGCGACAAGGTCCAGTCTTGCGTGCTTTTGGGCTTTCAAGCACGACGGTTGCTACCGCAGCGGGTGAGCATGAAATTCCTGGTCTATTAACAGAAGAGGCTGAACAATTGCGCGACAAGGCTGCAGAGTTTGCTCGTCTTGCGCGGGAGGATGTGTAATGGAGGAGCAGGCGGACTTCCCACGTCATCACGTTCATCATAGTTACATTTGGCTCAATAGTGTAAAAACTGTCTTTACGATTTTGTTTGCGCTAGCCATTTCTTCCTTTGCGACTATTGCCAATGTTTTTACAAGCGGTGGATCTACCTTTAGTCTTGTGCTTAATCTGGGTATTATTGTTGGCGCATTTATTGTTTTGGTCGGTGTTGCCGCGCTTTCGCTTTGGTGGTCATACAAGCACTTGTATTATCAGTTGAGTGAAGAGGAGTTCAACCTGTATTCGGGTATTTTTAATAAAAAACGTGTTCACGTTCCTTATACGCGCATTCAGTCGGTTGATCAAAAGGCATCGCTTCTACAGCGCATTTTCGGTGTTTGTACGCTGAATATCGATACGGCAGGTGGCGCTTCTAATAATGCAGTTCAGGTGCCCTATGTGTCTAAAGAGCAGGCCGAAGATTTGAGACGTCAGTTGTTTGAAAGAAAAAATCAGACACAAGTGCAAAAGAATGCCGTTGCATCGGCAACGGCAGGAGCAACAGGCAATGTTTTAGATGCGCCTGCAGAGCTTTGGCAAGAGGTTCGTGGTGTGTTTGGCGGTGTGGACGCAAACACCGGAAACGTAACGTATGAGCATGGACTTACTAACAAAGAACTCATATTTACAGGCTTGTCAAATAATACGGCATTTATCATAGTTGTTGTAGGTATTTTGTCTGTCGTTTCTCAGCTGTTTGACATGGTAGGTGGCACGGACGGTGGGTTGATGGACTCTGCGATAGACGGTGCGTCGGTGGTGGCTCAAAACGCCTTTGGAAATAATTTGCTGGCAATGGGAGTAGTAGCTTTTTTGTTTTTCTCAATAGTTTTATGGGCTGGTTCAGCAATCGGGTCGTGTATTTCGTTTGGTGGATTTAAAGCGCGTCGCCGAGACAATCGTATTGAGGTAGAACATGGATTGTTGCAACATCAGTTGCAAGGTGTCGATATCAATCGCGTGCAGTATATTGCCATTAAGCAGAGTTTTATTCGTCGCCTTATGGGGTACTGTGAGCTTTCGTTGGGTAAGATAGATGCTGCAAAGAATACTGAAGATGCACAAAAATCAAACTTGAACACCCGGGGCGTCATCATTCATCCTTTTGTAAAGATGGATCGAGTGCCAGAAATATTAGGGGGGCTGGCACCGGAGTTTGCTGATATCCCACAAAAGTCTATTTCTTTGGCTCCGGTCGCACTTCGTCGTGCTGTAATACGACGTTGTGTCTTGCAGGGATTAGGATTCTGGCTTGCGGTTGTATGTGCGATTATGCAAGTGACGGTATCTGTTGCTTCAGCATCCAATGCAGATTTGGCAGCAGTTGCTTCCTATATCAATAGTGCTTCGCTCATGATGTACGGGGTTTGCGTGGCGATTGCGATAATCGAACTCGTTGGTGCGGTTTTGTGGGTACGAGGATCAAGCTTTGCCTATAACAGACAGTTCATGCAAATTAGCAACGGAGGATTTTCACGCGAGAGCATAACGTTTCCTCGTCGCAAACTTCAGTATGGCACTATCCGTTCAAATCCTTTTCAACGGAAAGCTCATACGGTGACGATAGGTGTTCGTACAGCAGCAGGCATTGGGGGTACAACCACCAACCTTATTGATGTTGACAAACAAGATGCACAAAAATGGTATATATGGATGCATCCACGAAGAAGTATGATAGAGTAAGCTTATGACGAAAAAGATAGCATCAGATACGCAAAACCCTCGAAGTATGAGCTCCCGTTTTGTGGAGCAACCTTCTTGTGGCTGGACGCCGTCTCAATTCAAGCCAACAGATTATAGGGATATTAAAAAGCACCGTAACGATATTTCTCATACGTCTGCTAGTGAAGAAAACAAGGCGCGCAAAATTCGTGAATACACCTTAGGAGAAGAAATTACCAATTCCATCACTCATGGAATTGGTGCTTTGTTTGCTGTAGCGGCTGTTCCTGTGTTGACGGTAAGTGCTGTTAAGGCTGGCGGAGGTATTTATTTATTTGCCGCTTTGGTTTATACGCTTACCATGTTGTTGGAATATGTTATGTCTACGCTCTATCACGCTATTTCAGCAGAGCGTGCAAAGAAAGTTTTCAAGATACTCGATCACAGTTTCATCTATCTGTTTATTGCCGGTTCGTATACGCCGTTTTGTTTAATTACCCTTGCCGATGCGGGCGGTATAGGACTGAGTATTTTTGTTTGGGCTGTTGCTTTGGTCGGTGTTGTTTGCGAGGCGTTTTGGGTGTTTCGTCCGCGCTGGATCTCTGCGGTATTGTATCTGATATTAGGCTGGAGTATAGTTTGGTATATTCCGGAGCTCATAGCAGCTATTTCCACAGGTGGTTTGTGGCTGCTTATTGGTGGCGGACTGTGTTATTCAGTTGGATGTATTTTCTATATATTAAAAAAGATACCTTATATGCACTCGGTATTTCATCTGTGGGTTCTTGCAGGAAGCGTTTTGCAGTTTCTTGCAATCTTTTTATATATCATTTAAAAGGTAGGCCTTTATGGAAATTGGTTTAAGCATTGGTGTAACGTTTATCCTTGTCCTCGTGAATGGCTTTTTTTCTATGTCAGAAATGGCGTTGGTTAATGCAAAGATGGTGATATTGCAGCATGAGGCAGATGCTGGCGACAAGCGTGCTGCTCGCGCGGTTGCTCTTGCAAAAGATTCGGGTCAGTTGTTGGCGACTATTCAGGTTGCCATTACCCTGGTAGGATTTTTCGCTGCAGCAGCTGCTTCGACAACGTTGTCAGAGCCTTTGTCTGCGTGGATGTCTGGATTTGGCGTTGGTTGGATTGCTACAATTTCTCCTGCTTTAGCTCCTATTGTTATTACGCTTTTGGTTTCGTATGTAAGTATTGTCGTAGGCGAGCTGGTTCCAAAACGCATGGCGCTTGCTGATGCTGAAGGTGTAAGCAAGATGGTTGCAGGCACTCTTACGTCGTTTGCTAAATTTTCATCCCCGTTAGTCACACTTACTTCAAGCTCAGCGAATGCTCTTTCAAAATTGTTTGGCATAAAAAATGCTGACGAGCGCCAATCTCTTTCGGAAGAAGAAATTAAATACATGGTTACCGGCAATGAAGAGTTACTCGACGATGAGAAACGTATGATTCATGATATTTTAACTTTAGGAGATATGTCGGTTCATGAGATTATGCGACCTCGTGTAGACATGGTCTTGGTTGAAGATTCGTGTACGGTTCGTCAGGCATTAGAGCGTATGAGGGAGACCGGGCACACACGCTTGCCGGTATATCATGAAAACATTGATCATATTATGGGCATTGTTCACTATAAAGATTTGACTGACCTTTTGATTGATGGTAAAGAGCAGGAAACGGTAGGATTGCATGTTTACGATGCAATGTTTATACCGC
The DNA here is from genome assembly GCA_964369725.1 of uncultured Eggerthella sp. Taxonomy (GTDB): domain Bacteria; phylum Actinomycetota; class Coriobacteriia; order Coriobacteriales; family Eggerthellaceae; genus Paraeggerthella. The sequence goes on from CAYJGC010000003.1 coordinate 18,447, forward strand.
AAACAAAAGACATTTATCCACTGCTTGCTGATATGCAAACCAACAGACAGCAAATGGCTATTGTGGTGGATGAGTATGGTGGAACGGACGGTTTAATCACGGTCGAAGATATCATTGAGGAAATCGTTGGAGAAATCATTGATGAAAGCGATCAAGAGAACCCCTTTGTAGAGCAGCTTGAAGATGCTGCTTGGATGGTTGATGGCCGCCTTCCGGTGGAAGATGCTATAGAAATGGGTTGGCCAATTGTAGACTCCCCAGACTACGAAACTATTGCAGGTTGGCTTATTAGTGCTCTTGATACCGTTCCGCAAACAGGGGATTCTTACAAGGTGGATGGTTGTCAGTTCACTATTGCCTCAATGCGTCATCGCCGTGTTTTAAAAATTCATGTGGAGCAAGAAAACACCAAATCGCAAGAAACAAGCGCGGGTGCTTTGAGCGCTGAATAGGAGTAGCTTGTGGTTGAAAGGAAATCAATATATCGGTCACGCGACAAGGCTATAGCTGGTGTTTGTTCTGGTGTAGCAAAGCGTTTCGACTCTGATGCACTTGTTGTGCGTATCTTAGCATTGATATTGCTTTTACCTACCTTTGGCTTGATTGGTGTGGCTTATATTTTTCTCGGTATTTTACTTCCTCAAGACCCCTACGAAATAGAAAATCCTGCAGCGTCCTTGCGTGAGAAAAGTATGCAAGAACATAACGAAATTCCTTGCGAGATGAATGCGGTAAGCGAGGAAGAGCAACCGCGCGTGGTAAGTGCTGCTCAGGTTGCAGGATGGCGATACATGCCTCCTACGTTAGATAATCAAGAGCTTGAAATAATGCAGGCAAGTGTTGCGCATACACCACCAGTTCCACCGGCGACAGCAGAGGTAAAACAACCCGTTTCGGCTCCGGTGCTCTTGCTTCCTGATGAGCCTGCAAAAGAAATCTCTTCGCAAAGCATACGGGCTGCTTTATGGGGTGGATCAATTCTTTTGTTTGTTGGAGCCGTGAGTGCAATCTCGATGCTTATAGAAGATATATCTTGGTGGCAATACTGGCCTTTGATAATTGTGATTTTGGGTATCGTTCGTATGGTAGTGCCCGGTTCAGACGGTTATCTTATGCGTCGTTTTATCGATGGAGCAGAGTGCTTCTTAGTTGGCTTGACGCTTTTTGTATTGAGTATAGGAATTTTTGCGTGGATGTCGATAGGAAACATGCTGTCTCATCTGTGGCCGTTGCTTATTATGGCTGGCGCATTTCGCATTTTGGGAGGAGTGCTCAAGTCTCCTATCTTTATAGTATGTGAGGGAATTTCCTTTGCCGCTTTCTGTATTTTTGGTCTTGCGTGGTTTTCTTATCCTGGGTTAGTGCAGCAGCTAGTTGTTGTAATACCCCGTGGACGGGCGTATCAGTTCGATTTTGTGCCGATGGCGCCTTTTTAGTTTTCATTGAAATACTGCTATTTATCAGGGATTTCTTACATTTGTAAAGATGTCAAGCGAATAAATAGTGAAGAGAGCCACCATATTTTTGTACTTTTGTCCAATTTTCAGGTAGAATACGTCAGGTCAAAACAACATATATGCCCTACAGGCAGCAATTCTTCTAACAACATCCTACGCTGTCAGCCACCAAGGTGGCTTGTAGTCGTGTGTTGTCATAGAAAGGGATACGCTTTGGCTGCAAGACGCGCTATACAACGGAAGACAAATGTGGTTGCGAAATTTATTGCAGCTGCGGTTGTTTCTTGCGTGCTAGCGGGATTTATTGGCTTTAATTTTGCCTCTGCAGACAACACGAATGCTCCTCTTGCGGGCGAATTTGGTATCGGATCTACGAGTGTCTCCTTGCAACTTGAACAAGGGGCATCAAGTAGTCTGTCAAGTGCTGGTGTGGCAGAGGCGAGTGTTTTAGGTACTGCTATGGCTCGTGATATTTCACAAAACGTAGCTGACATTAAAGCAGAAGAAGAAGCTGCTCGCATTGCAGCGGAAGAAGCGGCTCGTCTAGAGGCGGAAGAGCGTGTTGCTGCTGCTGAGGCTGCTCGCATTGACCAATTAGCCGCTTCGCTTACGGAAATTGACTGGAGTGTTGGCAAGGATGCTTTTATTACCGAGTGGACAGGTCGCATTGATTCGTATTTAGCGGGTTCTCCCTTGTCGGGTTATGGTGTGGTTTTCGCCCAGGCAGCATGGGATTACGGTATCGACCCCCGTTTTTCGCCTGCTATATCTAACACTGAAAGCACCAAAGGAGCTAATTGCTTCATGCCTTACAATGCTTGGGGCTGGATGGGCACGGAGTCGTGGTCAAGCTGGGATCAATCAATTTATGCCCACGCAAAAGGTCTTTCGGCAGGTTACGGTTACTCAATTACTATAGCGGGAGCTCAAAAATATTGCCCGCCAACTTATTTGGATTGGTACGAAAAAACCCTGTCGCAAATGCAGATGATTTAAGCAAAAGCCGCAATTAGCGGCTTTTTTGCGGCTTCACCACTTCTTTTTAGTTATCCTGTCGTTTGACGTTGTTTTCTTTCCCAATTGCTCTTCTTAGAGTATGCTATAGCTAGCAAAAAGAGGCATGATTTGTGCCAAGGAAAGGACTCATATGAGTAACATTATTGTTGTGGGCTGTGGGCGAGTGGGCTCTCAGTTGGCAAATTTGCTCTCCTCTAATCCTCATCATAATGTTTGTGTTATAGACAGAAATCCAGAAGCCTTCCTTAATTTAGGCAGGGATTTTAATGGTTCCACCATTCAAGGGGTGGGTTTTGATGAAGATGTTCTGAGGAGAGCGGGTATACAAAACTGCAAGGCAGTAGCTGCTGTTACTCAATCCGACAATGCAAACTTAATGGTGGCGCAGGTTGCAAAGCAATTGTTCGGCGTAGAGCAAGTTATTACTCGTTTGTATAACCCTAATCATGAGAGAACATATCAACAGCTTGGTCTTGACTATGTGTGCGGCACATCATTGGTGGCAGAAGGTGTGTTTAGTAAAATCGAAACAGGGCATGGCTCTCACTTAGATACATTTGGAGAATTTGAAGTGCTGATTTTCTCTCTTAATCTTGAAAGCAAAGGGAAATCTACGATTCGGGCTTCTGAAATTGAGAAAGAGCACAGTATTAGAATCATTGCATTTGAGCGAAAAGATGGATCGGCAAGTTCGATCCCCACGGCAGATTCTATTTTGTATGAAGGTGATTCCGTGTTGGCGTGTGTTCGACAAGACTTGATTGATGATTTTAAGCGCTACATTAAGTCCCAAGATAGCATTTCAAGTCGTCAAAAGAGGGGATAAGTATGTACGTAGTAATTGGTGGTGGGGGAAAAATTGGCGAGTATCTTGCATCAGTTTTGCTGCGAGAGGGAAATGCCGTTGCTGTTATTGAAGAGAATATTGATTCAGCGGATTACCTCGCCATGAAATTAGAGGGTCGCAGTACTATTATCCATGGAGACTGTTGTGATTCTCAATTTCAAGAAGATGCAGGAGTTCGTCGTGCAGATGTCTTTGTAGCAGCAACGGGACAAGATGAAGACAATCTGGTTGCCTGTCAAATAGCTCGTCAAGTGTTTAGTGTTTCGCGCTGCGTCGCACGTGTTAATAGCCCTAAAAATCTTCGCATCTTTCGTCATATTGGCATTGAGTGTGTGTCGTCTACTGAGCTTATTGCCAGTCTTATTCAAGAGGAAACCTTGATGGGTAGCGTAAGCGTTGTTTCATCGCTTACCAATGGAAACGTTTCTCTTTCAGAAATTTCAGTTTCACGCATGCGTCGCCATAGTCAAGAAGCGGGCGTGTTGGTTTCGTCCATAGTTATGCCTGAAAACAGTATTATTGCTGCGGTGTCTCACCGAGATAGCACGGAGGTAGAGATTGTGGGAGAAGAAACAAGACTGTTTCTTGGAGATACTGCTATTGTTTTGGCTGATAAAGAAATACTCGATGATGTGCGTGCAGTTTTTCGATCGTTGTAATAAAGAGATGTGTTAAGCGTTAAAAATGGTCGGAGAAATATAAGGGATATCCTGTTTTTTTATAAAGGGTGATAGGCGAGTTTTTTGCTTGCGTTATCCTAACGAAATCGAACATGTATGCAGGGAAGGAACTGGTGTGATTAATCGTTATACGCGTCGCGAAATGGGTGCCATCTGGGAGCTTGAAAATAAGTTTTCAATCTGGAAAGAGATTGAAGTGCTTGCTTGCGAAGCTCAGGCACAATTGGGGCAAGCGGGCATAACAAAAGAAGAGGCTGCTTGGATTCGCGAGCATGCGGATTTCAGTGTCGAAAGAATTGATGAAATTGAAAAAGTAACAAACCATGATGTTATTGCCTTTACTACTAACATGGCGGAGCATATCGATGCAAGCATTGCTGAAGGACAAGAGCCTCCTAGTCGTTGGGTTCATTATGGAATGACGTCGTCTGACTTGGGTGATACTGCTCTTTCGTATCAAATTACCCAAGCGATCGATATTATTTTAGAAGATATTAAACAGCTCGGTGAAACCTGCAAGCGTCGCGCATTTGAGATGCAGCAGGTATTGTGCGTGGGGCGCACCCATGGAATCCATGCAGAACCTATGACCTTTGGTATGAAGTTTGGTAGCTGGGCATGGGCTCTCAAGCGTGCGCAGCAGCGTATGGAAGAGGCTCGCAAAGTGGCAGCTACCGGGGCTATTAGTGGAGCTGTGGGTACCTACTCAAGCATTGACCCTTACGTTGAAGAATATGTGTGTGAGAAGCTGGGATTGACCCCCGACCCGCTTTCGACTCAGGTGCTTGCACGCGATCGTCATGCTCAGGTAATGGCTGCGCTCGCTGTTTGTGCATCAACGCTTGAGTCAATTGCTATGCAGGTACGTCTGCTGCAATTGTCAGACGTCATTGAAGCAGAAGAACCTTTTACTAAAGGACAAAAAGGGTCTTCAGCTATGCCGCATAAGCGCAACCCCATTACAGCAGAACGTGTGTGCGGTCTGTCTCGTGTTGTTAAGTCTAATGCGCAGGTAGCTTTTGATAATGTTGCCTTGTGGTATGAGCGTGATATTAGCCATTCGGGTGCTGAGCGTGTGGTTTTGGCCGATAGTTTTGCCGCGCTTGACTATATGTTCTCGAAAATGCAGTGGATGTTAGATGGTCTTCAAACATATCCTGACAAGATGGAACAAAATCTGTGGCGTACCAAAGGTCTTATTTTCAGCTCAAAAGTTTTGTTGGCCTTAGTTGATACAGGTATTAGTCGTGAAGACGCGTACGTTATTGTTCAGCGCAATGCTATGAAGGTATGGGAAGATATCCAAAATGCAGTAGATGGCCCTACGTATCGCGAGAACCTTGAAGCAGATTCTGATGCGAATCTCTCGCCCGAAACCCTTGATAAGATTTTCGATCCTTGGGATTTTCTGGCGCGCAAAGATGTTGTCTTTGACCGCTTGGAGATGTTAGAGTTTTAAAAGGTAAGCAACAAACAAAGGGAGCGGCGTGCTCCCTTTGTTTGTAAGTAAGTTTTGTTTGTGCAAAGAAACGCTGCTCTTAGCGGCGTTTCTTGCGACAGGCGGCCAAGTGAAAACTACTATATTGGAGACCAAACGCGGACATGACATGTTTTCACGGCGTCTCCCGATAGAGGAGTGTAATCAACATTGGTGTACGTGACTACCGTGTTGCGCGACCCGGTAGAGGCAAGATATTCGCCATAGCTATCGGCACCGTTTTCAACATCAAAAGCAAAGTACTCATTCGTTTCAAGATCTATGCCGCATACTGCTGAGGTTGATTTGACCATGAAGTACTTTCCACACCAAGCGGGGGCTGCCGTAGGTGTTCGCGCAAAAGTAAACCAAGGTGCAGCGCTATAGTTGCCGTCGGATACCGTTGTGGCAGGAGTATAGGTACCTAGATTGGAGATACCATCTCCGTAGCTATATATTCCATCGAAAGAAAACGTAAACCCATTGTTTCCGTACCCTGCTTCAAGAGGCTTCATCGAGGAAGGGAGAACCATGCTATCAATAACTTGTTTGCTTTGAGCATCAAGGAGTGTTAGTTGATAGTTTATGGAAGAGGTGTTAGTTCGTGGTGTGATGACTATGGTATCTTCAAGGCCGTAGGGTGATGTTGCCATGCGACCAGTCGATGAATAGATTACCTCTGAATTAGTCTCTCCAAATGAAGCGCTTTTTACTACCGAGTCTTCGGTAATTTTTGGTCCGTTTAACTTAGGAAGAACCTGCCAAAAACCCCATGAACCCACTGCAGCGATGGATGGAGTGTCGTAATCGGTATTGCCTTCATCAACAAGCGTTGGCGCAACAAGCGTGGTTCCACTTAGTTTAGAGGTGTATATGCGCCAAATGCCGTCTAATATGTCGGCTTCGGTCCATATTATTCCTGCGGAAGTAGCGCGTACGTCATAAACCTCAAACCCCTCTTCTCCGCCTATTGCCCATTCGAGTATGGTATTGAGATTTCCTGTAGTAAGCTCAAGAAGTGCTACCTGGGTAAGAGGTTTCCCTGTTTCCGTAGGAAGCAAGCAAGCTGCCAAAGCGTCATCATTTGCCCAAAGGAGAGAGCCATAGGGCAAAGCAAAGTTTCCGACAAGACTCATGCGTGTAGTGTAGTCCTCAATAAGCGAAAGATCGTTTGAGCTTGTAACTGCACTTGAGGGTACTTCAAGAGCAGTTATATCTTCATCGTCGTTTGTTAACTGGCTTACTATAGTAGCGCCTGTTCCAATGGCAGCTAGCGCTCCTACACCAATAGCTCCGTAAAGAAAATTCCTTCGGGTTAGAAGTGTTTCTTTTTCTGGGTGCAAAGATGTAGCGGAGCTGTCCTTGTACGTAGGCATGTCACTTCGTCGTCCGTGGCGAGGCAAAGAGTTGCTTCTTGTTGAAACGCGTCTGCTCGCACGTTGATTTGTTTTCATGTGAGAGTTTGCGTGGCGTGTATGTTTGGGTCTACGTGTTACCATGGTGTTTATTGTGTCATTTCTTGCACAGGATAGGGTTGTGCTTTGAGTAATTGCTACAATAAACCCAAACACGACCGCGGTAGTCTGGTTTTCAAGCTTTGAGAGAATCATGTAACCACGGTGAGCTGGTTTGAAAAAAGGTAGAAACCGACAAGTTGAGGAGCTATCCATGAACAACGAAACTACACGCCGTATTCTGTTGGTCGAAGATGAGAAGGCAATTCGTGACGCGGTAACCGCTTATTTGGAGCGTGAAAACTACTGGGTGACTGCTGCAGGTGATGGTCAAGAGGCTCTCGAAGAGTTTTCTCGTCATAATTTTGACTTAGTAATTTTAGATCTTATGTTGCCTCATGTGGCTGGTGAAAAGGTTTGTCGTATTATTCGCGATAACTCCGATGTGCCTATCATCATGCTTACTGCAAAAGGCGAACTTGAAGACCGTATCATCGGTCTAGAGCTTGGGGCCGACGACTATCTCATGAAGCCTTTCAGCCCTCGTGAGCTTATTGCTCGTGCTCGAGCATTGCTTCGCCGTGTTCACTCTGAGTCAGAGCCCCAACGTGAGGTTCTTGAATTTGGAGAGTTGACCATCGATATTTCTGGACACAAGGTATTGGTTCACGACGAAGAGATTGACTTGACCGCAAGTGAGTTTAAGCTGTTGCAAACGCTTTCGCGTTTCCCAGGTCGTGTGTATTCACGCATGGAGCTTGTGGAAAAAGTACTAGGTTACGATTTTGAGGGATACGAGCGCACGATTGACTCTCATGTCAAGAATCTTCGTGCAAAAATTGGTGACAATCCTCGCGACCCTAAATGGCTCCATACCGTACATGGTGTAGGGTATCGTTTTGAAGACCCCACAAAGGTTCCAGTTCAATAGTTTGTAGTAGCTGTGTGTAATAGTAACTTTTCAGGACAAATATTAGATTCTACGCGTTCATCATCCTCTGTTGAACGCGTAGTTGTTGATGCTGATTCTGAGTTGGCACATGAAACTATTAAGCCTCTGGACATTCCTAACAAAAAAAAGAGATTTCAAGAGAAGCGTTTTACTTGGGATGGTCTTACGTATACTA
>CAYJGC010000003.1:26605-48189 GCA_964369725.1 uncultured Eggerthella sp.
AAAAAAAAGAGATTTCAAGAGAAGCGTTTTACTTGGGATGGTCTTACGTATACTACACGCGTAACGGCAGCGTTTGCACTCATTGCGGCTATGACAGCGTTGGTTGCAATAGGTGTGCTTTCTTTTGTGTGGGCAGAGCATTTTGAGACCTACACGCAAGAAAATATGAAAATCTTGGCAAAGTCAACTGCCGATAGTATTGCTGAACAGTATGAAGAGTATGGCACTCTTGATACTTGGGAAATTCGCAGTACGGCGGCAACCGCAGCAAATTTAAGCGATGGCGTGGGTATTCAAGTTGTTGAAAACCCGAGCGGTGAAGTAATTTTTGACACCTCAGAAGTTACCATAGATCAAAATGACGATGGGAATAGAGATGGCACTCGTGTAAATCCAACGCTTGCGCCCATAGAATCGTCAATGGAAACTGCTCCTATTTTGGTAGACAATAAAGCGGTTGGCTCTGTTCGAATTTGGGTGTATGGCTCAGATACTTTGCTAACGACTGTTGATGAAGTGTTTCGCGATAACTCCTATCAAGCGATGATATTTGCCTCGATCCTTGCCATAATTTTGGCAACCTGTATCGGGTTTCTCTTTGCCCGCGCCCTGGTAAGGCCTATAAATTGCATGACGGCAACAGCTAAAGCTATCAAGGATGGCGACTTAACAGCGCGAACAAAGCTTGACGGTGAAGATGAAATTGCGCGTTTGGGCAAAACTTTTGATGACATGGCTGACTCAATTGAGCGCGACCGTGAGCTTGAAAGGCGCCTGACAACTGACGTGGCTCATGAATTGCGCACCCCTTTGATGGCTATCCAGTCTACCGTGGAGGCTATTGTAGATGGCGTTTTCGAGGCCGATGAAGAGCGTCTTGAGACGGTAAATTCAGAAGTGAGGCGCCTTAGTCGCTTGGTTGATGCCATTCTCAAGCTTTCACGTTTGGAAAATCGTTCAACGCCCATAAAAATGGAAGCTGTTAATGTAGGAGAATTGATTGAAGGCATAGTTGCAACTCATGAGGCTTTTGTTACTGATTCGGGTCTTAAACTAATATACGAGATGGATTCGGATGTCTATGTTTTAGGAGATGCTGATATGATTCGCCAAGCGACAGCAAATCTTATTTCTAATGCTGTTCGTTACACTCCCGAAGGTGGAAGCATTTTTATGCGTGTTAAACGCGGAGACATCATGGCTTCTATCATAGTTAAAGATACAGGAATAGGTTTGTCTCCTGAAGAGGCAAAGATGGTGTTCTCGCGTTTCTGGCGAGCAGATGCTGGCCGTCAACGTGAAAGTGGCGGACTAGGCATTGGCTTGTCGGTCGTAAAAGAAATTGTTGATCGCCATAAGGGCTGGGTTCAGGTAGAGGGTGCAAAAGGTAAAGGAGCTTGCTTTACTATTCATATTCCGCTTTTTGAAGAAAACGATGTACAAAAGGGGCAAAAATCACGTGGAAAGTCTCGGAAAGAGAACAAATAGCCTTTAAAATGAGTAATAATACACTAGCTGAGTTTAAAGTACGCGTGAGCTGTCTAGCTCACGCGATACTCTTGTTAAAGACACGAAAGGAACAGGCATGACGGGGATTGATATTAAGCCAGATGCGCAAGGTAAAGTACGTGATTTATATGATCTAGGGGATAAGCTTCTCTTGGTTGCTACGGATCGTATTTCGGCTTTTGATTACGTGCTTGAGGATGAAATTCCTCATAAGGGCGCTGTTTTGACACAGTTGTCATGCTTTTGGTTTGAACTGCTTGAAGGCGTGGTGAACAACCATCTTATTTCTGCAGACGTAAACGATTTGCCCGAACAGTTTAAGCCTTATTCAGACTACCTACAGGGTCGTTTTATGCTGGTGAAAAAGGCTGATATGTTTTCAGCGGAGTGTATTGTGCGAGGATATCTAGCAGGAAGTGGCCTGAAAGAATATCAAAAGCAAGGAACGGTATGTGGCATTAATCTACCCGATGGTTTAGTAAATTCTTCAAAGCTACCTACTCCCATTTTTACTCCTTCAACCAAGGCAGAAATTGGGGATCACGACGAGAATATTAGCTATGAGCGCCTTGTAGAGATTATTGGCGAAACAGACGCGCAGCGACTAAAAGATCTTTCGTTAAAGGTATATACAACTGCACGTGATCATGCTGAAAAGCAAGGCATTGTGATTGCTGACACGAAGTTTGAATTTGGTGTGGTAGATGGCGGTATTATTCTTGCGGACGAGGTGCTCACGCCCGATTCTTCACGTTTTTGGCCCGGCAGTGAATACGCGGAAGGAAAAGATCAACCAAGTTTTGATAAGCAATTTGTTCGTGATTGGTTGAGCGCAAATTGGGATCGTAGCGGTAACCCCCCTCGTTTGCCTCAGGCAGTTATTGAGATGACCAGCCAAAAATATATTCAAGCTTATGAGACAATAACGGGTCGCACGTTTACCCCCTTTGTATAAGCGCAACCACTGGGCTTTTGTATGCATGCCTAGTGACGCCGCGAGGCAAAAAGAAAGTAACCATTGAGAGCTAAGAATGAGAGTGTCATGAGTCAACGTAATCCTATGAATGATCGCTATCAGACGGACGAGGTGCGTGGTCAAACACGTAAAAGCGCTGCGTCTGCTAAGCCAAAAACAAAAGCTGCTTCTTCAGTACGCATGGCTCCTTCGGTAAAAACAAAGGAACAGAAAAAAGCGGATCAAAAAGCAGCACGTGCTAAAGAATCTCAGATGAGTCGTCAGTTCTATAACGTACCCACTGAGGAATATAAGCGCCTACGTAGACTATGGTGGATATTGCTTATTGTTGCAATATCGTTGACAGCATTGTCATTTTTAGGTCGTGAGTTTTTGCCTGAGACCGTGACGTATATCACATTGGGTCTGGCTTATGCAGGCATTATTGGTGCTCTTTATCTTGACTTTTCAAAAATTCGCAAAGTTCGTCGTGCGTATCAAGAAGAAATGATGGGTAAAAAGACCAAAGAAATGCGTGCGGCAGAAAAAGAACTCAAAGCTGCGCAGCGTGCCACCTCAAAAGATACACAAGAAGTGTCTTCTGCCGAAGCACCAAAGAAGCCGGGATTGTTTGGCAGTGGTTTTCGCTTGAAGAAAAAAGAGGAACCTAAAACTGCACAAGCTGAAGAAAAAACGTCGTCAGATTCGGCAAACTAAAAAAAGGGGGCCTTGTGGTTTCTCGTATATATGTAGAAAAAAAGCCTGGTTTTGATGTAGAAGCTGCTCAGCTTTTGCATGAATTGCGTACCATTTTAGGCGTAGATTGCCTAGAGCGCATCCGTTTGGTTAATCGCTATGATGTTGAGGGAATTAGCGAAGAGCTTTTCGCACAGTGTATCCCCACGGTGTTTAGCGAGCCTCAGTCTGATACTGCCACTCAAGATTTGCCTGAGGTAGGTGCAGCTGCGGTATTTGCTGTGGAATATTTGCCTGGTCAGTTTGATCAGCGCGCAGATTCTGCAAGTGAATGCATCCAACTTATTAGTCAAGGCGAGCGCTTGGATGTTCGTAGCGCAAAGGTGTATATTCTTGAAGGTGCTCTCTCGAGGGAGCACATAGATTCTATCAAGCGTTATGTAATCAATCCGGTAGAAGCTCGCGAGGCGTCGCTTGATACCTATACAACACTCAAAATGCAACACCCCGTGCCTGCTGCAGTTGAGGTGATTGCGGGTTTTTGTACATTAACAAAGGCAGAGCTTCAAAAGTTTATAGGTGAGCGCGGCTTGGCAATGGATTTGGCGGATATTGAGTTTTGTCAGCGCTATTTCATTGAAGAGGGTCGCAATCCATCCATTACAGAAATCAAAATGATTGACACGTACTGGTCTGATCACTGTCGCCATACGACGTTTGGAACTGAGCTTGTCAATATTGATATCAAAGATGAGACGGTGGAAGCCGCTTTTGAGCAGTATCTTGCTATGCGTCATGAACTTGGAAGAGATCATAAGCCGGTATGCCTTATGGATATGGGCACCATAGGTGCACGTTGGTTAAAGGCGCAAGGTATTTTAAAAAATCTTGATGAGTCGGAAGAGATTAATGCCTGCACCGTAAAGGTGAAAGTGGACGTAGATGGGGAAGAGCAAGACTGGCTTTACTTGTTTAAAAATGAAACACACAATCATCCTACTGAGATTGAGCCTTTTGGCGGAGCGGCAACTTGTGTTGGTGGTGCAATACGTGACCCGCTTTCGGGACGTAGCTATGTGTATCAAGCAATGCGTGTTACCGGTGCCTCTAACCCGCTCGTCCCCGTATCTGAAACAATTCCCGGTAAATTACCTCAACGCAAGTTGGTTACTACGGCTGCTGCAGGTTATTCTTCATACGGTAATCAAATCGGGCTTGCAACGGGTCAGGTTAATGAGCTATACCATCCGGGATATGCGGCAAAACGTATGGAGATTGGGGCTGTTGTTGGTGCAACTCCAGCAAGCCATGTTCGTCGCGAAACGCCAGCTCCAGGTGATGTCATCGTGCTGTTGGGTGGACGAACGGGTCGTGATGGAATTGGTGGTGCTACGGGATCTTCGAAAGCTCACAATGTAGACTCGCTCGAAAGCTGCGGTGCTGAAGTTCAAAAGGGAAACGCTCCTGTTGAGCGCAAGATTCAGCGACTATTTAGACGTGGTGATGCTTGTCGCATGATTAAGCGTTGTAACGACTTTGGAGCGGGTGGTGTATCAGTTGCTGTAGGAGAATTGGCAGACGGACTATCTATTGACTTGAATAAGGTTCCCAAAAAGTACGAAGGACTTGATGGTACTGAACTTGCTATCGCAGAAAGTCAAGAGCGCATGGCGGTAGCTCTTTCCCCTCAAGATGTAGATGCTTTTATTGCTTTAGCGCATGAAGAAAATCTTGAGGCTACGCCCATCGCTGAAGTGACCGAAGAAGCGCGTGTGCGTATGAAGTGGAATGGCGCGACAATTGTGGATGTGAGTCGTGAATTTCTTTCGAGCAATGGTGCGCCTAAGCAGCAAAGCGTTGTTGTCCAAAAGGGCGGCGTATATGAAAAAAGATGGACAGGTGAAACGCTAAAAGAACGCATGACCGCCTTGGTGAGCGACCTTAATATTTGCTCAAACAAAGGTCTTTCTGAACGCTTCGATTCAACCATTGGTGCGGCTACTGTTCTTATGCCTTTTGGTGGCGTTAAGCAGCTTACGCCCGCTATGGCAATGGTGGCAAAGCTTCCTGTTGATGGCGAGACGACTACCTGCAGTGGTATGGCGTGGGGATTTAACCCTTATCTCAGCGAAGCTAACCAGTACACAGGATCATATTTGGCTGTGGTTGAAAGTGTTGCGAAGTTGGTCGCTGCAGGCTTTGAGCGTAAAGATATGTATTTGACGTTGCAGGAGTACTTTGAGCGCTTGCGTGGGGATGCTCAGCGTTGGGGCAAGCCTGTCGCAGCTGTTTTGGGCGCGCTTAAAGCTCAAGTTGATTTGGGTGTTGGAGCTATTGGCGGTAAAGACTCCATGAGCGGAAGCTTTGAGGATCTTGATGTTCCTCCTACTTTGGTAAGCTTTGCAACGGCGGTTGGCTCGGTTAATCGTGTGGTTTCACCCGAATTTAAACAGGCGGGAAATCGCATTGTTCGCATAGCTCCTGCTTTATATCAATCAGACATGCTTCCTTCGGTCGATGGTTTGCTTGCGGCTATTTCTGCTACTGAAGCTTTGGTAGAAAACGGTGAAGCTCAGGCTATTTCTGCACTTGGTTATGGAGCTATGGCCGAAGCTTTGTTTAAGATGAGCGTAGGAAATGGCTGGGGAGTAAAAGTTTCTGAAACTGTTTCCGCTCATGATTTATTTGCACCTGCGTACGGCAGCTTCATTATTGAAGTTTCAAAAGAGGTGCAACTACCGGAATCGAACGATGTGTTAAGCGTTGACGTATTAGGTGAAACTCTTGAATCCTATGTGTTTGAAGCATGTGGGGAAAGTATTTCGCTAGATGCTTTGCAAGAAGAATGGGAAAGCGCTATCGAGTCAGTTTTTCCTTATCGTAGCCATGAGCCGGCAGAGGAATCGAAAAAAATTGAAGCAATAAGCTATCGAGATGCTTTGCCTCTCACATATGCAGGTGCAGTGGCTCGTCCGCGCGTAATTATCCCGGTATTCCCCGGCACCAATTGCGAATATGACACGGCGCGTGCTTTTGAGCGTGCTGGCGCGGTTGCTCAGATTCAGGTTATCAATAATCTTTCACCTGATGCAGTGGCGCAAAGTGCAAAAGATTTGGTTAAAGCGATTGAAAATAGTCAAATTGTTATGCTTCCGGGAGGTTTTTCAGGAGGAGACGAGCCCGACGGATCCGCAAAATTTATTACCGCTTTCTTCCGTGCCCCTGCGGTGACGGAGGCGGTCAGGGACTTGTTATTTAATCGCGATGGTTTAATGCTCGGCATTTGCAATGGCTTTCAGGCTCTTGTTAAATTGGGTTTGGTACCTTTTGGAGATATCTCTGATATGGATGAGAATTGTCCAACGCTGACCTTTAATGACATCGGACGCCATCAAAGCAGCTTAGTTCGCACACGAGTGTCTTCGAGTTTGTCTCCGTGGTTGTCTCGCTGTAGTGTTGATGATATTCATACTGTTGCTATTAGTCATGGTGAAGGTCGCTTTGTTGCCCCGCCTGCAATGCTTGAACAAATGAAAGCTCAGGGACAGATTGCAACTCAGTATGTTGATGCGCAAGGTGTGCCTTCTCTCGATCTCAGTGTAAATCCCAATGGCTCTGTTTGGGCGATTGAGGGAATTACCAGCCCTGATGGTCGCATATTGGGCAAGATGGGTCATTCAGAACGTAGTGGATGTGGATTGTATAAAAATGTGCCAGGTAATTTATATCAGCCGCTTTTTGAGGGTGGCGTAAGTTACTTTACTGATTAGCGTTACGTTTAGGTTAAGAAAACAGAAACGCCGTCTATGTAAAAGTTAGACGGCGTTTTATTTTCAGCAGAGATTTTAGTTAGAGCTTGCTGCAGCGCTTGGTTTTTGCTTGGGAGTGATTTTATTAAAAAGGGTTCCTGCTGCATCGCGAGCGGTCATGTCGGCAAGGGGGCGCAGTGCCTCAAGAAGGAATTCGCGGTCATCAGGTTCAAGGAGCCTTGCCGCTTCGCCAATGCGTGAGATAGAGCGGATTCCATCAAGTAACAAATCTGATGCATCGAGAGCACTTGATTTCTGTATAGCCTCAAAAGCAATGGCAACTAAACGTTCGGTTTCTTGGGTTGAGAAGCTCCCAAGCCATGCTTGGGTGATTGCATGGGTAGCTAAAGCAGAATTAGCCAGTTCATCAAGATAAATAAAGTCATCCCCTTTTATTTCCCAGTTAAAGATGCTGTGTTGCATCATGCCGTGATCTTGACTTTTTACTACACGTAAAGGAATAGCTGGAGAGGTGCAAAGAAGCA
Organism: uncultured Eggerthella sp.; assembly: GCA_964369725.1. Taxonomy (GTDB): domain Bacteria; phylum Actinomycetota; class Coriobacteriia; order Coriobacteriales; family Eggerthellaceae; genus Paraeggerthella. The sequence goes on from CAYJGC010000003.1 coordinate 34,060, forward strand.
TTCCTACAACAGATTCGTGCGGTACGGTTTTGTGAATGCGTTCTTTCAGTGGTGTGTACAGAGCATCACTAACAGCTCCTTCTTTAAAGCCGGGTCCATCGTGGTTGTAGACGCATTCGATGCGTTTTTGAATAGGTCCCTTAGCATTAAGCGCAGCAAACTCGGCAAGATTTCCGCCTTTGGAATGCCCTCCGACAAAGATTTTCTTTGGCATGTGGGGTGCCACAAACTCTAGGTAGCGAAGCGCAAGCTCTTGTGAAGGGATAGGGTACTGATAGGTCATATTTGCGTCTTCGCGCCACCCCGCAAAAGATTTGTCGGTACCGCGAAATGCCACATAGGCAAACTCTTTTTCATAAACAAAGGTCATGGCACCAAACTGTATCATGCGATCTTCGTCAAAGACTCCCTGGCAATGCTGTAGCGAGAGGTTGCGAAAACGTGGGCTGGCTACGGTTGCAAACATATTTTCTTTAATCATATCAGGCACAAGGCCAGTGAAAAGTTCATCGTAGTGTTCTGCGCGCAGGGCATCAGAAAGACGCAATTTTTCAGAACTTGATAAGCGATTTTTAAGGGTATTAGCAAAAGTATGAGATGTGAGGTCTTTGAACTTTTGCAAAGAAATGGATTCCATATTCAGCATGCAAAACTGACTGAGAATAGCAGAATCAATAGGATTGAATGGTTTGTAGTCAAAGCTGGAAAACTCACTCGCCAGATAATCGAGGATATTCATGAGAGTCTCTTTCGTGAAAAAAATTGAGCCGGGGAAGTTAAGCTGATTAAAATATTCAATCATACATTAAGGTATAGCGCAAGTAGACCTACTTGGTTGCCGAGTATCAACGAAGTAGGTCGGATAGGTGGATTGGTAAAGCTTTTGCGTTTATTTTTTTTGCTAAGGTTTAGGGATTATCTGGAGGTAGTGTCCAGATTTTTTTGCGAAAACTCATCTTGCGTCATAACATCAACCACATATACGGTCATCTCTCGCACGTCGAGACCGGTCATACGCTTAAGATCTTTTGAGACGACGGATTTGATTTCCTCAAAAACTTGAGGAGCTGATTTCCCATATTCCAAAATAACATTAAGCTCGATATCGGCACCAGTATCATTGACTACCTCGGCATTCACGCCTTTAGAGGTCGCATGACCACCCAGACCTTCTTGAATGGTGGTGATAAGACTGCCTTTCATGTCAATAATTCCGCTAAGTTTTTGAACGGATAGTGCTGCTACTTTTTCAACCACATTTTCATCAATAACTAATTTGTAAGTTGTCTCAATTTCCGGGGTTTTGTCTGAAGCGTTGTGAACGTCTTGGCTCATAAGGGTCCTTTCGTTAGGGTTGTATTCAACAAGGCTGTAGCGGCAGCAGTGAGCCTCGTTGTTGCTGAGGAAAGTGGAGGGTTATTTGAAGCGTCTGAAGAGATTGGTAAAATATGATTTGATGACGAGATTCCCATCAAAATAGCTTCCAAGGGCAATGCCTAAACTAGCGAATGCTCCTATCAAAAAAGTTGCCCAAAAGCCAATAATGAGCATAAGAGAAGCAATAATCACTCCGGCAGCAGCAAAGACAAACGTGAATGGATGCTTTTTCAGGAACGGCAAGAAGGTATGTTTGACGGCATTACATACACTGTTTGATGGTTTGCTTGAGATGTTTGGAAGAGATGTTTCGATGGGTGTTTCTTCGGGTGTGATTGTTGGCTGATTCATGAGACATCCTTTGCCAAGGTTGCTTGAATGTTGACAGGAGTCGCCGATTTATCTTGTAAGGAGGCAGCTTGTATAGTCTTGTTATTAGTGTTTGCAGGTGTTTGCGCATCTTTGACAGCCTGTTTGGTGAAGGCGGGGGTTACCACTTCAGCGTCGCCTGAAAATGTGATATCAACACGGTGTATGGGGTATCCAGCAAAGGCGCAGACAGAGGCTGAAATTTCTTCTTGAAGTTGCACACCCAATTTTCCGAGCTCGCTATTGCGCCCCGGATTTACTTTGAGACGAATGCTTACGCGAGGTTCAGATGAACCTAAAATGCGTACGGCAATATTGCTTACCGTTATTCCTCGAGACTGTTCTACTACATGCTTTACGGTGGATTCAATAGCGTCTTTGGAGATAGTAATAGTGCCATTGCCATAACGAAATTCTAACTGCCCTTTTTTGCTGGGTGAAAAAAGGGCATAACCAAGCAAGGTAAGCAAGCCGAGGGCAGTAAAGGCTAGTAAAACGCTTTCTGTAAGAGAGAACCATGATTGTTGTTTGAGAAAAAGAATAGAAGCATTAAAGGGATGCCATTGAAACCACGGTATGGCAAGTACTCCTATACTGAGTATTGCAAAAACGATAAATAGCAGTAAGCAAGCTCGTGTAAGTTTTCCCACAGATACCGCCCCTTCTTGTCTCGCAGGTATGTATTGAGACTAATGGCTATGAATAACGTGGTTTAACCTTAGGATAAAAAGTGGGAACGAGTAAGTGTTTGTACGTAAATGAAGCCAATCGTTTGACAGATTGCTATGTAATAAAATGCAAAAGCGCCAACCAAAGGGGAAGGCGCTTTTGCGGCAAAGAGATGAGATGACGTAAAAGGTCTATTCGTAGAATTCTTTTTCGACAACAAGGTCGTTTTTAATTTTGCCCACGAGTCGTTGAAGTGCATCAATGCAATTCGGACGGATGTCGGCGCCAATAAGTACATACATAATTGACTCTCCAACGGTGAGTACACCTTCGTTAAGCCATACGCGTACGTAGTAGACTCCTGGCCAGGTGAGAGCTTCCTCAACGGCAGCGTCAACACCGGCACTGTCGTAAGAGAATTCAATCTGGGTAATTTCGCCTAAGCCTTCAACACCTTCGCGTACTTGTTGCTTGGGGGTGACGCGAACCACGCCATTGTGCGTGAGGAACATGCCGCACTGTGCAGCCTTAGGGTCCAGTTTTGCTTCTTTAAGCCACTGGTCGATAGATGGTTCTTGCGTAGCCATATAGTTCCTTTCTCGAAAAATGATTCCTCTGCTATTATACTCAAATGAGAATAATAGTCAATGTGTAAAATTATTCCCCAGAGATTGAGGCGGATTTAAGAGGAAATGTATCGTACCTTTGTCTCGTTTTACTTACTGATTACCAAGTGTTGATTCTTATTTTGCAGGAACTTTTCCAATGCTTTACTGCGCTCTTATCGGGGTTTTACTCCATCTTCTTACTATGCATTGAACACACAAATAGTGATTTTGTGTCCAAGGTGTTGTTGAAAAGTAGACTAAAACGAGAGAGGAACGTTTGTGATGACAGATTCTTTGACGAGGCGTCAGTTTATCGTTGGTGGTGCAGCTTTTATCATGTTGGGTTCTAGTGGGGTTATGTCAGGATGTTCTTTAGATGGCAATGCCAATGCGTCTGGTGATGGTGCTGCTTCGAGCGATCCTATTGTGATGGTTTGGTTGCCAGACAATTCTGCTTCTGATATGAGTGCTGCACGAGAAGCAGTAGGTGCTGCAATCTTCGCCGCAACAGGGCGTGAAGCAGAGCTTTTAACAACAACCGATTATAATGTGGCGATTGAGGCTATAGCTTCCGGGCAAGCTAATATGGCATGGCTCGGTGGCGAATCGTATGTTCAGGCTAATGCAAAAAGCAATAGTGTTCAGGCTGCTTTTGTTTGTAGTGACAGTGAAGGAAGCCTTGATGGCGCTTGCTACTACAGTCGCATCTGTGTTCGTCTTGAAGATGCTGACAAATATAAAGACGGGGATAGCTATTCTATCGAGAACATCGAAGGAAAGGCTTTCTCGTTTGTTTCTGCAACCTCAACTTCGGGCTTTGCGGTTCCTTCTGCCGGGATTGTAAATCATTTTGATTTGGAGAGTTCAGATGTTTTACTTGATTCCGGTAGCTTCTTTTCAGAAGTACTCTTTGGAAGCTCTCATGTTGGTTCTACTCTCAATCTGCTTTCTGGCGATGCTGAAGCTGCGGCGTTTGATGACATTGATGTGGATATGTACTTGGATTTGGTTTCTGGAGAACCTAATGAGATTGGATCGATCTATAAAGCCAAAGATGATGCCGAAGCTCCTCTTGACACCGTGCGTGGGGAGCAATTTGTAATTATTGCGAGCACTCCTGTCCTTAATGCGCCATTTTGTTTTAACGAAGAAACTTTGACAGAAGAAGAGCGCACAAAGATCGTAGAGTACTTCTGTTCTGACGCTGTTGCAAATGATCCGGCAATTTTTGTTGACCCTGATGATGAAAATGCACGTGGTCTGTGGGAGAAATCTTCTGAAGAAATTCGTCTTGTTGAGGTTGACGATGCTTGGTATGACCCCATTCGCGAAATGGATGGAAAATAATGAGCACGAGGGGCTCGCAGGCAACGTTAGCTAACTCAAAGCTCGAGAACATTTCTGGGTTGCGTGCATTAGACGAGCAAGAAATGATTCTTGATTTGCGTGAAATAACGAAAAGTTACGACAACTGGTCAAAAGCGCTCAGTGATGTGTCGCTTTCTATAAAGCGTGGCGAATTTGTTAGCATTATAGGTTGCTCGGGGGCGGGTAAGTCAACGCTTTTGCGATGTATCAATCGGCTCATAGACCCTACCAGTGGCAGAGTGATTTTTGATGGTAACGAGGTGACTACCGTAAAAGGGAGAAACTTGCGGCATGTTCGTCGTCGCATTGCTATGGTATTTCAGCACTATAACTTGGTAAATCGTGCAACCGCAATTGAAAATGTATTGCAAGGTCGCTTAGGCTATAAGTCAACAATTGCAGGCATGCTGGGTATGTTTAGCGAAGAGGAAAAGCTTCATGCGTTTGATATTTTAAACCAAGTAGGCATGAGTGATTTTGCTTATCGCAGAGTAGATCAGCTTTCTGGTGGACAAAAACAACGCGTAGGAATAGCTCGCGCTCTCGTGCAAGATCCCCTTTTGATTTTGGCTGATGAACCCATTGCAAGTTTGGATCCGAAAGCTTCACGTGTGGTCATGAAGCACTTGCGCTGGGCAGCCGATGAATTAGGCGTTGCCTGTTTAGTAAATTTGCATCAGGTGGATTTTGCTAGGGAATTTTCTGATCGCATTGTTGCACTTAAACAGGGTGAACTGGTATTTAACGGTTCTCCTGAAGAGCTTGATGAAGCAACCATTGCCTATATCTATGGGGCTAATGAAGATACAGGCGAAGCGGTGTCTGAAAGTTCTTTGGAGACGTCTGAAGGCCCTCTGCAAAATGAAAGCTCCTGTAAGGGTGAAGCTGCATGAGCGAATTTGGAATGGGCACAAAACGTTTTTCGAAACATTTTTGTGCGACATCGAGCAAGAGTGTTCATAAGCAAAGCGGCTATGATGATTCCTTTTTTCTCAAAAGAACACTCTCGATTATCATAGTTGCTTTGATAGTAGTAGGGTTGGGTTTATTAAGTGGCTCATACGTGGAATTCAACGTGCTTGAAGCAATAGTGGATCTACCACGTGGCCTGGTGTGGATGTTGGTAGAATTCTTGCCATCCGTATCGTCGCTAGAAAAACTTGACACTATTCTTCCTGCACTCGGGTCAACGGTGCTTGTGGCAATATCTTCAAGCTGTCTCGCTGCAATTCTTGCTTACATTTGCGCAATTTTAGGCTCTCGCACGGTTGGAGTTGGGGGCATTGTTCCTCTTGCAGTAAGGGCGATATCGTCACTATTTCGCAACATTCCTATTGTTGCATGGGCGTTCATTTTGCTGTTTTCATTTAAGCAAAGTGAGTTTACGGGATTTTGTGCACTGTTCTTAACAAGCTTTGGTTATCTTATGCGCTGTTTTTTGGAGATGCTTGATGAAATGAGCGAAGGACCTCTTGAAGCCCTTCGCTCATCAGGGGCAACGTATGGACAGATTGTTGCGCATGCCGTTATTCCCATGAGTATAGCGGGCATGATCAGCTGGGTACTCTATATGATTGAAACCAATATCCGTGACGCGACGCTCATTGGTTTGCTTACCGGAACAGGTATCGGCTTTATTTTTGATGTGTACTACAAGAGTTTTCGGTATGACCTTGCGGGATTGGTAATTCTCTTCATCGTAGTTGTTGTTATTGCCTGTGAGCTTACTTCGAATTATGTGAGGAGGCAGATTACATGACGACAAATCAAGCAGCTATCTCTTCCGTAGCAAAAAGTTTGGAGCCCCAAACGTCTATGCGCCTTAGTGCAAAGGGGAAGATTAAAATCAAGATAGCGAGCAAATCAAATATCTTACTTGCCGTGGTGTTGGTTGTGTTGGCAGCGATTACGACAGTCTCAATGTTTGTGATGGACTATGGCAACGTTGTTTTTGTTGAAGCATTGTCCACGGCGGTACGTAATTTTTTAACCATGATGCTTGAGCCGGGACTCGATGGACATTTTACTTTGCCGGACGTGATTGAAGGGTTGTTTGTCTCTTTGTCGCTCGCCGTGTTAACGACGCTTTTTGGTGGAGTTATAGCTTTTGTTCTGGGGCTGTTTGCTTCATGCAATCTTTCAAATAAAAAAGTTAGCAACGCGATAAAGGTGTGTATGTCGGTTGCAAGGGCGGTACCCACCATTTTATGGGTCATGGTTTTTTCGGTTGCCATTGGGCTCGGTGCAGAAGCGGCAGTTGTTGGATTGTTGTTTCATACGGTTGCCTATTTGGTAAAGGCGTATTCAGAGGCATTTGAAGAGGTTGATCTGGGTGTTCTCGAAGCCTTGAGGGCAAGTGGAGCATCGTGGTGGCAGATAGTTTTTCAGGGGGTTGTGCCTGAAAAGATTAATGAAATGCTCTCTTGGACGTTTATTCGTTTTGAGATTAATTTCGCCAATGCTGTTGCAGTAGGTGTTGTTGCGGGAGCAGGCGGAATTGGATACCAGTTATTTGTAGCAGGTAGTTTTTATTATAACTTTCACGAAGTTGGCTTGATTGTATATCTGTGTCTGGCGGTTGCAGTGATATTAGAGCTGGTTGCTATCAAGCTACGTAAGCGCTATATCGTGCATCACTAATAAGGAGCTGAATTGAAACGATACGAACGAACGCGTGTGTTGGTTGAGGGTGATAGTGCCCTTGCGCATGCGATAGTAAAAGATATAGAGGCTGAATTAGGTGCACCTGTCATGCTTGAGGAGCCTCATGAGGAATTAGTTATGATACAGGTGCGAGAAACGGCTCACAATAGCTTATTTTACCTGGGTGAAGCGCTTATGACTTCATGTCGGGTGCGTATAGGTGGTGAAGTTGGTTTAGGTTTGATACTTGGGTCGGAGAGATGCTTGGCCTATGAGCTTGCGGTCATTGATGCAGCATTTTCTGGTGATACAGGTCAAGCGCGATTGAAAAATTGGGAACCTCGTTTGCTGGAAGAGCTTGAACATATCAAAAATCAAGAACTTTGTGAAGCGCGACATACTGCAGCCACGCGCGTTGATTTTGCGACGATGGAGGTGGAAGCATGATGATTGCAGAAGATGCTGTTTTGCATCGTATGCAAAGAGCGTTTCGCCAAGTATTGAACGCATTTGCTCATCCTGGATTGGTTTACGAAATCGAGTTAACTGCTGAGAATCAAGCTCGACCTGCATCTTTGACGGGAGCTCAGGAGACAGCTGTAAGGCTTTTTGTTGATCAGGCAGTTACGTTTGCTGTTGTAGATGCTGAAGAAGATACCTTAGCAAGTTACTTGACTAGTGAAACGCATGCGGTGCGTGTTCCTGTACCGCGAGCCAACTTTATTGTCATTCCTCATCGTGCAGATTCTCGTTTGGCGAACCGTGCTGTTTTTGAGGCAGCTGGTGGAACCTTGCTGTCGCCTGAGGCGGGCGCCACGGTCATACTGGGATGCATGCGTCTTTCGCAAGAGAATGATCATACATCACTCTATAAAGTTGCCGTGAGTGGACCGGGTGTCAAAGAGGTCAATGCGTTTTATGTTGATCGCGCTGATTGGGCACTTGCTCGTACTGCTCGCAAAGACGAGTTTCCCTGCGGGATAGAAATTCTTTTGGTAGACAATCAGGGCAACGTGGTAGCCATTCCCCGAAGCTCTCAAATTGAGTTATCTCATCAGGCTTTGGATGCCGTATGTGACTCTCGCGATGTGGACGCACAGGAGGTGTGTTAATGGGTTACGTTGCAGTTCGTGGTGGCGGAAAAGCTATTGAACAGAGTTTGAAGCTCTTGGAATTAGAACGCGTGATGTCTTCTTCGACGTTGGGTACCGATGAAATTGCAGGAATGTTTCCAGATTTAATTGATCAGGTTATGGGTGAGGCATCGCTTTATGCCCCGCGGTTGGCGGCTCTCGCTCTCAAGCAAGCTCAAGGGTCTCCCGATGAAGCAGTCTTTTTATTGCGGTCGTTTCGTTCTACACTAGAGCGACCTTATGTTTCGCGCCCGGTAAACACTACTGCTATGAAGATAAGTAGACGAATATCGGCAGCATTTAAAGATATTCCAGGTGGTCAAATCCTTGGTGCTACACGTGACTATAGTCATCGTCTATTGGCTTTTGATTTAGAGAACGAAGACAATGAGACCCTTGCACAAAAACGGAGAGAATTGACCCAGCATTTTTGGAAAGAGCAGGACGGACAGGCGGTCTTGCCGGTGCAGCTTCCTCGTGTCGTAGATTATCTGCGTAGTGAAGGGCTGGTGAAATCAATAGAGATTGATAACACGCAGCCAACTGATGCCACAATGGCGCCCCTAACATTTCCTGCATCTCGTTCTGTGCGCTTGCAAACGCTTTCGCGTGGTATGACTCAGGCTGTAGAAGCGCTTGGTTATGCCGCTATTCGTGGTTTTGGTCCTGCACATCCTACCGTAGGTGAGTTGCGTGCGGGAAGTGTTGAGATAACAGTGAATCATCCGCTTTTTACAGGCGATGCCGACGATGCTTACTATTTGGGTTCAATTCCTGTGACTGAAGTAGAAAGTGTTTTTATGGATGAAGATGCTCCTGATCAAAGCAGTGCTGCTGAAGAGGGATTGTCTTTAGTTGTAGGCTATGGTCTTGTGATGGGGCGGTCAGAAACAAAAGCAATTGCTATGAGCGTGCTTGATCGCTGTCTTGAATCAGGCAATAAGCGTTATCCCACAGAAGATGAGGAATTTGTGCTGTATCACGTGGATGGTGTAGAGGCAACTGGTTTTATTTCGCATCTGAAATTACCTCATTACGTAACTTTCCAATCAAAGCTTTCAAGCGTTAGAGCTACGCATGCAGAGGTCGAGTTAGATAATTTGGCAGATATCCATGCTGATGCAGCACCAAATCAAGCAAAGGAGACATACGATGCAAGCGCGTTATAACTATGCGTTTTTTGATGAGGCATCAAAGCGAGAGATTCGCCGTGCTGTTATCAAAGGCGTGTCAATTCCTGGTTATCAAGTTCCTTTTGCCTCGCGAGAAATGCCCATCGGACGTGGATGGGGTACGGGTGGTTTACAGATTACTTTAAGTCTTATTGGTCGTGCTGACATATTAAAGGTCATCGACCAAGGCTGTGATGACAGTGTTAATGCGGTCAATATTAAAAAGCTCGTTGCCGATACCACCGATGTTGAGGTGACCGACGAAACACAGGAAGCAACCCTTATTCAGTCACGTCATCGTATTCCAGAGATTTCTCTCAGAGAAGACCAGCTCTTGGTTTTGCAAGTGCCTACACCTGAACCTTTGCGTACGTTTGAAGCAAGTGAAGCGGTCACTCGTCGTCTTCATGCCGAAGCAGATTACACCGGTGCATGGCTTGAGTTGTTTGATCAGATCGTACGGTTTGATACGACGACAACAGGTGCTGACCACCCCGTATTGGTTAATGATCGTTATGTTATGGCTCCTTCACCCATTCCTCGTTTTGACAATTTGAAGCTTGACAATGCCAGTCATCTTACGCTCTTTGGGGCGGGTCGTGAAAAGAAAATCTATGCAGTGCCTCCGTATACCAAGGTGAAACCTCTTGATTTTGAGGATTTTCCCTTCGTGGTTGAAACCTTTACAGGGCAAAGCTGCTGTCTATGTGGTGCTCGTGAAGTGTATTTAGACGAACTAGTAAATGAACAGACGGGCGCGGTGTATTACCAGTGCAATGACACTTCCTACTGTCAACAGCGCAGAAATAGTGAGCAAAGAACAGGTGACGTGCGCCTGAAGGGAGTAACTAATGAGTGATGCGCAACGTTTTGGACTTGATGAAGTGCCAAGTCTTTCAGTACAGCACCTTTCAAAAAGGTTTGGTAAAGGGTGCGCGTACTGCTCTCCTCTGAGTGCTCAACTTGAGCGAAATATGTGTCCTCAGTGTGGCACTGTTCATGCAGTGCGTGATGTAAGCCTAGAGGTGTTCCCTGGTGAGATTGTGGGAATTGTGGGAGAGTCGGGAAGTGGAAAATCTACCTTTATGAAGTGCATGTTTTTTGATGAAACAGCAACTTCGGGTCAGGTGTATGCGCATCCTTATGATGAAGGAGTAGCAAATTTGTTTGAGCTGTCTTCGCAGCAGAAGCGCGCAATTCGTAATACTGTTTTTGGTATGGTGTACCAAAATCCCTATTTGGGTTTGCGAATGGATTTTTCTTCCCTTTCAAACATTGCTGAGCAGATGATAGCGGCAGGAAATCGCAACGTAAGTGCTATGCGCGAACGAGGAATAGATTTACTTGAGCGCGTCAATATCCCTTCCGCACGAGCCACTACGCCGCCACGTTTGTTTTCGGGAGGCATGCAGCAGCGCGTGCAAATTGCTAAAGCACTTTCCAATAACCCACCTATCCTGCTCCTTGATGAAGTTACAACTGGGTTGGACTTATCGGTTCAAGCGGCAGTTCTCGATCTTATCCAGCAGATTCGCCGTGACTTTAACGTGAGTATGCTTGTGGTGAGTCATGATTTGGGTGTAATTCGCATGTTGGCTGACCGCACCTTTGTCATGTTAGATGGGCGTGTAGTTGAAAGTGGTCTTACTGATCAGATTCTTGAAGACCCTCAACATGCCTATACCCAACAATTGGTGTATTCCTTGCTCTAGCAATGTGACTGATTTTAAGAAGGACTGAAAGGATTTTGTTTTATGGAAAGCAATTCTTATATTATTCGCGGTGGGTCTGTCGTGCTCTACGATCGTGTTTTACCGAATCATGATGTAGTAGTCGTTGATGGACGTATTGCATCAATCGAACCAACTTCATCGTGCGATCTTCACGCCCAGCCTGATGCAACTAAAGGCGTGATCCCTATTATTGATGCTCGCGGTGCCTTTGTTGCACCCGGTATGATTGATATTCACTCGGATTATGTAGAAAATATTGCATCACCCCGTCCAAGTGTCGTGATGGATCTCTCGCGTTCTTTGTATAAAACGGATCGTGAGTTGGTGGCACATGGAGTTACGACTATCTATCACTCCCTTTCTATTTATGGCACTCAGATTTTTGACCATAAGCCTATTCGCAATTTTGAAAATGTGAGTTCGCTTATTGATTGTGTGGCAAATATGCGCGAAGGAGAAGAGCGCGACCATCTTATTCGCCATCGCTTGCACATGCGTATAGAGCTCGATTCGGTTGACTTGTATGGCGAAATGGAGGAGTACCTGCATTCGGGTAAAATTGACTTGGTATCATTTATGGATCATACGCCTGGTCAGGGGCAATATGCTGATCTCTTGGTATTTGGCGACACACTTAAAGGGTATCATGACGTAACGGATGAACAAGTTAGAGAAGTTATTAGACAGCAACAAGAGAGCAAAAAACTAACCTACGCTCAAATTAACACCCTTGCGCTTGCTGCACGTGAGCGGGGTATTTCAATTGCTTCGCATGATGATGATACTTCTGAAAAACTCGCGTTTATGGATGGTATTCAGGCTACTATTTCAGAATTTCCCATAACGCTTGATATTGCTCATGAAGCACGAGGGCGCGGCATGCATACTATCGCCGGTGCTCCTAATGTCATGCTGGGATATAGTCATTCGGGTAATTTGAGCGCACGTGAGGCGGTGGTTGCAGGTGCTATCGATATCTTATGCAGCGACTACTATCCTGCTGCTTTGCTTGATTCGGTATTTACTCTGCGTGATGTATGTGGTCTTGATCTTGCTCGCGCTTTTGCTTTAGTAAGTATCAACCCTGCTAAAGCAGTAGGTGTTGCCGATGAGTTGGGTTCTATTGCGGTCGGTAAGCGCGCCGACCTATTGCTGATTCGCGAGATTGATTGTGGGGAAAAAGAGGGTTCTTTACTAAGGCGTACGATGCCCGTGGTGACACGTGCTTTTGTTGGAGGAAACGCGGTGTTTCGCTCGCATTATCCGCATCAACCTGCAGGCTATGGTGATCTTTGCTATGGGGAAGATGGCGAAGAGGTCGGATCGAGCGCTCTGTTTGCAAAGGCGATGTAGAATGACTACTTTAGAGATTCAGAATTTATCGAAATCGTTTTTACTTCATCGTGTTGACAAGCGAATCCAGGGGTGTCAAGACATTAGTTTTGCTATTCAAGCAGGTGAATTTGTGGGTATTACTGGGCGCAGCGGCAGCGGAAAATCTACCATTTTGCGTTGTATTTGGCGCACCAATCTTCCTGAGCGTGGACGCATCTTGTATGACTCAAAGCGTTACGGGATTATTGATTTGGCACAGGCAACACAGAGACAAATGCTGTATCTGCGTGCCTATGAGCTGGGGTATGTTTCGCAGTTTCTTAATGCGCTACCTCGTCAAACAGCGTATGACATTGTATACAAAAGCGCGATTGAAACATTCGGCTCTTGTGAAAGTGAACAAGCAGCGCGTGAAACTGAAAAAATGTTGCGTCATTTTGACTTAGATGAAGGGCTGTGGGGGCTGTATCCTCGTACGTTTTCAGGAGGAGAGAAGTTGCGCTTAAACATTGCTGCAGCTATGATTAAGCGTCCTCGTTTGCTGTTGCTAGACGAGCCAACCGCTTCACTCGATAATGCTTCAAAACTCAAAGTACGTGACTTAATTGAGCAGCTAAAGGGAAGTGGTACTACTATGTTGGGCATCTTCCATGATTTGGAATTTATGGAAGGTCTTTGTGACTATGAATTTAACATGCAGGAAGGCATGATGGCATGATTTCAGACCTCCACATACACACCTCGGTTTCTGATGGTTCCGATACCTTTGAGCAGGTACTCAAACAGGCTAGCCAGCGTGGTATTAGTCGCGTTGCTTTTACTAATCATGACACTACTAAGGGTCTCGATGAAGCGACTGTATTGGGGGAGCGCTTAGGTATAGAAGTGGTGGGAGGTATAGAAATTAGTGCATTTGACTACAAGCGAGAGCGTAAAGTGCACATTTTAGGGTTGCAAGTGCACGAAAAATCCCCTGCTCTTGAGTCGCTTTGTGCTCCTACACTTGAGCAGCGTCATAAGAATTCACTTTGGCAGCTTGCGCGTTTGCAAGAAGCAGGATGGGATGTGGACGTAGATTATGCTCTGAGCTTAGCTGCGTCTTCAACCGCTTTGTATAAGCAACATCTGATGGCCGCTTTGACCGATTTTGATTATGGCACTTCATCTTATCGGGAGTTATACCAGCGTCTGTTTAAGGGTGAGGGAATTTGTGCACGCGATATTTCATATGTTGATGCGCGGGATGCGGTGGCAGCGGTTGTTGAAGAGGGGGGTCTAGCGGTGCTTGCTCACCCGGGACAGCTTGATAGCTTTGACCTGGTTCCTGAATTGGTCGCCTGTGGACTTGGGGGAATTGAGCGCGACCACCCCGACCATACGCCTATTGACCAAAAACGGTGCGACGAGCTCGCAAACCGCTTTACTCTTTTATGTACCGGCGGATCTGACTATCACGGATCTTTTGGCAATATCCCTCATATAGGATATGGCTTGGAAAGCTAAGCTCCTGTTTCATAACCATATTGCAACCATCAAAGCTTTCTCCATGGGGAAAGCTTTGATGGTTTACTTCACAAGGATATCAAGCAAGTTTTAAAAAGCGTCCACGAAGCTTGACAAGTACACACCCTTTATCTTGGCAGCAAATTTTAGGTAAGTGCTTTTACTGTCTCAAAAAATGCAAAAACAAAGGAAGAATCAACGTATTTTACGTGCTGGAAAC
>CAYJGC010000003.1:48289-59964 GCA_964369725.1 uncultured Eggerthella sp.
GTCTCAAAAAATGCAAAAACAAAGGAAGAATCAACGTATTTTACGTGCTGGAAACAGTAATTTTGCTATGAACTGGTAGACTAGGGCAATTCTTTAGAAAGTGAAAGGAAACACATGGCACTCCCTGCATCTGATTTAACTAAAAAAGCCGACGGGCGTACAACAATGGAGCTTGGCGCTGTATTGCCTTTGACGGCCGAGGTAAAAGACGATCACCTTTTTGTAGGTGGCGTCGATATGGTTGAACTTGCGCGTGAACAAGGTACCGCGCTTTATGTAATGGACGAAGCTGATATGCGTACGCGTATGCAAACATATATGGAATCGTTTCGTAGTCGATATGAAAATTCCGACGTCATTTATGCAAGCAAGGCATTCCTCAATAAAGAAGCAGCACGTATTGTGGCCGAAGAAGGCTTATGCTTGGACGTTTCTGGCGGAGGTGAGCTGGCATGTGCGCGTGCGGTGGGTTTCCCTATGGAGCGCGTGTTTGTGCACGGAAATAACAAGACCGCTCAGGAACTACGCGAGGCAATTGGTGCAGGCGTAGGTCGTATTGTGGTGGATAGTCGCATTGAGCTTGATCGTGTCTCTGAAATTGCGGGAGAGTTGGGCGTTGAGCAGGCAATTTATATGCGCATTACCCCTGGTGTTGAGGCGGATACACATGAATATATTCGCACAGGTTGCGAGGATTCAAAATTTGGTTTTACTATGTTGGGAGACTTTGCTTTCAAGTGTGTTAAAGATGCTCTTGATGCTCCTCATGTGCGCTTGGCCGGCTTTCATTGTCATATTGGTTCGCAAATCTTCGCTTTGCATTCTTTTGGCGAAGCAGCTCAGGTTATGATCGAATTTATTGCGCGCGTCCGTGACGAGTATGGCTATCTTATTGAAGAGCTTGATTTGGGTGGCGGGCTTGGTATTGCTTACGGTGCAGCCGATGAGCCTTCAACGATAGATGATTACGCTGCTTGTACGGTAGATGCAGTGAAGAAATATTGTGCAGAATACAGCTTGCCGCTACCTCGCTTATCTGTTGAGCCTGGCCGCAGCTTGGCGGCAACGGCTGGACTCACACTTTACACGGTAGGCATCTTAAAGACTCTTCCTGGAGTGCGCAAATTTGTGGCAATTGACGGCGGTATGTCAGACAATATTCGCACAGCACTTTATCATGCAAATTACGAACCTACCATTGCCAACAAGGCTGGACAGCCACGCAGTGAAATTGTTACTCTGTGTGGCAAGCACTGTGAAAGCGGTGATGCTGTGGTAACGGACATGTCTTTGCAGCCAGCAGAGATTGATGACGTAGTGGCAGTATTCGGAACGGGTGCTTATTGCTACACTATGTCAAGTAACTATAATGGACAAACGCGACCGGGTATTGTGTTTGTCAAAGATGGACAAGCGCGTGTAGTGACAAGGCGTGAAACATATGAAGACCTGTATGGGCGCGATATTTAGGAGAATACTATGACCATCAAGTTAGGGCTTGTTGGCACGGGCACCGTAGGTGGTGGATGTGTCAATATTTTAAAAAACCATCGTGAGAAATTTTTGCGCCACTATGGAGTAGATTTGGAACTTGTTCGCGTGTGTTCGCTCAGCCGTGAGCAGGCAGCCGAATATGGTGTGGAAGATCTCTTTACGACTGACTATCATGACATCATCAATGATCCTGAAATCAGCATCGTTATTGAGGTTATTGGAGGAACTACGGTGGCGCGCGATGTGGTGCAAAGTTCTTTGCGTGCAGGAAAGCATGTAGTAACTGCTAATAAGGCACTTATGGCTACCTACGGGGAAGAAGTCATGAGTACTGCCCGCGAAATGGGTAAAGAGATTGCTTTTGAGGCGAGCGTTGGTGGTGGTATCCCTATTATCAGCCCCATGAAACACTCTTTAATCGCCAATGAAATCACTTCAGTGATGGGCATTGTAAACGGAACTACTAACTACATGCTTACTCGTATGGTAGAGAACGGTTTAAGCTATGAAGCGGCTTTGAAAGAAGCTCAAGAAAAGGGATTTGCCGAAGCGGATCCAACGGCCGATGTTGACGGTTTTGATGCTGCAGCAAAGATTGCCATTTTGGCTTCAATTGCTTTTAATTCTCGAGTAACTATTGATGACGTTCATACTGAGGGTATTCGCAACATTACTACGATGGATTTAGATGCTGCAAATGATATGGGCTATTGTGTTAAGCTCTTGGCGCTTGCTCATCGCACATCGGATGGTATTGACGTGCGCGTACATCCGACTATGCTGCCACTTGAGCACCAACTTGCTAAGGTAAATGGCGTATACAATGCTATTTACGTTACCGGTGATGCGGTGGGAGAGACTATGTTCTTTGGAGAGGGTGCCGGCGCAGGTCCTGCTGCTAGTGCGGTTATGGGCGACGTTGTTGAGGTTGCTCGCAATGAAACCAAAGGAGTAGACTCCCTGGTTGGTTGTACTTGTACCGACGAGTTGCCTATTGTTCCTATGAAGGATTTAAAAACTAAATATTACATTCGCTTTACGGTAGCAGATCGTGCAGGCGTACTCGGCGCCATGGCTACGGTTTTTGCCCGTCACGAAGTAAGTGTATTTTCTGTTGTGCAGCGTGGAGAAAAGGATGGCGACCAGGTTGGTGTAGTTTACGTAACTCACACCGCTTGCGAGCAAAGTATTCGTGACGTCCTTTCAGAAATTGCTCAACTCGAAGATACGTTGCGCGCGGAACCCAGTGTAATTCGTGTTGAAGGCTAGGTCGCGTTATATAAGATAGTATTTTGCGAAGTCTTGCGGACAAACCCGAAAGGGTGCCCGCAAGACTTTTTTACGAGTGCGCTTAGTGTTGACAGCTAGTTTAGTATGGAGATATCCCCTTTAAAACTGCTTTTAGCACGCTCTTCTTGTCAAGAAGAGTTCGTCTTTGTAGGTAAATGGTAAAGCTGCTGTGAGTGTCTTGTGGTTTAAATGTTTCGGTTAGATAACGACTTTTTGTCAGAAACAAATACGCGTTACCTTGTACAGAGATGATTGTTGGTGTGGCAGTTTTCTCGGGTACGTCACGCTCTCGATAGTACTTGTTAGTTTTCAGGATGAAAAAGAGGAAATGTGAACGATTTTTTTCAGCGTATGCAGTGGAAATTGATGTCATGGATGCAAGGGCGTTATGGCAATGATAATCTGTCGTCGTTTCTTATGGGTGCTGCCATCGTTTTGATGCTGGTTTCTTTTGTATTTGGTTTTGACATAGTCTGGACGCTTTCGAGTGTATTGTTGATCCTTGTTCTTTTTCGTACCTTTTCCAAGAACATTACTGCGCGTGCGAAGGAAAACTCTACTTTTGAGCGGGTAATGATTAAGCCCAAGCATCAGTGGGACTTGTTAAATAAGAGATGGATTAATCGTAAGACTACGCAGTATTTTAAATGCAAGAATTGCGGTCAAATGCTTTCGGTACCTCGTGGCAAGGGAACGTTGCGTGTCGTGTGTCCAAAGTGTAAAACCGAAACAGTGCGAAAGTCTTAGCTCGCTGTGTTTGGTTATATTATTCCGCGCATAGAAAGCCTTGACCGGACAGAGCAGGAGCGCTACCAGTCTGTTTATTGCGGGCTTTGTCGCAGTCTTGGTCGTTGCTCGGGGCAGTGTAGTCGATTTACTCTGTCGTACGATATGACATTTCTTGCGCTTGTTTTGTCTTCGATGTATGAGAAACAAGAGGCTTCAGGACAAGGTCGCTGCTTGATTCATCCTGCAAAACCGCGAGCTTTTGTGCAAAGTGATTGTATAGAATACGCGGCAGATATGTCAGTCGTTTTAGCGTATCATAAGTGCTTAGACGATTGGAAGGATGACTCGCGCGTTAGGAGTTGGGCGGCAGCAGGTGTTCTTTCGCGTCCGTATGAAACGGTAAAGAAACTTTATCCCCATACGTGTGAAGTAGTTGAGTATTCTATGCAAGAAATTGCGCGTATTGAAAAGAAAGCACTTTGCCAAGCCGGCACTACTCATAGATTAAACGCATGTATCGACGAGAATCCCGATGAGGCAGCAAATTGCTTCGGTATGTTGTTGGGAGAAATTTTTGCTTGGCAAAATGATTTTTGGAGTGAAGATTTGCGTCGATTTGGCGCGCGTTTAGGAAAATTTGTCTACGTAATGGATGCCGTAATGGATTTTGATGAAGATAAGCAGTCGGGTAGTTACAATCCTCTGATTGCCTTGCAAGTAGATCCAGCTCATATGAAAGAAGATTTGGAAATGTTGGCCTTGAGTGCGGTGGATGCATTTGAGCGACTTCCGCTTGTGCAGGATGTGCACTTGCTGCGCAGCGTGCTATATGCGGGTATGTGGCAAAAGTATCTCGTAAAGAATGAAGAAACTAATGGCAACTGAGAATCCTTATGATATTTTGGGCATTGCCCACGATGCAACACCGGATGAAGTGAAGAAGGCGTATCGCAAAAAGGCACGCGAAAATCACCCTGATTTGCATCCCAATGATGCGTCTGCGGTAGAGCGCATGAACAAGATTAACGAAGCGTATGACCGTATTGTAAATCCCGAAAAGTATGCCGCTCGAGATAGACGAAGTGCGTCGTCTAGCGGTACAGGTGGTGCTGCGGCAAACCCCTACAGCAATCCCTATGGACAGGGAAGTGGACAGGCGGGCGCTGGGCAAGATTCGCAAAATCCGTACGGGTGGACGTTTGTTGATTTTGATGACTTGTTTGGCTTTGGGGGCACAAGTTCTGGTTCTCGCGAGCCTATCCATCCTGAGTCAGCTGTGAGTGATAGCCCTCAAATTCGTGGAGTAGTTAACGATATTAACGCAGGTCGTCATCGTGAGGCGGTACGTTCACTTAATGAAATAACGAGTGATGGACGCAATGCTCGTTGGTATTACTTAAGCGCGCTTGCAAACGACGGGGCGGGTAATACGCTTATGGCATCAGAGCAAATTAGGCGAGCTATACGTTTGGAACCCGTCAATCCAGACTATCAACGTGCTCAGCGTT
This sequence comes from uncultured Eggerthella sp., assembly GCA_964369725.1. Taxonomy (GTDB): domain Bacteria; phylum Actinomycetota; class Coriobacteriia; order Coriobacteriales; family Eggerthellaceae; genus Paraeggerthella. The sequence goes on from CAYJGC010000003.1 coordinate 53,311, forward strand.
ATTTTCAACAAGCAGGCAAAACGTATCAACAAGAAGGTCAGGCACAGGGTTTTAGCATGGGCATCGATCCTACCATGTTGTGCATTGGTATTTGGTGCTGCGGGCCTACGCTGTGCCGTCCTTTTCTTGGTTGTTAGGATTGCGCAATACGATTGTGTATAAGTGTATGAGAAAAAGCTCTAGCGAAAGGAAGCGCATATGGGAGCAACAATAGGCATTGACTTGGGGACTACCAATAGTTGTGTGGCAGCGGTTGAAGGCGGTCGTCCCGTCATTATCCCTAATGCAGAAGGAGACCGTACAACTCCTAGTGTGATTGCCTTTACTAAAGATGATGAGCGCTTGGTTGGCTCAATTGCCATTCGACAGGCTGCTATAAATCCTCAGCGTACTATTTCGTCAGTAAAACGTCATATGGGAAGCGACTGGCACAGCGAACTAGATGGACAAAAATTCACTCCCCAAGAGCTCTCGGCTATGATTTTGCGAAAATTGCGTCGTGATGCGGAATCTTTTCTCGGACAAGAAGTGACGCAAGCGGTAATAACCGTGCCTGCATATTTTGATGATGCGCAGCGTCAGGCCACCAAAGATGCGGGTCGAATTGCGGGACTTGATGTATTGCGTATTATCAATGAGCCCACGAGTGCAGCGCTTGCTTATGGACTTGATAATGATAAGCAACAAAAAGTCATGGTATATGACTTAGGCGGTGGAACGTTCGACGTTTCGATTATCGAGATCGGAGACGGGGTTATTGAAGTTCTTGCGACGTCAGGTGACAACCATTTGGGTGGCGATGACTTCGATGAACGTGTTGCCCACTACATCCTAGAGGCCTTTAAACGCGACAACGGCATCGATATAGGTCGGGACGCTTCGGCAATGCAGCGTGTGATGGAGGCGGCTCGTCAAGCAAAGGTTGACTTGTCTTCGCTTGACAGCACGAGCATAAACCTTCCTTTTTTGGCGCAAGGTTCGCAAGGGCCGTTGCATTTGGAGTTTTCGCTCACGCGGGCAAAGTTTGATGAAATTACACGTGACTTGGTGAATCGCACTACGGAACCGGTAGAAAATGCGCTTAACGATGCAGGCATAGCGGCATCCGAATTGGGATGCGTGCTCTTAGTAGGTGGCTCTACGCGTATACCTGCAGTGCAGGCAAAGGTTCGTGAACTTACGGGCAAGGAGCCTTCTGCATCTATCAATCCTGATGAATGTGTTGCCATGGGTGCAGCTATTCAAGGAGACACGCTGTCGAGTTCTGCTCAGGGATTGGTCCATGCGGGGAATAGCATATTGCTTTTGGATGTCACTCCGCTTAGCTTGTCGGTAGAGACCGTAGGAGGCGTGGCAACACGTCTTATCGAAAGAAACACAACGCTCCCTGCCAATTATTCGCAGGTTTTTTCTACGGCTGCAGCGTTTCAGACAAGCGTAGAAATTCATGTATTGCAGGGCGAGCGTCCTATGGCTGCTGATAATAAGTCTATTGGCACATTTCGTTTAAAAGGGATTAAACGTGCACCAGCCGGTGTTCCGCAGATTGAAGTAACGTTTGACATTGATGCAAATGGAATCTTGGTAGTGTCTGCAAAGGATTTGGGCACAGGTAAAGAGCAGTCTATTACTATTGATGATTCTGGACGCATGTCTGATGAAGAGATACGTCGTGCCATGGCAGATGCAGAATTGTATGCTGCCCAAGATGAAGATCGCCGTAAGTCCATGCATGCACGCGATGATGCTCAACGTTTGCTAAATGAGGTCGATCAGGCACTTGCCTCTGTTGGTAAGCAGGTAGAAAAAGAGGAAAAGAAACAGGTGCGCAGTGATGCTGATGATCTTCGCAAACTAGTAACTAAGCGTCCTGCAGGATTTACTAAGCGCGCTCGTGAAGCGGCTCAGAATGCTGCAGATGACACTTCTGCTATTGAAACTGCAAGCGAAAAGTTGAAGATATCTAGTGCACATATTCGAGAATTGGCAGAGGCTAAAGAGAAATAGGCTACGCCAAGGATGGTAGCACCGTAGAGATGCAGAAGCGCATGCATGTACTCAAAGTTACCAAGAGTTGACAGGCTAGAAGCTAGGTAGCTTTACCCATGGTGCTAATGCGTAGTTTGTGAGCCTACAAGTTGGTGAAGAGTTGACCGTATGTTTGGCGGTATGCGCGTGAGGTTGTTTTGAAGCATCGAATTCTTAATCGCTTTAGTAGGTGTTTGGATGTTACACCTATCTCATAGAGGCTTTTTTAGTATGATAGTGACTAGTAAAAAACGTGCAGCATGATGCAGGAAGAAAGGGATTTGACGTGGAGCAATATAAGCAAGAATTCATTGAGTTTATGGTTGAAAGTGAAGTCCTCAAGTTTGGTGATTTCACCTTGAAAAGTGGTCGCAAGTCTCCCTTTTTCATGAATGCTGGTGCGTACGTAACGGGTGAGCAATTGCATCGCCTAGGTTTGTATTACGCCCGTGCCATTCACGCTAATTTTGGACTTGATTTTGATGTAGTGTTTGGTCCTGCATACAAAGGCATTCCGCTTGCGGTTATCACCACGATGGCAATCAATGAACTCTATGGTAAGGAAGTTCGTTATTGCTCAAATCGTAAAGAGGTAAAAGATCACGGAGACGCAGGTATTTTGTTAGGTAGTAGTTTGTGTGATGGCGATAGAGTGGTCATTGTTGAAGACGTAACAACATCAGGCAAATCAATTGATGAAACGCATCCTATTTTGATGGAGCAGGCAAACGTTGAGGTGAAAGGCCTCATGGTTTCCCTTAATCGCATGGAAGTGGGTAAGGGTGGCATAGTGAGCGCTGTTGATGAAGTGAGTGAGCGCTACGGTTTCCCCGCAGCCTCTATTGTCGATATGGCAGAAGTAACCAAGTATCTTTATAACCGCGAAGTGCAGGGGCGCGTTATTATTGATGATGAAATCAAAGCGGCGATTGACGCATACTATCTGCAATACGGTCCAAAGTAGCATTAAGATTTACGTTTCGGCCAAGGAAACTGATCCTTGGCCGACTGTTTGTCAGGATAGTGGGGAAGAGAGTATAAGAGGTTTGCTTGTGGATGCATCTCAGATTGGCATAATGTTTGACTGTGACGGAACGCTCATTGATTCTATGCCTATGTGGCGCGAGGTGGAAGAGAAGCTTGGTAGGCGTGCGGGCGTTGTTTTATCGCAAACAGATACTGACCTTTTGACGATACTTACCATTCCCGAAGTAGGTGCATTTTTTTATGAGCGTTACGGATTGGGCTCATCACCTCATCAGGTAGTAGATATGATTGACGAATTGGTTTTGGAATATTATCAAACTTGTGCGAGCGAGAGGTCGGGAGCCCTTGAGTTTGTTAAACAGCTTGCAGCAGCGGGTGTGCACATGAGTGTTGTGTCTTCTAGCCCACAACCGTACTTGCAAGCAGGATTGACTCGCTGTGGTTTTGCGCCCTACCTTGATGCGATAGTTTCAGTAGATGATGTGGGTAGATCTAAGCGTGAGTCCACTGTTTGGGACCGCGCGTGTGACCTTATGGGAACCCAAAAAGAGAATACTTGGGGCATGGAAGATGCAGCTTATGCGGTACAGACGCTTAATTCTGCAGGGTATCGTACCCTTGCAATTTATGATTGCGATCTTTCTGGAACCCAAGAAGAACTTAAAAAGTTAGCTCATCATATGGTTATGAGTTTTGAAGAACTGTCTGCACAAACTCTTATCAACTGGACAAAATAAGAACACTTAGTTTCCTAAAGAGGCTGCGGTTAAAATGACAAAGCTAGGGAATATAGCTAGCTCATTGATTCGTGTTCCGGGTGTTAACTATTCTATTTCCAGGGGTCTTCTTGGTAGAAGGGGTCGGGCGTTGGGGGACGATCGGAGAAGGGGTCGTAGCCATCGTCGTCTTCGGTAGCGGCGCGTAAAAAGGGATCGCATACTGCTGGCGCGGATGTTGTATCTGTTTTCGCAGAAGGCTCTAAGGTATCACGTTGTAGTCTTTTGTCAGGGGAAACCCCCGCTGCACTTTGAGCAACGGGGGTTATTACGGGTCGCAGTGTGTAAAGTGGTTTGCGACTAGTCTTGTTCATGTACGGCTTCTTCGCTTCCCACTTTGTTAAGATCGTAAGGGGTTGTCTGATAGACGTAGTAATTAAGCCAATTGGTGTAGAGTAGTTGCGCATGTGCGCGCCAAGTGGCATGCGGTGCTTGTTTAGGGTCGTCGTTGGGGAAGTAATGGGCAGGAAGCGCGGTACCTTCTCCCTTTGCTGCATCGCGCTCGTATTCCCACATGAGTGTTTCGGCATCGTATTCGGGGTGGCCAAATACGAAAAAGTTCTTGTTGTCGGTGCTCTTTGCAATGTAAACACCCGCTTCGTCAGATACGGCAATCAGTTCGAGTGCGGGGTTTGCTTCGATGTCTGCTGCTGCAACATCGGTATAGCGCGAATGTGGTGCCATAAATGTGTCGTTAAAGCCGCGTACCAAAGGTGAGGAGGGTTTAACGACATCATGCTCAAATACACCAAACATTTTTGCGGGCAGCTCGTATTTATTAACACCGTAATGATAGTAAATGCCCGCTTGGGCACCCCAGCAGATGTGGAACGTTGAATGAACATTGGTGGCGGACCATGCCATAATTTGTTCAAGCTCTGTCCAATAATCCACATCTTCAAAGTCAAGCAGTTCAACGGGCGCACCCGTAATGATGAGACCGTCGTAGCGTTGGTCTTTGATTTGTTCAAAGGTAGTATAGAAGGCTTCAAGATGATCGCCTGATACATTTTTTGATTTGTAGCTTGCGGTTTGTAAAAGTTCAACTTCAATTTGCAGAGGCGTATTAGAGAGCTTTCTCATGATCTGCGCTTCGGTGATAATTTTGGTAGGCATGAGATTAAGAAGCAATACGCGCAAAGGACGAATATCTTGGTGCATAGCGCGATATTCAGTCATGACAAAAATGTTCTCGCTTTCGAGTACTTCTTTGGCAGGCAAAGAATCAGGAATTCTAATAGGCACGGCTACTCCTTACATTCGTTACATGCAGTACCTTGAGCTGCATGTAGGTTTTTGCTGTGCCTATTATATACGGAGTCGGGGTAGCTACCTGAGTTAAATGTGCGATAACGTATTATCGTAATTACTGTGTGTGTTATCCGTTAGTGCGGGTTGCTCGTTATAATAGCCCCCGATAGTAATGTCGTTATATCTACGCCGAGGAGTAAATATGCCAGAATCATTGAGTACAACTTGTGTACAAGGTGGCTATCGCCCCAACGACGGTGATCCACGCCAGATTCCCATCTATCAATCAACAACTTGGAAGTTTGACACGAGCGAACATATGGCTCGTTTGTTTGATCTTGAAGAATCAGGCTATTTTTATTCGCGCCTACAAAATCCAACCAACGATTTTGTTGCAGCAAAAATTGCTGAACTTGAAGGAGGAAGCGCAGCAATGCTGACTTCGTCAGGACAGGCCGCAAGTTTTTTTGCCGTGTTCAATATTGCAGGAGCAGGCGATCACGTGGTAGCACTTTCCGCGCTTTATGGCGGTACATACAATTTGTTTGCAGTAACTATGAAGCGCATGGGAATAGAGTTTACCTTTGTTGCTCCTGATTGCACTGACGCGGAACTTGAAGCAGCATTTCGCCCTAATACAAAAGCAGTTTTTGGTGAGACTTTGTCAAATCCCTCGCTACATGTGTTGGATATTGAGAGGTTTGCAGCAGCTGCACATGCGCATGGGGTGCCGTTGATGGTGGATAACACCTTCCCAACACCAGTTAATTGTCGCCCTATTGAATGGGGTGCGGACATTGTGACGCATTCAACGACGAAGTATATGGATGGACACGGCGCAAGTATTGGCGGTGTCATCGTAGATGCAGGTCGTTTTGATTGGTTTGCACAGGGTGATAAGTTTGCTTGCCTAACTGAGCCAGACCCCAGTTATCATGGAGTAGTGTATGCAGAGCGTTTCGGCTTGGAAGGTGCGTTTATAACCAAGGCAACCACGCAGCTTATGCGCGACTTGGGAGCAAGTCAGTCGCCACAAAGCGCGTTTTTGATTAACATGGGATTGGAAAGCTTACATTTACGCATGGCTCAACATAGCAAAAATGGCCTCGCCTTGGCGCAGTATCTTGAGCAGCATCCCAAGATTTCATGGGTACGTTATCCGCTTTTGGAAAGCAGTAGTCAGTATGAAATGGCAAAGAAATACTTGCCAAACGGAGCAAGTGGTGTAGTGAGCTTTGGTGTTGCGGGTGGGCGTGATGCAGCAGAGACCTTTATGGCAAATCTCAAGATTGCTCAAATTGCAACCCATGTAGCCGATGCGCGTACCTGTGTGCTTCATCCTGCAAATGCAACGCATCGTCAAATGAATGATGAAGAATTGGTAGCAGCAGGCGTATCTCCTGATTTGATACGTTTGTCTTGCGGCATTGAGGGTACCGAAGACCTTATCGCCGACGTTGAACAGGCGTTATCTGCTGTGTAGAGTTAACTTTACTCTAGTGTTTGTAAATCGATACCCTTTGACGAAAGCCCTTGCGTCAAAGGGTATTTTGCAGTCTCTGGTCGCATAGTTCTTGATTTTACTCACTAGACTGAGTAAAATTACTCACTA
>CAYJGC010000003.1:60064-67381 GCA_964369725.1 uncultured Eggerthella sp.
ACTGAGTAAAATTACTCACTACACTGAGTAAAATTGCAAGAAGGGACTCATCATGTACGAACGTCTAATAGTTAAAAAGCTTCATGAGAGAATGTTAGAACCTTTGGGTCTTATTCAAGTACTCGTTGGTCCGCGTCAAACTGGAAAGAGTACTGCGCTTAAACAGGCAAGTGAAAAAGTATCATTGCCCATTAGTTCGATTTCAGCTGATATGGGAAATTGGGCTTGGTTGCGAACGGAATGGCAGCAGGCACGAAATCTTGCAGCACTTAAAGGTGAAGTCATTCTTATCATTGATGAAGTTCAGAAAATTAAAGACTGGTCGTCAATTGTTAAAGAGCTATGGGATGAAGACCGACGCAACAACATTGAAGTAAAAGTTTTCTTGTCTGGTTCGTCTTCTTTGTTGCTAGGTAGAGGGCTGGAAGAATCGTTGATGGGTCGGTATGAGATACTGCGCAGCCCCCAATGGTATTATGCAGAATGCAGAGACGCTTTTGGCTACTCGTTAGAGGATTTTATCTATTATGGCGGCTACCCCCGCTCTGCCTCTTTTGTGGATGATGAATTGCGCTGGCGAAGATTCATGATAGATTCAATTATTGAACCAACTATTTCCCAAGATGTATTGGCTATGGCTCCCGTGAAAAAACCTGCCCTTATGCGTGCTCTTTTCTCTTTAGGGGTGCAGTTTTCAGCTCAAGAACTTTCATTCAATAAAATGCTTGGGCAGTTGCAAGACGCTGGTAATACGGTAACGTTGGCGGAATATCTCAATTTGCTGTCTATGGCGGGCATGTTGAGCGGTTTGCAAAAATACGAGACGCGCCTCATATCAACAAGAAAGAGCTCCCCGCGACTCATGGCGCACGACAGTTCTTTGCAAAGTGCCATGTTGGGAATTCCTAAACAGCAACTTGAAAACGATTCTTCTGCTTGGGGGCATTTGGTTGAAACTGTTGTAGGAGCCTATTTGCTTCATAGGAGTTTTGAAGAGGGCTTTGAAGTTCTTTGGTGGCGCGATGGAGCGTATGAGGTCGATCTTGTTTTGCGTAAAGGTTCTGCAATAACTGCTATTGAAGTCAAAAGCGGGAGAGTGAAGAATCTGAAGGGAATGCAAAAATTTTTGGAAGCGTATCCTCAAGCGTATCGAATTGTTGTAGGCGGATCTGAGAGTAGTCTCGAGAGCTTTCTTTTGGGAGAGATTCCCTTGTTTTTATGCTAAGCTGTTCCCTCGTAGCAGGCTGCGCATTGAGGGGTGTGATGCGGATGGGCAGTATGTAACGGGGTGCTGTTTTTTGAGCATTCAGGCGTATTTGGCTGTAAGAAGTGCAATATTTGTACACCAGACACTTGTTTTTATCATGCGAAAAATTCAAAGCAAGAAGTCTCTTACGTAGTCAAGGTGCTTGCTCTTGCCGCATCAAAATCCCGTGCGCTTTCATCAAAAAATCACCTTATAAAGTTGTATTAAATTGAAATCAAGCTCCTTATTTATATCAAAAATAAGGAGCAATTTTTGTATGTTCATGCGTTTATCTCAGGTAGTAAATCCTTATCATCTATAAGCAAAAACATTGATTTATCAGGGCTTTTAGCTGTATTTATTTGACAGGTTAGCTAATTGGGCGTTGCTGTACAGCAACGCTTTTCCCTACGTTTATTTTTCTATGACAGTATTTTTCGACAAGCTAGTAGCAAAGCAATTAGTTTTTTTGCTTGCCCAATTTCGGTGTATGTCTGTCGGGAAAGGAAGCGTATGAAAAGAGCTCTAACGGCTTTATTAATGTTGACTATGGTGCTTATTGGTGTGGGGGTTTCGCCGGCGAAAGCTACAGAACAATCGCAGGAGGTAACTGCTTTTTTGGGGAATGCCCAAGCGGCTGTTTTTCAAAACGACACAGCAGTTGGCTCTGGTGATACCATTAAATTTAATGAGATGATAGAAATAGATGTTTCGTTTGATGTTCCCGTTAAGGGTGATTATCCCATACCGCCTGTTCCTTCAGAAATTGTGCGTCAAGGTGATACGGCAACTATAGTTTTAGCAAAGGGACTCCAGCTAGAAGAACCAATGGTGAATCTTGAAATGAGAACACCAGATAACGTAAAACTCGGGAGTATTTCACTCGTTAATGAAACAATATCGGACGGCGTGAAGATCGTGCAAGCAAATATCATCTTTGATGGCGATGACGATGTTTTTAATGGTATGTATGCTAACGTAGAAGGTTCTTTTAGTGCAACGCTCAAGTATGAGGGAAAAACAGCGGGAGATGAGGATCAAACAGATACCGTTGTTATATTGGGAAAGGATTACACGATAGGGATCCCTGCAATACCGCTTGAATATACGTTTGAGAAATCGGGAGAATATGCTCAAGGTGTTATGACGTGGACAATCATAGTTGATCAAAAGCGAGGCGTGAGCCATGTGAACTTGCAGGGATTTGAGTTTGTTGATGATATGCTTGAGGCAGGAACTTACGTAGATAATTCGTTTAAGGTGAATGGTGTTACAGTTTCGCCTATGCTGACCAGCGAAAATCAAAGTCTTTCGTATGTATTTCCAGAAACAACAGGTGAGCAAGTTATCACCTTTGAAACGATCGTTTATGACGAAACCAACCCTCAACCTCAAGAACAAAGCGCGGTAAATCATGCAGACTTGTTGAAAGGCGGCGAAGAATCCCCTGTAGCCGAATCGTCTGCAACGGTTTCGTATGCGGTTAACTGGATAGAAAAAACCTTTGAGAAAACAGGTGATATATATGAAAATACCGCTAAGATTGACTGGAAGGTAGCCTTTAATCAGGTAGGAGCAACGCTCAATGACGTTAAAGTGACCGACGTTTTAGACTCAAATCTTATTTTTCGAAGTGCATATTATCAAACGGGATATATGGACGAAGAGGGAAATCTTGTATGGAATGCAACTGAAACACCCATAACGCCAGCAAATAGCGTGTATTCGTTTCATACCGTAGATACTCCAATCTTGTTGACTATTAAATCCGACGTTATTAAGCCTGATTTGATTAGCGGCAGTTTTTCCATTAATAATACGGTCAGTATCGTTTGGAGCGGAATAGATAGTCTGCTTAGTGACGAAGCGGAAAGGATATCTATTGGGTACGACGTACTGACTAAATCTGCAAAAAATGTTGATACGGTAAATGGAATTGTCGAATGGGAAATAGATGTAAATGCACGTACGCAGGAGGTTGACCAGTTGTCTACCTATGACCTGCTAATCTATAGCGATTCTGTAGTAAACCCTAGCGAACTTGTTTATTATGATGCGGGAGGTTCGCCTCTGGCTATCGATCCGCTTATTTTAGGCGAACTCATACCAAGCTATCAGCAAAAGTATATTGAAGGTAGTGAAACTTCAGCAGATGAAATCACGTTTGAGGTTATTGCTGTAAAAGATTCAGAGGGAAATCGTGTAGGAGATTTGCTTAAAATGACAGGGTTTAAGCCGGTGGATGCAAAGCAGACGATGACCTACAAAACCAATATGCTTAACCCAAAAGCACTTTTTAGCGAAAATACATCGACCAGAATAAATAATTATGCAATCCTTTTTTCTGGGAGTGATGTGGTTAACAGCAGTAGAGGAACGACAAGGTACGAAACAGAAGTTATAAAAAAAGATGCGTTAACGCGTGAAGCGGCGGCAGATAACAATTTCACGCTTGACGAAATCAATTCATCGGGCGCTTCAGATAGGCAAAGCTTTAATTACAACACCCAATCAGTAGTGTTTAGACTTCATGTGAACGCATCGGGTGTAAATACCGCGATACTTGAAGAGCAGCTTGGTGAAATTGTATTAAAAGATACGCTACCCGCAGGTTGGGACTTTGTGGAATTTGAAGAAGGCGTTCCCTGTCTTATATATGAAGGTGTAAGTGCTGCAAATTCAAGCGTGACTGCAATTGACGACGTTGCTGATAGTGTGTCCGGTCTTTCTTTTGAAAGTAATGAAGGAGTAGCTCAATTTAGCTTTGAAAATGGGAGCTTGCAGAGACCTTATGTGATTTTGTTACAGGCAAAACCAAGTGAATCCTTAGCGGAATCGTATGTTAGCTCTGGGCAAGAAAATGTCGCTACAAACACTATTGATGTGTTTGTGGAAAGTAGCGGAGATATATCGGTGGGAAGCGACTCTTCTCACGTGTCTATCAAAAGCGATCTATTAGACAAACAGGGGTTAGTGAGCGAGGAAGAGGGAAGAATCACGTGGATAGCCACGTACAACCCCAATGAGCTCCCCCTTTTCGATGCTCCCGTGTATTTAGAAGATACGTTATCAAACGGAATTGATGTGCCCACAGATTCAAAAAACAACCTTATTATGGAAAACTTTTCGATGTACGAAATGCAGCTTAATGCGGATGGTAGTTTGACGCAGGTAGGTTCTAATCTCGCGGATGCTACGACGATAAGCTACGATTCTGCAACACGTAAGCTCCGACTGACAGTCCCGCAGAATGAGAAGGCGTACCAATATACGTACATGACAGATATTACCGCCCAAAGCGGTGAGCAGGTTAGCAATGAAATTGCTTTAAAGGGTCAGAGTGTGACAAGCGTTGACGATACGGTAAGTTATACGGTTAGCGCAGCTGCTGCATCAGCAAGCATGAATCGAAACATTTGGTTTAGCGTAGAAAAGACAGATAGAGAAACCAATGAAGCTATTCCTGACACAGAGTTCACTTTATTTACTACTGAAGAAGACAATAGTACCGCAGGGGAGCAGTTTAGAACTGCTACTACTGACGAAAGTGGAAAAGTTTACTTCGTAGGAGTGCCCGAGGGTACGTATATTCTTAAAGAAACCGGTACAGCAGATGGATATCAACCGTATGTTAAAGAGCATGCGGTGACGGTTTCAAAAGAAGAAAGTATTACGCTCGATGCCTCACCGATAGTGGATAACAATATTCCTATTGAAGGCATAAAGATCGCGGACAGTGTGGGCTCGTTGAAGGTCACGAAAACACTGGGAGGAGCGTATGTGAATACCGAGGAAGCCTTTGTGTTTGAGGTGACATTTGGAGATTCTGCCAATGCAGCTTATTTATATAAACATAGTAATGGGGAAGAAGAAGGGAGTCTTGTTTGTGATGCTAGCGGTAAGGCAACGTTTTCTCTCAAAGGTGAAGAATGGATCGAGATATATAATCTCCCCGCCAGTATAAGCTATAGCTTAGAAGAACAGGATTATAGTGCTGATAAGTATCTGGCAACGTATACCGGAGATCAAGAAGGTGTGATAGCCGAGAATGAAACTATAGGTGTTGAAGTTAACAATCGAACCTATGTAGAGATTTCGGCAACCTATGTGCAGGATGATACTGAGGGTAGTTGTCAGCCTAGTTCTGTACCCGTTCAGCTGCTGCGCGACGGTGAACCGTATGGAGATCTGGTTTTGCTGACGCCAGAAAACAATTGGACGTATACCTGGACTCCTCTCGATGATGGTTATTCATGGACGGTAGAAGTGGAATCTTCTGAGGGAGGGATGCTTTATACGGTGAGCGGGACAAGCCCTCATTTCACTATAACGGGAACATGTAAAGAGCCTGCTGTTGAACTTGATAAGGAGCCTACTGTTGAGCTTAATTCAGGCGTTGAAGTAAACCAGGTATCTAATTCGAGCGGTGCTGTCTTGTCTCAAGTGGAGTCCTCTGGCCAGATTCCGAAAACCGGAGACAAGAGTGTGGTTTATCTGTGGTTAGCTATTGGGCTTGGCGCTGCATTGGTAGCCTGGATATCTTCAAGAAATCATCTGGTAGGGAAGTAGCCTGATGTAGTATTAAAAACCCTGCGGCGAATTGTGAGTTTGTTGAGATTCATGCTTAGCAATCGGTCGCTAAAGTGATGCAGTGAGCAGCAAGCTTCCTATTTGAGTGATATTGGTGGGGAGCTTGCTATTCGGGTTTTCTGTGTTACGGTGAAATTGTTGCATTCACTTCGCTTTCACGACGATTGCACGAACGGTTCTACATGCTTTTGTTTACGGCTATCGAGCGTTACCTAATTCGCTACTGGAGTGTGAAAAGTAGCGAGTTGAGTAATAAAGCAAAGATAACGCAATTCCTCTTCAGTATTTGTGCAATTCGAACGAAAGATGAGAGTTTTTTATTGACTTTTACAGGTAATTTTGCCTACAATACCAAGGTTCGCTTTCGAATGCCCCGTAATAGCAGTATGAAGCAGAAACGCAAAACCAATGGAGTCCAGGCCGGAGGTTGCGTGTTGGCGTAGGAACCCAACTTCTAATTTGGCTGCGCTTTTGAAACCGATCATTCGCTGCAATTTGGCAGAACAAAAGCTTCTCTGTCGTATACAGTGAAAGCCCGCCCCGCAAGGCGGGGTAGGATATTTATTTGGAGGAATTAATAGTGAAGACGTATTACGCTAAGCCTCAAGAAGTTGAGCGCGAGTGGGTCTTGATTGACGCTGAGGACCAAGTTTTAGGTCGCGTTGCTGCCAAGGCTGCACAAATTCTCAAGGGCAAGCACAAGCCACAATATACCCCTCATGTTGATACGGGTGACTTTGTGGTAATCATTAACATCGACAAAATCCGCGTAACAGGCACCAAGGCTCAAACTAAGAGCTACTACCGCCACAGCGGTTTCCCCGGTGGCTTGAAGTCAGAGACCTTTGAAGAGGCTATGGCTAAGCATCCTGAGCGCGTTATTGAACATGCTGTTAAGGGTATGTTGCCTAAGAACACGCTTGGTCGTGCAATGGGTAAAAAGCTCAAGGTATATACTGGTGCAGAGCATCCACACATGGCTCAGCAGCCCCGTGAGATTAAGATGGAGGGTTAAACCATGGCAAATGAAGCTTTGTATTACGGCACTGGCCGCCGCAAGAACGCTGTTGCGCGCGTGCGCCTCGTTCCAGGCACGGGCAAGGTTACCGTTAACGGTCGTGAGGCTGTTCAGTATTTTGGTCGCGAGGCATTGGTTGATTTCGCCAAGACTCCTTTCAAAGTAACCGATACTATGGAGCACTTTGACGTAATTGCTCGTCTTGATGGTGGTGGCATTTCGGGTCAAGCTGGCGCTTTGCGTCATGGCATTTCTCGTGCACTCCTTGAGGCAGGCGACTATCGTGCAGAACTCAAGAAGGCTGGCTTCCTAACTCGTGACTCTCGTATGGTAGAGCGCAAGAAGTACGGCTTGAAGAAAGCTCGCAAGCGTCCTCAGTTCTCGAAGCGCTAAGCGATATTTCGCACGTTGTTTTTATAAGCCCGTCTCTTCGGAGGCGGGCTTATTTGTTGAAGAGCACTAT